>NZ_JBLQGP010000008.1:0-165691 GCF_047806685.1 Thauera sp. WH-1
GCGACGACCTCGGTGGCGACGCCCGCTTCCTTCAGGCGCACCGCCTCTTCCACCGCGATCTCGTCGAAGGGGTTCATCGACATCTTGACGTTGGCCAGATCCACGCCGCTGCCGTCGGCCTTGACGCGAACCTTGACGTTGTAATCGACCACCCGCTTCACGGGTACCAGTACCTTCATGCCTCTTCTCCCTTGACGAAGCTGCTCCCTGCGGAGCACCTACACATCGATGGCGCCGGCAGGAAAAACCTCTCCGGCATACTGTTTCATGGATGACGGACGACGAATTCCGCCAGCTCGGCACGCTCGCTGACGAGCGCGTTTTCGGGCGCGTCGGGGTCGGCGTAGCCGAGTGCGATCCCGCACACCACCTGCTCGTTGGGCGGCAGCTGCAACTGCTCGCCGATGATGCGGTGGTAGTCGATCCAGGCCGCCTGCGGGCAGGTCGCCAGCCCGCGTGCCTCGGCCGCGAGCATGACGTTCTGCAGGAACATGCCGTAGTCGAGCCAGCTGCCCTTGCCCAGCCGGCGGTCGATCGTGAAGATCAGGCCCACCGGCGCGCCGAAGAACTCGAAGTTCCTGCGGTGCTGCGCCTTCATCCGTGCCCCATCGCCCTTGGCGATGCCGAGGCGGCTGTACAGGTCCCAGCCCACCTTGCGCCGGCGTCCGAGATAGGGCTCGAAGAACTCCGGCGGGTAGTAGTCGTACTCCGGCTTGTGGCTGCCATCGGCGGCATCGAAGGCGGCACACACCGCATCCACCAGCCGGCCGAGCGTGGCGCCGGTGAGGACATGCACCCGCCACGGCTGGGTGTTGGTGCCCGAAGGCGCGCGCGCCGCCACCCGCAGGATGGCGTCGATCGTGCCGTCCGCCACCCTTTCCGGCAGAAAGGCGCGCACCGAGCGGCGCTTGCTCATCACATGATCGACAGCCTCGGTCACGCTCATCAATGCTGCATCGTTCATTGCCTTCTCCATGACGACGTTTCCCGCACCCCGATCAGCGCGTCTTCTCGCCGATCGTGCGGTTGAACAGGGCGATCCCCTCGCCGACGATGCCGCGGCGGAACACCAGCACGCAGAACACGAACAGTCCGCCCATGACCACGGCAACCAGCGAGCCGAGCTTGTCGGCGAGTTCGGTCTGCAGGGTCACGATCACGCCGGCACCGACGATCGGCCCCATCACCGTACCCATGCCGCCGAGCAGGGTCATCAGCACGACCTCGCCCGAGGTGTGCCAGTGCGCATCGGTCAGCGTGGCGAAGCCGAACAGCAGGGTCTTCAGCGCACCGGCCAGGCCGGCGATGCCGGCCGACAGCACGAAGGCGAGCAGCTTGTAGCGATCGACGTCATAACCGAGCGAGATCGCGCGCGCCTCGTTCTCGCGAATCGCCTTCAGCGTCTGGCCGAAGGGCGACTGGATGGTGCGCAGGATCAGCCAGAACGCCGCGGCGAACAGGATCACCACCAGATAGTAGAGCTTGTAGTCGTCCGCCAGGTCGAAGCCGAACACGCTACCGCGCGGCACGCCCTGCAGGCCGTTCTCGCCGCCGGTGAAAGGCGCCTGCAGGAAGATGAAATACACCATCTGCGCCAGCGCGAGCGTGACCATCGCAAAGTAGATGCCCTGGCGGCGGATGGCGAGCGCGCCGATCACCAGGCCGAGCGCTGCGGCAGCGAGCGTGCCGAAGGCCAGGCCGGCGAGCGTGGGCAGACCCCAGGCACTGAGCGCGTGACCGGTGAGGTAGGCCGAGCTGCCAAGGAACACCGCATGGCCGAAGGACAGCAGGCCGGTGTAGCCGAGCAGCAGGTTGAAGGCGCAGGCAAACAGCGCGAAGCACAGCACCTTCATGATCAGCACCGGATAGATCACGGCGGGTGCCAGCAGCAGCAGGACGAGCCCGATGAGGTAGCCGACGTTGGCGATTCTGGGGTTCATTTACTTCTCCTTTCCGAACAGGCCGGCCGGGCGGAACATCAGCACGAAGACCATGACGACGAAGATGACGGTGGAGCTGGCTTCGGCGTAGAAGACCTTGGTCAGGCCCTCGAGCACGCCGAGCCCCAGGCCGGTGACGATCGAGCCCATGATCGAGCCCATGCCGCCGATCACCACCACCGCGAACACGGTGATGATCATGTTCGCGCTCATCAGCGGGCTGACCTGGGTGGTGGGGGCCGCCAGCACGCCGGCGAAACCGGCGAGCGCGGCGCCGAAGGCGTAGGTCAGCATCACCATCACCGGCACGTTGATGCCGAAAGCCTGGGTCAGCTTCGGGTTCTCGGTCGCGGCGCGCAGGTAGGCGCCCAGCCGGGTCTTCTCGATCATGTACCAGGTGGCGAAGCACACCGCGAGCGAGGCCACGATCACCCACAGGCGGTACTTGGGCATGAACATGAAACCCAGATCGATGACACCGGAGAGCTCCTTGGGGATGGTGTAGGGCTGGCCCGCGGCACCGAACACGTAGCGGAAGCCGCCGCCGATCATCAGCGCCAGCCCGAAGGTGAGCAGCAGGCCGTAGAGGTGGTCGAGCTTGTAGATCCACTGCAGCAGGAAGCGCTCGATGACGATGCCGATGGCACCGACCGCGAACGGCACCAGCACGAGCGACCACCAGTAGCCGATGCCCAGATACACCATGGCCATCCAGGCGAACATCGCGCCCATCATGTACATCGCGCCGTGGGCGAAGTTGATGATCTGCAGCATGCCGAAGATGACGGCGAGGCCAAGACTCATCAGGGCGTAGAACGAGCCGTTGACGAGACCCAGCATGAGCTGGCCCAGCAAGGCGGGAAGCGGAATGCCGAAGACTTCATTCATTGGGCAGGACTCCGATTGTGAGGGTTTGCGCGCGCACGCGACGAAGGCGGAACCCGGCTCAGACGCCGAGCAGTTCCTGCAGGTAGCCCATGCGGCCCGACAGCTCGTTCTGGGCGATCTCGGCCACCATCTGGCCGTGCTCGACGACGAACATGCGGTCGGCCAGCGGTGCGGCGAAACGGAAGTTCTGCTCGACCAGCACGATCGTGTAGTCCTTCTGCTTGAGCTGGCGGATGATCTCGCCGAGCTTCTGCACGATCACCGGCGCGAGGCCTTCCGAGATCTCGTCGAGCAGCAGCAGGCGGGCGCCGGTGCGCAGGATGCGCGCGAGCGCCAGCATCTGCTGCTCGCCCCCCGACAGGCGGGTGCCCTGGCTGTGGCGGCGTTCGGCGAGGTTGGGGAACATCTCGTAGATTTCCTCGACGCTCATGCCGCCGCTGCCGACGCGGGGCGGCAGCAACAGGTTCTCTTCGGTGGTGAGGGCGGAGTAGATGCCGCGCTCCTCCGGGCAGTAGCCGACGCCGAGTTGGGCGATCTTGTGCGGCGACATGGCGATGGCCTCGCGGCCGTTGATCATGATCGAGCCGGTGCGCTTGCCGGTCAGCCCCATCAGCGCGCGCAGCGTGGTGGTGCGGCCGGCGCCGTTGCGCCCGAGCAGGCTCACGCATTCGCCGCGGCGCACGGTGAAGTCGATGCCGTGCAGGATGTGCGACTCGCCGTAGAAGGCGTGCAGCTTGGACACGCGCAGGTATTCGGTGGCGCTCATCAGTGGGCTCCGGCAAGTTCGGCAGCCTCGCTGCCCATGTAGGCCTCGATCACCACCGGATTGGACGACACCGCGGCGTAATCGCCTTCGGCGAGCACCGCGCCGCGGGCGAGCACGGTGATCGTGTCGCAGATGCCGGACACGACCTTCATGTTGTGCTCGACCATCAGGATGGTGCGATTGGCGGAGACCTTCTTGATGAGCTGCATCACCAGGTCGACGTCCTCGTGACCCATGCCCTGGGTGGGCTCGTCGAGCAGCATCAGCTCGGGTTCGAGCGCGAGCGTGGTGGCGATCTCGAGCGCGCGCTTGCGGCCGTAGGGCATCTCCACCGTGATCATCCTGGCGTAGCCCTCCAGGCCGACCTCGGCGAGGAGTTCCATCGCGCGATCATTCAGATGATCGACGC
Source organism: Thauera sp. WH-1 (assembly GCF_047806685.1). NCBI lineage: Bacteria > Pseudomonadati > Pseudomonadota > Betaproteobacteria > Rhodocyclales > Zoogloeaceae > Thauera > Thauera sp. WH-1. The sequence goes on from NZ_JBLQGP010000008.1 coordinate 4,004, forward strand.
TGCGGCCCGACTTCCAGAAATGAAAGGTGGTGCCGAGCTTGCGCTGCAGCGCGATGCGCACGTTCTCGAGCACGGTCATGTGCGGGAACACCGCCGAGATCTGGAACGAACGCACCATGCCCATGCGCGCGATGCGCTGCGGCGTTTCCTTGGTGATGTCCCGCCCGTTGAAGCGGATCGTCCCGCGCGTGGGCTGCAGGAACTTGGTCAGCAGGTTGAAGCAGGTGGTCTTGCCCGCGCCGTTGGGGCCAATCAGGGCGTGGATGTCACCGCGCCGGATCTTCAGGTCCACACCATCGACTGCCACGAAACCGCGGAACTCCTTGACGAGTCCCGAGGTTTCGAGGATCAGATCGGATGCCGTGTTCGCTGCTGCTGCAGTCTTGTGGCTCATGGTCTCCTCCTCTGCCGCGTTGCCGCGGCACGCGTGATCAGCCCGAGAAGGCCTGGATGCCGGTCTGGGCGCGGCCAAGAATCAGCGCATGGATGTCGTGGGTGCCTTCGTAGGTGTTGACCACCTCCAGGTTCACCACATGGCGGATGACGCCGTACTCGTCCGAGATGCCGTTGCCGCCGAGCATGTCGCGCGCCATGCGGGCGATGTCGAGCGCCTTGCCGCAGGAGTTGCGCTTGATCAGCGAGGTGACCTCGACCGAGGCGATGCCCTCGTCCTTCATGCGGCCCACGCGCAGGCAGGTCTGCAGGCCGAGCGTGATCTCGGTCTGCATGTCCGCGAGCTTCTTCTGGATGAGCTGGTTGGCGGCGAGCGGGCGGCCGAACTGCTTGCGGTCGAGCACGTACTGGCGGGCACGGTGCCAGCAGTCCTCGGCAGCGCCGAGCGCACCCCAGGCGATGCCGTAGCGCGCCGAGTTGAGGCAGGTGAAGGGGCCCTTGAGGCCGCGCACCTCGGGGAAGGCGTTCTCTTCCGGCACGAACACCTCGTCCATGACGATTTCGCCGGTGATCGAGGCACGCAGGCCGACCTTGCCGTGGATGGCCGGGGCGCTGAGGCCCTTCCAGCCCTTCTCGAGGATGAAGCCGCGGATCTTGCCTTCGTCGTCCTTGGCCCACACCACGAAGACGTCGGCGATCGGGCTGTTGGTGATCCACATCTTGCTGCCCGACAGGCTGAAGCCGCCCGGCACGGTGCGGGCGCGGGTGATCATCGAGCCCGGGTCGGAGCCGTGGTTGGGCTCGGTGAGGCCGAAGCAGCCGATCCACTCGCCGCTGGCGAGCTTGGGCAGGTACTTCTGCTTCTGCGCCTCGGTGCCGAACTCAAAGATCGGCACCATCACCAGCGAGCTCTGCACGCTCATCATCGAGCGGTAGCCGGAGTCGACACGCTCGACCTCACGCGCGATCAGGCCGTAGGCGACGTAGTTGAGGCCGGCGCCGCCGTACTCGGTGGGGATGGTCGGGCCGAGCAGGCCCATCTCGCCCATCTCGCGGAAGATCGCCGGGTCGGTGCTCTCGTTGCGGAAGGCTTCCTGCACGCGCGGCAGCAGCTTGCCCTGGGAATAGGCCTGGGCGGCGTCGCGGATCATGCGCTCGTCTTCGGTGAGTTGCAGGTCCAGCAACAGCGGGTCGTCCCATTTGAATTCGTTGCTCATGTGTCTCTCCTTTACGGGTCTTCGGTACGGGATGCGGCGGCGGCGAAGCCTCAGCCGTTGTGGGCTCGGATCATGTTGCGGGCGATGACGAGTTGCTGGATCTGGGTGGTGCCTTCGAACAGGCGGAACAGGCGCACGTCGCGGTAGAAGCGCTCGATGCCGTATTCGGCCAGGTAGCCCGCGCCGCCGAAGATCTGCACCGCGCGGTCGGCAATGCGGCCGCAGGCCTCGGAGGCGAACATCTTGGCGCACGAGGCCTCGGTGCCCACGTCCAGGCCCTGGTCGCGGCGGCGGGCGGCGTCGAGCACCATGCAGCGCGCGGCGTAGAGCTCGGCCTTGCTGTCGGCGAGCATCGCCTGGATGAGCTGGAACTCGGCGATCGGCTTGCCGAACTGCTTGCGCTCGCAGGCATAGCGCAGCGCGTCTTCGAGCATGCGCTCGGCGACGCCGACCGAGATCGCGGCGATCGCGATGCGGCCCTTGTCGAGCACCTTCATCGCGGTCTTGAAGCCGACGCCCTCGCGCCCGCCGATCAGGTTGGCGGCCGGCACGCGGCAGTCCTCGAAGATCACGTCGCAGGTGTGCGAGCCCTTGTGGCCCATCTTCTCGTCCGGGTTGCCCAGCGACAGGCCGGGCGTGCCGCGCTCGACGATGAAGGCCGAGATGCCGTCGGCGCCCTTCTTCGCCGGGTCGGTGCGCGCCATCACGGTGAAGATGCTGGCCTCGGGGGCGTTGGTGATGTAGCGCTTGGTGCCGTTGAGCACGTAGAAGTCGCCGTCACGGATGGCCGTGGTGCGCAGGCTGGCGGCGTCCGAGCCGCTGTCCGGCTCGGTCAGCGCGAACGAGCCGATGTACTCGCCGGTGACGAGCTTGGGCAGGTAATGGGCTTTCTGCTCGGGCGTGCCGTCGATGACGATGCCCTGGCCGCCGATGCCGTTGTTGGTGGCGAACAGCGAACGGAAGCACGGCGAGGTGTGGCCGATCTCGAAGGTGGCCAGCACCTCCTCTTCCATCGTCAATCCCATGCCGCCATGCTCTTCGGGGATGGACAGCCCGAACAGGCCCAGCTCCTTCATCTCGGCGACGATGTCGTCGGGAATGCGATCGGTCTCGGCGACGATGTTTTCGGCCGGCACCAGGCGTTCGCGCACGAAGCGCGAAATCGTGTCCAGCAGGATGTTCAGTGTTTCCTGGTCGCGGATCATTCTTGTCTGTCTCCGTGGCGGTAGGGGTGTGGCTGTAGAAGCAGGAGGTCGCGGCGCGGCACGAGTGAGGAGGGAGGGGAGTCCCGTGCCGCGCCGTACCGCCTTACTTCTGGTGCTTGCGGAAGTCGGGCTTGCGCTTCTCGCGGAAGGCGTTGCCGCCCTCGGCCGACTCGGCGGTCTCGTAGTAGAGCTTGAGCGCATGCATCGCCAGGCCGCCCATGCCGCGGATCATCTCGGTATCGACGTTGAACGACTTCTTCGCCAGCGCGATTGCGGTCGGGCTCTTGTCGACGATCTCGTCGCACCACTTCTTCACTTCGGCGTCGAGCTCGGCCTGCGGCACCACCGCATTGACCAGGCCCATCTCCAGCGCCTGCTGCGCGGTGTAGCGGCGGCACAGGTACCAGATCTCGCGCGCCTTCTTCTCGCCGACGACGCGCGCCAGCAGCGCGGTGCCGAAGCCGGGGTCGACCGAGCCGACGCGCGGGCCGGCCTGGCCGAGCTGGGCGTTGTCCGAGGCGATCGCGAGGTCGCAGATCGTGACCAGCACGTTGCCGCCGCCGATGGCGTAGCCATTGACACGGGCGATGACCGGCTTGGAGATGTCGCGGATGGCGCTCTGCACTTCCTCGATCGGCAGGCCGATCACGCCACGGCCGCCGTAGCCGCCGTCCTGCGTGCCCTGGTCGCCGCCGGTGCAGAACGCCTTCTCGCCGGCGCCGGTCAGCACGACCACGCCGATGCTCTTGTCGAAGTCCGCATCCTTGAAGGCGTGGATCATCTCCTCGCAGGTCTGGGCGCGGAAGGCGTTGAACTGCTTCGGACGGTTGATGGTGATGGTGGCGATGCCGTCGGCCTTGGTGTAGAGAATGTCTTCGTATTGCATGTTCTCGATTCCTTGAATTTGAGTACTACAGGCGGGACGGGCTTAGCCAGCCATCGTCAGGCCGCCGGAGGCGCTGATGATCTGACCGGTGATGAAGGAGGCTTCATCGCTCGACAGGAAGACGACGATGCCGGCCAGGTCATCCGGCTGGCCGAGACGGCCGAAGGGAATGGCCTTGGTGAGCGCGTCCTTGAGCTTCTCGCCCTTCTCGCCCTCGCCGGCGAAGTCGCGGAACAGCGCGGTGTCGGTCGGGCCGGGGCAGACGACGTTGACGTTGATCTGCTTGCGCGCCAGTTCGCGCGCCAGCGTCTTCGAGAACGACACCAGGCCGCCCTTGCAGAAGGCATACACGGACTCGCCCGAGGAGCCGACGCGGGCGGCGTCGGAGGCGACGTTGACCACGCGACCACGGCCACGCTCGGACATGCCCGGCAGCACCGCGTGGTGCATGTACAGCGCGCCGTACAGGTTCACCGCGACGATCTTTTCCCACAGCGCCTTGTCGGTCTTCAGGAAGGGCGCGGCGTGATCCCAGCCGGCGTTGTTGACCAGCACGTCGGTCGCGCCGAGCGCGGCTTCCGCGGCCTTCACGGCAGCGACCACCGATTCCTGGCTGGTCAGGTCGACCGCGAAGGCCTGGGCCTTGCCGCCGGCGTCACGGATGCCCGCGGCGACCGTTTCGGCGGCGTCCTTGTTGATGTCGAACACCGCCACCGCCGAACCTTCCTCGGCGAAACGACGGCAGATCGACGAACCGATGCCGCCGCCGCCACCGGTGACGATCACAACCTTGTCCTTGAGTCCTTTCATGTCCCTGCTCCTTAGGTGAAATGCTTGCCGGCGCGCCGGCCGGGTGCGCCAGCAAGGCGCCGATGCTGTTGATCTCGGGAACCCGGCCGCGGCCGGGCGTGATTCGGGTACGGCTGCGTCAGATGCGGTACTGGGCGATCTTCTGGCGGCCGATGATCATCTTCATGATGTTGGCGGTGCCGTCGCCGATCTGCAGGCCCATGACATCGCGGTAGCGCTGACCGAAGTCGTAGTCGCCGCCGTAGCCGCCGTGGCCGTGCGTCAGCAGGCACTGGTGGATGATGTCGCAGGCCAGCTTGGGCCCCCACCACTTGCACATCGCCGCCTCGGCGGTGTGCGGCAGGTCGTTGTCCTTGAGCCAGAGTGTGCGCAGGCACAGCATCCGGCATGCCTCGTACAGGGTCTCGGCCTCGGCAAGCGGGAAGGTGACGCCCTGGAACTCGCCGATCGGCTTGCCGAAGGCTTCGCGTTCCTGCACATAGCGCCAGGTCTCGTCGAGCGAGGCACGGGCCACGCCCATGCACTGCAGGCCGATCAGCGCGCGGCTGTAGTCGAAGCCCTGCATGACCTGGATGAAGCCCTGGCCCTCGTCGCCGAGCATCATGTGGCGGCCGATGCGCACGCCATCGAAGAAGATCGAGCCCCGGCCGACCGGACGCGTGCCGATGTCGTCGAAGGTGGTACGCGACACACCGGGCAGGTCCATCGGCACCAGGAAGGCGCTGATGCCGCGAGCGCCATCGGCCTCGCTGCCGGTGCGAGCGAACACCACCGCCACGTCGGCCTGGGTCGCCATCGAGATCGAGGTCTTCTCGCCGGTCAGCACGAAGTCGTCGCCGTCACGCACCGCCTTGAGCTTGAGCCGCGCAGCGTCGGAACCGGCGCTCGGCTCGGTCAGCGCGATCGCGATCGTCTTGTGCCCGGCGACCACCTCGGCCAGCCAGTCGCGCGCCTCGTCCGAGCGGCCGTGCGTGGCGACGATCTGGCCGCACAGCGACACCAGCAGATTGACGTAGGAGACGTTGAAGTCGCCGTAGGCGATCTGCTCGAGCAGCAGGCCGCTGCTCACGCAGCCGACGCCCAGCCCGCCCTTTTCTTCGGGCAGCTCGGGACCGAGCAGGCCCATGCCACCCATTTCCAGAATGATCTCGCGCTCGACGCGCTCGGCCTTTTCACGTGCCTTGTAGCCCGGTGCCAGACGTTCGCGGGCATAGCGACCCGCCATGTCGACCAGCGCCTGCTGCTCGGAACTCAGACTGAAATCCATCGCCTGCACCTCTGTTCGTTGTGAGTGAGGCCATTCTAGGAGCAGGCGATTTTATCTGTCAATATCTTTACGCATTTGCACGAACAGAGCGCCCAGCGCACACACCACCCCAATACAACGAACTTCGATCTACCTGTTTTTATTGATTTTTTTTTCGTCTCTTTGTTGTGCACTGCACAATAATCTATCCAGCCATCAGCTTTTTTAGGTAAAGCTGTTGACTTCTAGAAGCCCTGCCGATAGCTTTGCGCTGCCTCGACGGCGACCGTCCACATGAACAGATGAAAATGGAGCGAGACATGCACAACCAGACCACAATCCAGCACGCCAAACCCGCCCGCGCGCAGTTCGGCGCCCCCACCCGCCTCGCCTGCGCCCTCGCCCTCATGGGTGTGGTGAGCGCGCCTGCCTACGCCGCGATCAGCGACGACGTGGTCAAGATCGGCGTGCTCACCGACATGGCCGGCACCTATGCCGACTTCACCGGCCAGGGCTCGGTGATCGCTGCGCAGATGGCGGTGAAGGATTTCTCCGCCGACGGCACGGTGCTGGGCAAGAAGATCGAGATCGTCAGCGCCGACCACCAGAACAAGGCCGACATCGGCGCCGAGCGCGCGCGCAGCTGGATCGATCGCGACAAGGTCGACGTCATCACCGAGCTGGTCACCACCAACGTCGCGCTGTCGGTGATGGACGTCGTCGCGCAGAAGAACAAGATCGCGCTGGTTTCGGGCGCAGCCTCGCTACCCATTACCAACGAGCGCTGCAACGCCAACACCGTGCACTGGGTGTACGACTCCTACGGTCTCGCCGCCGGCACCGCCAAGGCCATGGTCAACGCCGGCAAGAAGAACTGGTACTTCATCGCCGCCGACTACGCCGCCGGCGAAGCCATGATGAACGGCGCCGCCAGCGTGGTGACCGCCAGCGGCGGCAAGGTGGTCGGCTCGACCAAGCACCCCTTCCCGAACGCCGACTTCTCCTCCTTCCTGCTCAGCGCGCAGGCCTCGCGGGCCGACGTGATCGCGCTCGCCAACGGCGGCCAGGACACCATCACCGCGATCAAGCAGGCCTCCGAGTTCGGCATCACCGCTGCCGGCCAGACCCTGGTGCCGATCGTGCTGTTCATCAACGACGTGCACGCCCTCGGTCTCGAGACCGCGCAGGGCCTGACGCTGACCGAAGGCTTCTACTGGGACCGCGACGACAAGACGCGCGCCTTCGGCCGCCGCTTCTTCGAGCAGGCCAAGAAGATGCCGAGCATGGCGCAGGCCGGCGTGTACTCCTCGGTGCTGAACTACCTGAAGGCGGTCGAGGCGACCGGCACCGACGATGCCACCGCGGTGATGCAGTACCTGAAGTCCACCGAGATCGATGACGGCCTGTTCAAGGGCCAGATCCGCGCCGACGGCAAGTTCGCCCACGACATGCTGTTGCTCGAAGTCAAGAAGCCGAGTGAATCCAAGGAAGCCTGGGACTACTACCACGTCCGCGCCGTGATCCCGGCCAGCGACGCCGCGCTGCCGCTGGCCCAATCCAAGTGTCCGCTGGTCAAGCAGTAACGCGGACCTAGTCAGGAGAACAGCATGAACTTCGATCCCGTACTGCTCGCCCCGCGCATGGGGCCGATGAAGGCCGCCGGATTCTGGCGCGACGAGACCATCAACGTCTTCTTCCAGCGCGCCCTCGCGCACTGCCCGGACAAGACGGCCGTGGTGTCCTACCGCCAGGACCAGGCCGAACCCCTCCGCCTGAGCTATCGCGAACTGGACCGCCGCGCCGACCTGATTGCGCGCGGCCTGGCGGCGCAGGGGGTGGGCAAGTCCGATGTCGTCACCTTCCAGTTGCCCAACACCTGGGAGTTCATCGCCATCGCGCTGGCATGCGCCCGCCTCGGCGCCGCGGCCAATCCGGTGATGCCCATCTTCCGCGAGCATGAACTCAAGTTCATGCTCAACTTCGGTGAATCCAAGGTCCTCATCGTCCCGAAGACCTTCCGCAACCACGATTACGAGGCGATGGCGCGCGCCATGCTGCCCGAGTTGCCGCACCTCAAGCGTCTGGTCGTCATCGGCGGCGAAGGCGAGGACAGCTTCGACAATGTGCTGATGCGCGCTGACACGCCAGCCCTTGCTGCGGAAGGCCTGGGACCGGACGACGTGATGCTGCTGATGTATACCTCGGGCACCACCGGCGAGCCGAAAGCCGTGATGCACACCTCGAACACCCTGTTCTCCAACCTTCACGCCTACATCAAGGTCATGGAACTGGGGGCATCCGACATCGTGCTCGGCGCCTCGCCCATGGCCCACCTCACCGGGTTCGGCTACCTGGCGATGCTTCCCCTGATCCTGAACTCGACGACCGTGCTGCAGGACATCTGGGATCCGAAGCTCGCGCTCCGCATCGTCCGCAGCGAAGGCGTCACCTTCAGCATGGCCTCCGCAGCCTTCGTCGCCGACATGTGCCTGGCCGTCGAGGACGGCGAACAGACGTCCCCCAGCTTCACCAAGTTCAATTGCGCCGGCGCGCCGATTCCACCAGTCCTCATCGAGCGCGCGCACCGCCTGATGGGACTGCGCATCAGTTCGGCCTGGGGCATGACGGAGAACGGTGCGATCACCATTACCGAACCGGGGCGCGCCCTGGAAAAATCCGGTGTTTCCGACGGCCGCCCGGTGCCCGGCATCGAGATCCGCGTCGTCGACGCCAACGGCCTGGCCCTGCCCCCCGGCGAGACCGGCTCACTGCATGTCCGCGGCGCCTCGCTGTTCGCCGGCTACCTCAAGCGGCCCCATCTGAACGCGACGTCCGAAGACGGCTGGTTCGACACCGGCGATCTCGCCTTCATCGATGACGAGGGCTATCTGCGCATCAACGGCCGCAGCAAGGACATCGTCATTCGTGGCGGCGAGAACATCCCGGTCATGGAAGTCGAGAACCTGCTGTACAAGCACCCCGCCATCCAGACTTGCGCGGTGGTCGGCTACCCGGACAAGCGCCTCGGCGAGCGCGCCTGCGCGTTCGTGATGCTTAAACCAGGCAGTCAGTTCAGCTTCGAGGAGATGGTGCGCTACTTCGACGAACAAAAGCTGACCAAGCAGTACATCCCCGAGCGCCTCGAAATCGTCGACAGCATGCCGGCCACACCGAGCGGCAAGCTGCAGAAGTTCAAGCTGCGCGAGATGGCCAGGCAGTTCGCCGACACGCAGTGATCGAACACGGAGAACACGGAGTGAAATCCCCGATCCTCGTCGAAACCCTCAACCGGGTCGGCCTCATCCGGCTGAACCGGCCGGAGGTCCATAACGCCCTCAATGACGAGCTGATGAACGCGCTGTCGGCAGCGCTCGACGCCTTCGAGGCCGACGACAACGTCGGCTGCGTGGTCATCACCGGCTCGGACAAGGCCTTCGCCGCCGGCGCCGACATCGCCGCAATGCAGGCCTGGGGCTACATGGATGTATACAAATCCAACTTCATCACGCGCAACTGGGAGCGCCTGAAGACCTTCCGCAAGCCGGTCATCGCCGCGGTGTCCGGCGTGGCGATGGGCGGCGGCTGCGAGCTGGCGATGATGTGCGATCTGGTGTTCGCGGCCGACACGGCCAAGTTCGCCCTGCCCGAGGTCAAGCTGGCGGTGATCCCCGGCGCCGGCGGCACGCAGCGCATGCCGCGCGCGGTCGGCAAGGCCAAGGCCATGGACCTGGTGCTGACCGGTCGCATCATGGACGCTGTCGAAGCCGAGCGCAGCGGGCTGGTGTCGCGCCTCTACCCCGCCGACAAGGTGCTGGAAGAAGCCATCTCCGCCGCGGTGGGCATCGCCAGGCAGTCGCTGCCGGTGCTGATGATGCTCAAGGAGTCGGTCAATCGTGCCTTCGAAAGCCCGCTCAACGAGGGCCTGCTGTTCGAACGCCGCACGCTGCACGCCACCTTCGCGCTCGCCGACCAGAAGGAAGGCATGGCCGCCTTCCTCGACAAGCGCAGCCCGCGCTTCGAGAACCGCTGAGGGTGATTGCGGGGTAGCGCGGATCGATCGAACTCGGGATGCCAATCCTCGACGGCGGCTCGACTGGGGTGATCGTACCAAGCCGCCGCCCGATGCTTCTGCGGGCGGGCCTTCAGCTCATGCGCCCGAGCTTGCGGTAAAGCGTGTTGCGACTCACCCCGAGCCGGCGCGCGGCGGCCGACACGTTGCCCTTGACCTCGTGCATCACCGCAGCGATGGCCTCGAGCTCGAGCTCGTCCAGGCTGCGCGTGGCGGCCGGATCGGCCGGCGCCGGGGCGGCCGGCGCCACCGTGCCCGGCGTCGATGACGCACACGGCTCCAGGCGCTCGCTGGCGGAGTCGGCCCCGAACAGCTCTTCGGGCAGGTGCACCGAGTCGATCTCGTCCTCGTCGTCGTCGAGCAAGGCGGCGGCCACCCGAATCACGCTGTGCAGCTGGCGGATGTTGCCCGGCCAGGGGTAGGTCTCGAAGAATCGTCGCACCTCGGCGCTGATCGTGATCGTACTGCGCCCCGAATCCTGCGCTTCGGCCTCCAGCAGGCGATCGACCAGGCTGGACACGTCGCTGCGCTCGCGCAGCGGCGGCAGCGTGACGGTGAGGCCATTGACGCGGTAATAGAGGTCCTCGCGAAACTCGCCGTTGGCCACCGCATCGCGCAGCACGCGGTGCGTGGCACAGACCAGCGAGATATCGACCGGGATCGCCTTCATGCCACCGACCGGCGTCACGCTACGCTCCTGGAGCACGCGCAGCAGACGGGTCTGCATCGCCAGCGGCATGTCGCCGATCTCGTCGAGGAAGAGCGTGCCGCCATGGGCCTGCTGCACCTTGCCGATCGCCCCCTCGCGGCGGGCGCCGGTAAACGCGCCGCCCACGTAGCCGAACAGTTCGGACTCGATCAGGTGCTCGGGAATGGCGGCGCAGTTCAGCGGCACGAAAGGACCGTCCGCACGCGCACTCGAGTTGTGGAAGGCGCGGGCGAACAATTCCTTGCCCACCCCGGATTCGCCCTGGATCAGCAGCGGGATGTCCTTGCCGCCCACCCGTCTGGCGCGATCGATGGCGCGCTGCAGGCGCTCATCGCCCGTCGCCAGCGATTCGAGCGTCAAGCGCAGCTCGCCGCTGCGATCGCCGCCCTTGGTGCTCACCCCTGGCTGTGTGCGTGCGCGCGCTTCGCCCACCTCGACCAGGCCGGCATGGGTGAGCACCAGCGGGCGCATGCTGCGCACCTGCACGTAGAGCTCGCCACCCTGCTTCATGCCGAGGCGGATGAGTGCATTCGAGCTTGCCTGCGCCCGATCCAGAATGGCGCCGAAACTGAGCCTGAACAGATCGCTGAAATTGGGCGCGCCGGCGTCGCCCGACTGTGTCGACAGCCATTCGCGCGCGGCCGGGTTGGCGCCGAGAATGGTGCCATCCGGGCTGAGCGCGATCAGCCCTTCCTGCAGGCTGCCGATGTACTCCGGCCGCGGGTGGAAGGCAATCAGGATGTCCTTGGCGAATTCGGACTCGAACAGGCGCTTCTCGAGCAGTTGCACCGACAGGCGGACCAGGCCGAGGGTATGCCGCTGCGGGTTGCGGTAGTCGCCGGAAATGTCGAACACGCCTGCCATGCGACCGTGGGCATCGAAGATCGGCGACGCGCAGCAGGCAAGGAAGACGTTGCGGTCCAGGTAGTGCTCGGAGCCGAAGATCTCGACCGGCGTCCGCTCCTGCAGTGCCGTGCCGATGCCGTTCGTCCCCAGTCGCGTCTCGGTCCAGCAGGCGCCCGGCTGCAGCGCCACGCGCTGGGCGCGATCAACGAAGGCGGCATCGCCGAGGCTGTGGATGATCATGCCATCGGGATCGGCAAGGATGACCATGCTGCCCGAGGCGCGAATCTGCTCGAACACGTGCTCCATCACGCCACTGGCGAGATCGAGCAGCTTGGTGCTCTGGTTGCGCGACTCCTCGAGCTGACCGCGGCTGGCCACCTCGACGCTGCCACCGCCACGGTGATCCAGGCCGGACTCGCGGCAGCGCTCCCATGAGCGCAGGATCAGCGGCGAAACATCGTCTTCCGGCAGCACCCCGCTGTTGAAAAACTTTTCGCGCGCGACGGCAATTCGATCCTCGCGCGCCACCTTCAACTGCGGCACAGCAGCCATGTCGGTCTTCCTCCGTATGCTCCCGAAAAGCATGGTTTCGGGATGCGACTTATATTTATGTTCAAAAAAGTAGCACCTGCCCAAGATTGAAGCAAATGCAGATGAACAATGGTCTGCATCAAGCTGGGCTATGCCCGCCGCCCACCCTCACCCCGCAAGCCGACGGACAGCGCGCACCCCACGACAAAGGCGCCTCGAGCCGCGCAGGGACACGCCTCCCAATTCTGGCACAAGGCTTGCAATGAAAGGAGTCACGCCAGCCCTGCTCGCCGTCGATCCACAGCGCAAACCGAAAACCACCAAGGAGGCGTCCATCATGAGTGCCTGTCCCCTGCCCACCGACTCGGTCCTACGTCGTCACTTCGAGCAGCTCGCGTCCACCGTCGGACTCACTACCCCGCCCCAGGATTCCGTGCAACTGCGTCATTACCGACAGTTGCTCGAGGCACGACTCGCCCAGGCGACCTCTTTCGCTGCAGCCCCGGCAGCGGCCGCAGCGCCTGCCGCCGCTGCGCGCACCGGCGCAGCCACACCGCCAAAGCCGGCCGCAGCCCCTGAGCGCCCGGCCACCGCTTCGGCGACGGCGACGGCCCAGAGCGCGGCGCCGCGTGCGCCGCAGTCGCAACCCAGCCCTGCCCCCCGGCAGCCTCCCCAGGCGCCGAGCAAGAGCTGGTTCGCCAGCCTGCTCGATCGCATCCTTGGGCGCTGAGCCCACTTCCTTCAAACCACCAGGCACGCCTGGGAAGCCCAATCACGATGGCCCAATCGACTCTATCCGGCATTTCGCCCGCGTCGACAGTTGCTGCGACGCGGCGTACACGCGCCACGCAGCGCGGTCGCCAGCTCGATCCCGCCGCCCTGCGCGAGATCGAGCACCTGCTCGGAGATCGCAGCCGCGCCCGCGACATGCTCATCGAGCATCTGCACGCCGTGCAGGACGCCCGGGGCCACCTGTCGATGGCCCACTTGCGCGCGCTGGCGCACTGGATGAACCTGCCGATGGCTGCCGTCTATGAGACGGCCACGTTTTACGCCCACTTCGACATCGTCCGCGACGGCGAAATTCCGCCACCGGCGGTGACGATCCGCATCTGCGATTCCCTGTCCTGCCAGCTCGCCGGTGCGCAAGCCCTGCAGTCGGCGCTGGCGGGCGAGCTCGACCCGGAGCAGGTACGGGTGGTACGTGCGCCGTGCATGGGGCGCTGCGACGCCGCGCCCGTGGTCGAGGTCGGCCACCGCCACCTTGGAGACGCCACGCCGGCGGCGGTGCGCACCCTGCTCGCGAGCGAGGCGCTTCACCCCGCCCCCATCGACTGGCCGCGCCTCGACGCCTATCGCGGCGAGGGCGGCTACGCGCTGCTCACCCAGGCCCGCGGCGGCGAGGTCAGCGTCGAACAGCTCAGCAGCCTGCTCGAGCAGGCCGGGCTGCGCGGCCTGGGCGGGGCAGGCTTTCCGACCTTCAAGAAGTGGGCTTTCGTGCGCGCCGAACCCGCGCCGCGCTACATGGTGATCAACGCCGACGAGGGCGAACCCGGCACCTTCAAGGACCGCCACTACCTGGAGCAGTCCCCGCATCGCTTCCTGGAAGGCGCACTCATCAGCGCCTGGGCGGTCGATGCCGCCGCGCTCTACATCTACCTGCGCGACGAATACCCCGGCCTGCACGCGGTACTGCGCGCGGCGATCGCCGAGGCCGAGGCGGCCGGCCTGGCCGCGCCCGGCTTCATCCACCTGCGCCGCGGCGCCGGCGCCTACATCTGCGGCGAGGAGTCCGCCCTCATCGAATCGCTCGAGGGCAAGCCCGGCAAGCCGCGCCACCGGCCGCCCTTCGTCGCGCAGAAAGGCCTGTTCGACCGCCCGACGCTGGTGAACAACGTCGAGACGGTGTACTGGATTCCGCTGCTGTGGCAGCGCGGCGCCGACTGGTTCGCCAGCCAGGGCCGTCACGGCCGCAAGGGCCTGCGCAGCTTCTCGGTGTCGGGCCGGGTGAACAAGCCCGGCGTGCACCTCGCGCCGGCCGGCATCACCTTGCAGGAGCTGGTCGACGAATACTGCGGCGGCATGCTGCCCGGTCACCGCCTGCTCGCCTACCTGCCCGGCGGCGCTTCGGGCGGCATCCTGCCGGCAAACAAGGCCGACCTGCCGCTCGACTTCGACACCCTGCAGCCGCATGGCTGCTTCATCGGCTCGGCCGCGGTGGTGGTGATCTCCGACCAGGACGAGCTGCGCGCGGTGGCACAGAACCTGATGGCCTTCTTCGCCGACGAGTCCTGCGGCCAGTGCACGCCCTGCCGCGTCGGCACCGAAAAGATGCTCGGCCTGCTCGAACGCGACGACTGGGACCCCGACCAGCTCCAGCGCCTTGCCCAGGTCATGCAGGACGCCTCGATCTGCGGCCTCGGCCAGGCCGCGCCCAACCCGGTCACCAGCCTGCTGCGCTTCTTCCCGGTCGAACTGGCAGGACAGGGCATCCGCCTGCGCCCGGCCGCCGCCAACACGGAATCCGCCTCATGAGCACGCCCGCTCCCGCGTCCCCCGCCTCCTCCACCTCTCCGGCTCCCTCCTTGACTGCACCGCTGGACGCCTTCGAGATCACCCTCGATGGCGTCCGCGTGCAGGCTTTTTCCGGGGAGACCCTGTGGCAGGTCGCCAAGCGCGCCGGCGAGCGCATCCCGCACCTGTGCTTCAAGGACGCGCCCGGCTACCGTGCCGACGGCAACTGCCGCGCCTGCATGGTCGAAATCGAGGGCGAACGCACGCTGGCCGCAAGCTGCATCCGGCCCGCCACGCCGGGCATGGTGGTCAGCAGCGCGAGCTCCGAACGCGTGCGCACGGCCCGTGAAGGCGTCATGGAACTGCTGCTCGCCGACCAGCCGGCGCGCGCTGACAGCCCCGACCGCTCGAGCCACTTCTGGGAGATGGTCGACCTGATGGCGCTCGACATCGACGCCCGCGACGCCCCTCACAGCCGCCTGCCGCAGCGCCGCGCAGCCCCGACCCCGCCCGACACCTCGCACACCGCGATGCACGTCAACCTCGACGCCTGCATCGAATGCAACCTGTGCGTACGCGCCTGCCGCGAAGTACAGGTCAACGACGTCATCGGCCTCGCCCACCGCGGCGCGGCGTCGAAAGTCGTGTTCGACTTCGACGACCCGATGGGCGACAGCACCTGCGTGGCCTGCGGCGAATGCGTGCAGGCCTGCCCCACCGGCGCGCTGATGCCGGCGCGCATCGTCGATGAGCACGGCCGCGGCGACTCGGCGTGCGCCGATCGCAAGGTGGATTCGGTCTGCCCTTATTGCGGTGTCGGCTGCCAGCTCACCTACCACGTCAAGCACGACAAAATCGTCTTCGTCGAGGGCCGCAACGGGCCGTCGAACGAGAACCGCCTGTGCGTCAAGGGCCGCTTCGGCTTCGACTACCCCAACCACCCTTCCCGCCTCACCGTGCCGCTGATCCGGCGCGAAGGCGTGCCCAAGGGCCTCGACCCCGACTTCGATCCCGCCAAGCCGCTCACCCATTTCCGCGTCGCGAGCTGGGACGAGGCGCTGGACCTCGCCGCCGCCGGTCTGCGCCGCCTGCGCGACACGCACGGCCCCGACGCGCTCGCCGGCTTCGGCAGCGCCAAGTGTTCCAATGAAGAGGCCTGGCTGTTCCAGAAGCTGGTGCGCACCGGCTTCCATTCGAATCACGTCGATCACTGCACCCGGCTGTGTCATGCCAGCTCGGTCGCGGCGCTGATCGAGTGCATCGGCTCGGGCGCGGTCACCGCCTCCTTCATGCAGGCGCAGCAGGCCGACGTCATCGTCCTCACCGGCTGCAACCCGACGGTGAACCACCCGGTCGCCGCCACCTACTTCAAGCAGGCCGCCAAGCGCGGCACCAAGCTCATCGTGCTCGACCCGCGCGGCATCACCCTGGGCGCCTACGCCCACCGCATGGTGCGCTTCACCCCGGGCAGCGACGTGTCGCTGCTCAACGCCATGCTCAACGTCATCGTCACCGAGCACCTCTACGACGAGGACTACATCGCCGCCCACACCGAGGGCTTCGAGGCGCTCAAGGCCCACGTCGCGCCGATGACGCCCGAGGCCATGGCGCCCGCCTGCGGCGTCACCGCCGACGAGATCCGCGACATCGCCCGCCTCTACGCCAAGGCCGAGCGCGCGATGATCTTCTGGGGCATGGGCATTTCGCAGCACACCCACGGCACCGACAACGCCCGCTGCCTGATCTCGCTCGCGCTCGCCACCGGCCACATCGGCCGCCCCGGCACCGGCCTGCATCCGCTGCGCGGGCAGAACAACGTGCAGGGCGCCTCGGACGCCGGCCTCATCCCGATGGTCTTCCCCGACTACCAGCCCGTGGGCGACGCGCAGATCCGCGCCGCTTTCGAGGAGTTGTGGAACACACCGCTCGCCGACAAGCCCGGCCTCACCGTGGTCGAGATCATGCACGCCATCCACCACGGCACCATCCGCGGCATGTACATCCAGGGCGAGAACCCGGCGATGTCCGACCCCGACCTCGAGCACGCCCGTGGCGCGCTGGCCAAGCTCGAGCACCTGGTCGTGCAGGACCTGTTCGTCACCGAGACCGCGCAGTTCGCCGATGTCATCCTGCCCGCCTCGGCCTGGCCGGAGAAGGACGGCACCGTCACCAACACCAACCGCCAGGTGCAGATGGGCCGCGCCGCCGTGCCCCTGCCGGGCGACGCCCGCCCCGACTGGTGGATCATCCAGGAGGTGGCCCGCCGGCTCGGCCTCGACTGGCACTACACCCACCCGCGCGACGTGTTCGCCGAGATGAAGCGCGGCATGCACTCGCTCGACCACATCAGCTGGGACCGGCTGGACGCAGAGGAGTCCGTCACCTACCCCTGCCCGGCCGACGACGCGCCCGGCCTGGACGTGGTCTTCGGCGACCGCTTCCCCACTGCCAGCGGCCGCGCCCGCTTCCGGCCGACGGTGCCCTTGCCGCCGGACGAACCGATCGACGATGCCTGGCCCACCGTGCTCATCACCGGCCGCCAGCTCGAACACTGGCACACCGGCTCCATGACCCGCCGCGCCAGCGTGCTCGACGCGCTGGAGCCGGCCGCGGTGGCCACCCTCGCCCCCGGCGAACTCGCCCGCCTCGGCCTCGAACCCGGCGCCGCGCTTACCATCGAGACCCGCCGCGGCCGCATCACGCTCACCGCCCGCAGCGACCCGCTGATGCCCGAAGGCATGGTCTTCGTACCCTTCTGCTACGTGGAAGCGGCGGCCAACATGCTGACCAATCCGGCGCTCGACCCGTACGGCAAGATCCCGGAGTTCAAGTACGCGGCGTGCAGGCTGACGGGGGGTTGAAGCCAGTTGCTCGAAGCTCCGTACATTGCGATCGCCTGCCGCCGGGCCTATGATGTGTATCAATCATCAAAGGAATACACATCGTGCGCACCAACATCGAAATCGACGACCACCTGATGCAGGACGCCCTGCGCATGACCGGACTCAAGACCAAGCGTGAAGTGGTCGAAACCGGCCTGCGCACCCTGCTGCGCCTGTGCGAACAGCAGAGGATCCGCAGTCTGCACGGCAAGCTCGACTGGCAGGGCGATCTCGACGCGATGAGGACCGACCGTTGATCCTGGTCGACTCCAGCGTCTGGATCGACTATTTCCGCGGAATGCCCACCCCGCAGGCGGACTTCCTCGACGCCCTGCTCGGCCGCGAGCCCATCCTCATCGGCGACCTCATCCTCGCCGAAGTCCTGCAAGGTTTCACCAGCGACCGCGACTTCGAGCAGGCAAGAACGCTACTCGGCGCGCTCGAGGTGCTCAACCTCGGCGGCGCCGCGATCGGCGTCCAGGCCGCGCGCAACTTCCGCACGCTGCGGGCACTCGGTATCACCGTCCGCAAGACCATCGACACCGTGATCGCCACGAGCTGTATCGAGCACGACCACGCCTTGTTGTTCAGCGACCGTGACTTCGACCCGTTCGTGCGCCACCTTGGCCTGCGCTCGGCAATGCGTGAAGCGTGATTCGGCTCCGGGCGACGTCTCCGCTCACGCCCGCCGCTGCACCACGAGATTCGCCACGTAGACCTGCAGTGCCTCATCGTCCTGGTTCAGCGTCGTGACGCGCACCTTGACGATGCCCTGCTCCGGGCGCGACTTCGACGGGCGGACATCGAGTACCTCGATCTCGAGACGCAGTTCGTCTCCGGGCCGCGCCGGCCGCGGCCAGCGCAGTTCCTCCAGGCCGGCGCCGACCACGCCGCCGGCCGGGCGGAACTCGCTGTCTACCAGCAGCCGCATGGTGACCGCCGCAGTGTGCCAGCCGCTTGCCGCGAGCCCGCGGAAGAGCGTTTCCTGCGCCGCCGCCTCGTCGAGGTGGAAAGGCTGCGGGTCGAATTCGGCCGCAAAGGACCGGATCGCGTCGAGTCCGAGCGTGCGGCGGCCCGAGCCGAATCTCTGGCCCACGGTGAGGTCGTCGAGGTAGTGAGGCTGTGTCATCGTCAAGGCTCCTTTGCCCGATCATCGTGTGGGTCTTGAATTCAGCCGCGGACGACGCGATCGCCGCGCGCAGGCGGGTCAGGCGGCGTGCGTCTGCAGCGGCTGCACCCGCGCCTCGCGGATGGGGAGATTGAGCAGTGCGGCGGCAAGGGCGAGCGCCATGTCCGCGTACCACATCCAGGTGAAGTCACCGAACGCGCTCAACGCAAGACCGCCCAGCCAGGCGCCGAGAAAGCCGCCGATCTGGTGCGACAGCAGCGTCAGTCCGAACAGCGTCGCCAGATAGCGCGTACCGAACAGCTTGCCGACGATCGCCGCTGTCGGCGGCACCGTGGCCAGCCAGGTGAAACCCAGGCCGGCGGCGAACAGGTAGAAGGTCCATGCGGTGGGCGGCATCAGCAGGTACCAGGCGATCAGCAGCGCGCGCGAGCCATACATCAGCGCCAGTACGTGCTTGCTGCGGTAGCGCCCCACCCAGGCGCCGGCGAACAGGCTGCCGAACACGTTGGCCAGCCCGATGATGGCCAGCGAGGTGCTGGCCACCCCGGCCGGAAGGCCGCACAGGTCGACCTCACCAGGCAGATGCGTGACCAGGAAGGCGATGTGAAAGCCGCAGGTGAAGAACCCGGCGTGCAGCAGCAGGTAGCTCCGGTCCTTCAGCGCCGCGCGCACGGCCGGGCCGAGGCGCTGCTCGCTCCCCGCCGCCGGCGCCGCTGCAGTAGCGGCACCGGGCGCCGTGAGCCGGCCGACCAGCGGCAGCGCCGCCAGCGCCGCCACCGCCATCGCCCACATTGCGCCCATCCAGCCGATCGACTGGATCAGCTTCTGCAACAGCGGCGCAAACACGAACTGGCCGAACGAGCCACCGGCGTTGATCACCCCCGACGCCGCACCGCGCGCATCGGCCGGCAGGCGCTGCGCCGCGGCGCCGATCAGCACCGAGAAGCTGCCGATCCCCGAGCCCATCGAGGCGAGCAGGCCCAGGCTCACCGCGAGGCCGAAGCCGTCGTCGACGAAGGGCGTCAGCGCGCAGCCCACTGCGAGCACCGCCAGGCCCACCACCAGCACCACCCGCACCCCGTAGCGATCGGCCAGCGCGCCGGCGACGGGCTGGATCGCCCCCCAGCTGAGCTGCCCGATCGCCAGCGCCAGGCTGACGGTGGCCACGCCCATGCCGGTCGCGCTGTTGAGCGGGCTGACGAACAGGCCGAACGACTGCCGCACGCCCATCGTGACCATCAGGATGCCGGCAGCAGCCAGGGTGACGACCAGCACATCGGGGCGGCGCAGGGTGTGGAACATGGCTCGAACTTCCGCTTTCGGACGAGCGCGATTGTGTCCGCGCGGGCGGTCGCCGACAAACGATCTATACTGCGCCATGAAATAGATTTTCTATGCCATGAATCCTTACCCGCCCCTGAAGGCGCTTGTTGCCTTCGATGCCGCGATGCGTACCGGCAGTTTTTCTCTTGCTGCGGCGGAACTCTTCGTCACCGCCGGTGCCGTCGGCCAGCAGATCCAGAAGCTGGAGGAATGGCTGGGCGTCGCCTTGTTCGTGCGCCAGGTCCGCCAGGTGCAGCCGACCGAGGACGCGCTCGGCTACTGGAAGCGCATCCAGCCCGCGCTGGCGCAGATCGCCGACGCCAGCCACAGGCTCCGCGACCGCCGCAACAGCGCCGTGGTGCTGTCCATGCCGCCCGGCTTTGCCACCAAGTGGTTCGCCAGCCGCATGGCCGGCCTGCTGCGCCGGCATCCCGAGATCGAACTGCACCTCAATGCCACGCCCCAGGTGGTCGACCTCGAGCGCGAATCCATCGACCTCGCCATCCGTTACTTCGACGGCCGCGCCCCCGAACTCGACGTGACGCTGCTGCTGCAGGACGAGAGCCGCGTCTACGCCAACCCGCGCTATCTCGCCCCGCTCGCGTTGCGCGCGCCCGACGACGTGGTTCGTGCCACGCTGCTGGTGACGACACTGCAACCGCACTGGCCCACCTGGCTGGATCGCTACAGCCGGCTGTCGGCGGCGCAGATCGCCGCCATCCCGCGCATCCACTTCGACCAGAGCCTGATGGCGATCGAGGCCGCGCGCCAAGGGCAGGGCCTGGTCATGACCAGCCCGCACCTGGTGGAAGCGGAGCTGGCCGAAGGTTCGCTGGTCGAACCGTTCGCGCATGCGCTGGCGCTGACGCAGGGCTACTACCTGGTGCACCACGGCAGGCCGCCGCTGCGCTCGGCGGTGGCGACGGTCAAGCAGTGGTTGATCGAGGAGGCAGGCCGTTCGCCTGGGGCAGCCGGGACACCTCCGGAAGCGCCTCGCCCAGCGGGGACGTGAAGCGGGCGTCAATCTGGACAACGAAGGATTGAGGAAAGCGCAGAGCCCGTCGATGCCAAAGGACAGCAGAAAAGCGCTGCTACATCACGAAAGCCCCAATTCGGCGAGCGTATCCGGGCCGACCTCGCCGTCCACCACCAGCCCGCGCGCGGCCTGAAAGTGCTTGACCGCGTCCGCCGTCTGCGGCCCATAGATGCCGTCTGCCGTCCCCGGCGCAAAACCGAGCTTCACCAGGCGGCGCTGGATTTTCTCGACCATGTCCGACTTGGTCATCGGCTCAGTCAGGCGGAAGAAGCCCGATGGCGCAGTCACCCGAACCGGGTCGCCGGTGCGGAAGTAGCGAATGCCGGGGACGAGCACACCGGTGTCCCAGCGCCGCGCGCTGATCGTGTGGGCAATGACGCCGGTCTTGCTGCTGTGCGCTTCCACGGTGCCGCCGCTGCCATCGCAGAACACGATGTGGCCGACCGCCCCGGGCTGCGGAAAGCGCAGCAGGACGGCACCTGGAATCACTGCGGCCTCAGCCACGCGCACCGTGCATCCAGCGGCGCGCGCCTGCTGCGCCCAGAACCCGGTGAAGGCATCCGCACGCACGGGGTCGTTGCGCGGTTGCGTGCCAAATAGCACTCCCGAACTCTGGAACACGCACCAGGATACGAACTCGGCACAGTCCCACGGCCCTTTCCAGCCGGCGTTGGCCATCGGCGCGCGCGCGCCCAGCTTGTAGGGCTCGCCGATATGCCGCCGCGCGAGGGCGAGCACATCCTCGCCGCTCACTTCGCGACCAGCGCGCCGGACGATCGGTGCGAGCAGCGCACTCGGCCGCTCGGCAGGTGCGGCGACGGATGGGGTCGCCGCGAAGGGCATATCGTCCGCGAACGGCATGTCGTCCGCGAATGACATGTCCTCCGCAAACGGCACTTGAGGCGTCGCAGGGGGCAGGGTCTTCCGCGCGCGGCCACCTTCGGCCTCGCGATTGACCTTCGACAGGTTTCGGGATTTCTTCGCCATGATTTCTCCTCGCGACGTGCCATGCCGGGCGACGCGGCGCCTCATCAGCGGGCGCGCGTCCTTCGCTGTGCGGCTTCACGCGCCGCACAGCGCTCCTCACTGGGCTTGGCCGGTGCCGCTCGCCGCGCCGTTCTCTTGCGCCTGCAGCTCGCGCGCGACCACCGCCTTGACCCCCTCGGTCAGCCGCCGCGCGGCCATGCCAGTGGTGAAGAAGCGCTGCAGCCCGAACTGCACTGTCTCGGTTGCAGTGTCGACCTTGAACTGGCCGAAGACCGACAGCGCGTCGTCCTCGTAGTCGGGTTCGGGCCCCTCCCCGCCATGGCGGCCACCCAGTCGTGCGGACGAACCATCCGCAGAGCGGATCATGACCGGCACGAAGGCGATGTCGCGGCCGGAATAGCCCAGGCTGAACTGCACGCCCTGCTCGGCCACCGATGTCGAGAGGCCGATGCCCAGGGTATTGGTCTGCGCAAAGACGAGGGGCGGCACATAGACCAGACTCGCCGAGTTCGATTGCGGCGAGCCCGCCGCGCCACGCCGTTCGGAGTCGTCGTCGGCGGCCTGCGCCTTGCCGTCCTTCGCGTCGCCATCCTGCGGCCCGGGTGTCGCGGCCGGTTCGGCAGGGCCGCGCGAGTCAATTGAGGCATCGGCCGGTGCCTTGCGGCCCTTGGGCCGGCCGGCCCATCCGTCACGGTAGGCTTCGGCGAGGTTCGTCGCGGCGAGGCCGGTCGCGAAGAAGCGCCCGAGCGCCACCTTTCGCGTGCCGGAGCCACTGTCTGCAGCGTGGGCGCCCTGGCCCTCGAACTGCCCGAACACCGACAGCGCGTCCTTGTCCCACGTGGTGCCCGCGCCATCCTGCGTGCGCGCCGTGATGGCCTGCCCCCTGCCCTGACTGACCGCTCCGACCGGCACGACGGCGACGTCCTGGTCCTTGTAGCCCAGCGTGAAGTCCACCCCCTGGGTAGCCGCACCGGTGCCGATGCCGAGCCCCATCACGACCTGCTCGCCGAAGAAGAGCGGCGGTGCTGGTGCGCTGGTGCATGCATAGAGGATGAGCGGAGCGACGCACACAAGGCCTTTCGCAAGCGGACACATCGGATCGATCTCCTGTTTGCCCCTAGGGTGCCGAGGCGACGCACAGTCCCGCGCTGTCGCTCGCCAACTGACGGGCTGCGTCGAGCTCCTCGCGGGTGAGGACCCAGACCACCACCCGGCACTCATCGTCGAGTGCCGCCCAGCTCTGGCGCGCATACCCCGCCGTCCAGCCGAACGGACTGCGCGACAACCCGAACGAACGCAGCTCGGCCACATAGGACGAAGTCGCGTCCGGCAGCTCCACCGCGAGCACGCCCCAATGCCGCTCCATCCTGACGGCATTGGGATCGAGCGTGGATTCGATCCGCACGGTCGTGCACGCGGCCAGCGCGAGTACCGCACCCATTACCACAAGCGCGGCGCGAAAGCGGCTCGTGCGGACCCATGCGGCATCCATCGATGTTGCACCTCGTCGTCCGCGGTCGGGGAGCGCCTTTCGTCATATGACCGATGACGACGCGCCTGATGAGTCTGGTCTAGCACAGGGCGCATCATTTGCAAGCTGCCGCATTCGGACCGCATCGGCTTGCCGCCACTGCGGGCGCGCGCAGCGCGGGACAAGGCTCGGTGTCAACCCGATACGCCGCCCGCGCCGTCCGGCTTCATCTTCACCATGACGACGTAGGTCGGGGCCTCACCCCCCGGCGCCGCTCAGCCACAGGAAGCCGCTGATGGTGAAGAAGGAGCTCACCGTGGTCGCCACCAGTGCCGCCGCACACAGCCCCTCGTGGCCGTACTTCTGCGCCAGGATCGGATACACGCTCATCATCGGCATGCAGGCATTGAGGACGGCCGCGGTACTCAAGGCCTCGCCCGCGGCCGGGAAAGCGAGGAAGGCGAGATAAACGCCGAGCGGATGCAGCAGCAGCTTGCCCGCGACGATGAGGCCGATATCGCCGGCGGCAATTCGCACCTTGAGGCCGGCCAGGGTGCCGCCGATGTAGAACAGCGCCACCGGCGCCGCGGTGCTGCCCAGTAGCTCCACCGCGCGCGCAAAGGGCACCGGCAGCGCCAAGCCCAGCGCCGAACACGCAAGGCCGGCGAGGATGGCGAGGATCATCGGGTTTCGCGCCAGGCTCAACACGATCCCCCTGAGTACCACCGGCCAGCGCCCACCGCCCCCACCCCCGAGCTCGGCCAGCGCCAGCAGCAGCGGGAACATGATCAGCGCCTCGACCAGCGCATACACCGCCAGCGCCGCGCTCGCAGTGTCGGGCGACAGTTGCCGGGCGATCGGAAAACCGATGAAGGCGCTGTTCGACACCGACATGCCCAGCGCCAGCACCGCCGCCATCTGCAGCTTGCGCCGCAGCGCCGTCATCGCCAGCGCCACCACGCCGCCTGCCACCACCAGCGAGCCGAGCGCATAGGGCAGCAGCAGGTCGAGGCGGACGGTCTCGGCGAGCGCCCCCGACGACACTGCCCCAAACAACAGCGCGGGCAGCGCAAAATTGATCACGAAGACGCCAAGCGCACGCATGTCGGTCGGCACCAGCACGCGCAGCCGCACCGCAGCGAAGCCGACGGCAATGAGGATGAAGATCGGGCCGGTGATGGCGAGGATGGCGAGCATGGGGGACGCGGTTTCGTCGCAGATCTGGCTTGGGGTGGGCCGTTGCCGGTGGGTTGTCCTCGGCAGGCATCAAGCCGCCCGGATCCACTCCGCAATCGTCGCGGCGGTCGGAATCCGCCCCGACGACACCAGCTTGTCGTTGATCACCAGGCCGGGCGTCTTGAGCACGTCATAGGCGACGATCTGGCCCACGTCGGTCACCTTGACCACCTGCGCCTCCACCCCGGTGGCGGCCACCGCCTCGTGCACGATTTCTTCCAGCTTGCGGCAGTTGGCGCAGCCCGGGCCGAGGACCTTGATGCTGAGCATGATCAGACTCCCTTGAGTGAGGACGCGGTGCTGCGGCGGCTGGCAATCGACAGCAGCGCCGCCAGAACCACGATGAAGCCCGCGAGGTAGAGCGCGAGCAGGAGCAGCGCGGCGCCATCGATCCAGGCACCGTAGATCAAACCGGCAGCCGCGCTGAAGAGCGCGACCAGGCCGACATAGGTGAAGGTCTTTGTGCGGCCGATGATCGCCGCGATGATCAGGACGCTCTGCAGCGACAGCTCGGGGTCGGACATCAGGTAGGCGAGCAGCGGGCCGCGGTGCATGCCGAGTTCGAGGAACATCTTGGCAATCGGCACCTCGACCAGGGTCGGGAAGTACATGAACACGCCGAAGGCGACCCCCGCCAGGTTGCCGGTAAGCGAGTTGGTGCCGGCGAGCATCTCGATCCATTCCGGGCGGATCAGCACGCGGATCATGCCGACGATGAACACGCCCACCACCAGCAGCGGGAAGATCTGCTTCACGAAGCGCCACGACTCCCACAGCCAGTCGCGCAGTTCGTCCTCGCTCAGGCGGTGGCGCACGATGAAATGCAACACCGCGAGCGCGGCGGCCACGGCGAAGAACTTGCCGGTCAGGCCCACGCGCAGCCCGCCTTCCACCGGCTGCACCGAAAGCGCCGCCGCCAGCAGCGTCGCCGCGATCAGCGCCAGGCTCGTCCAGGTCCATGCGTTGGCACCGCCGGCGATGTTCTCGAGCCCGCGCCAGGCCGCAACGCCGATCGCCGCCAGCAGCGCGATCAGCACCACGCCCTGCACCGACACACCCTCCTCGCCCTTCGCCGCGTCGTAGGGCACCAGGCGGTCGAGCGCGGCCTGCCAGCCCTGGGCGTCGGCGAGCGGCAGTTGGAGGCTCACATACGTCCCGGTCAGCACGTCGAGCTTGAGCGTGCCCGCGAGCAGCAAGGCCACCCACACGAACAGGAAGACCAGCGCCATCCGCCCCATGCCCGCGCCCTGCGCGCCGAAGGCGCTGTCGGTGGCGAGGTCGTGCGCGACGTCGTCCGCGCGGAACAGCAGCGCCATGATCAGGCCGATGCCGATGCCGAAGGTGAGCGACAGCAGGAAGCGCGCGATGGCCAGGTCAGGCCCGATGATGCCGCCGGTGTAGACCAGCGCCAGGATGTTGGCCGCCGGGGCGAAGAACAGGAAGGTGATCGCCGGGCCGAGGCCGGCGCCTTTCTTGTAGATGCCGGCAAAGAGCGGAACGATGGTGCACGAACACACCGCCAGCAAGGACCCGGCGGCAGCGGCAGCGGGATACGACACCGCCTTGCTCGAGTTGCGACCGAGGAAGCGGGTGATGGTCTCCTTGGGAATCAGCGCCGACATCGCACCGGCAATGAAGAAGGCCGGCAGCAGGCACAGCAGCACATGGGCAGCAAGATAGGCGGCGAGGTTGCCCACGCCGCCGTGGAGCACGGGCAGCACCCAGGAAAGCACCGAGTCCATGTACGCCCTCCCGCAAGGAAGTCCTTATTGTGCGCCCACGCTCGTCAGATTGCCGCCTGATTCACCCGCGCCGACAGCTCGGCCGCGCGCTCCTTGCGCTCGCTGTAGCGATCGACCAGGCAGCCCGCGATGTCGCGCATCAGCGTGCTTCCTCTTTCATGACGCACTGCCGCGCGGGGATGACGGCAGGGGCAAACCAGTGCTTCGTGCGGTTGACGATGGCCACCAGCGACAGCATCACCGGCACCTCGACCAGCACGCCGACCACGGTTGCGAGTGCCGCGCCCGAGTTGAGCCCGAACAGCGAGATCGCCACCGCCACCGCCAGCTCGAAGAAGTTCGAGGTGCCGATCAGGCAGGCCGGGCCGGCGACATTGTGCGGCAGCTTCATCGCCCTGGCGGCGACATAGGCGATGAGGAAGATGCCGTAGGTCTGCACCAGCAGCGGCACCGCGATCATCGCGATCACCAGGGGTTTGTCGATGATGGTATTGGCCTGGAAGCCGAACAGCAGCACCACGGTGGCAATCAGGCCGACGATGGACCAGGGCTTGAGGCGGCCGACGAACGCCGCCACCGCGGTGGGCGAGCGCTGCTGCAACGCATGCCGCGTCGCCATGCCGGCCGCGAGTGGCAGCACCACGTAGAGCATGGTCGACAGCAGCAGCGTCTCCCACGGCACGGTGATGTTGGTCACGCCGAGCAGGAAGGCGGCGATCGGCGCGAAGGCGAAGATCATGATGATGTCGTTCACCGACACCTGCACCAGGGTGTAGTTGGGGTCACCCTTCACCAGCTGGCTCCACACGAAGACCATCGCGGTGCATGGCGCCACGCCGAGCAGGATCATGCCGGCGATGTACTCGCTGGCCGAAGCCGGATCGACCCAGGGCGCGAACACGTGGTGGAAGAACAGCACGCCCAGCGCCGCCATCGTGAAGGGCTTGATCAGCCAGTTCACCATCAGGGTGAGGATCAGGCCCTGGGGTTTCTTGCCCACGTCCCGCACGGCGTGCCAGTCGATCTGGATCATCATCGGGTAGATCATCACCCAGATGAACACGGCGACGACCAGGTTGACCTGGGCGAACTCGAGGCCGGCGATGGCCTGGAAAGCCCCCGGCGCGAGCAGCCCCAGCCCCACGCCGGCGAGGATCCCCAGCCCGACCCAGATCGTCAGGTAGCGTTCGAACAACCCCATCTCAAGCCTCCAACTTCAGTTCAGCAGTTCAGCCCGGAGCCACAAGCGTCGACACCACACAGCTCGGGCATGCCGGCGCAGCACTCTTCGGTGAGGTAGGCAATCAGTTCGCGCATCAGCGCCATGTTGGCGCGGTAGCGCTGGTAGCGGCCTTCCTGTTCCGCCGACACCAGGCCGGCGTGGGTCAGCGTCTTGAGGTGGAAGGACAGGTTGGTCGGCGGGACGTCGAGCGCGGCCGACAATTCGCCGGCCACCATGCCTGCGGGGCCGACGCGCACCAGCAGGCGGAAGACATCGAGGCGGATCCCCGAGGACAACGCCTCGAAGATGGGCAGTGCAGTGTTCTTTTCCATGATCGTTCTCCAGGCCGGCGGCTCAGGGCGCCGCTCAGGGCGCCCCCCGGGCGGCATCCTGACGCACCAGCGGCAAGGCCAGCGTCGCCAGCCAGCACAACAACAACATCAGCGCCGAGCCGATCAGCGCATACAGCAGCCCGCCCCATTGGTACAGCAGGCCCGACAGCAGCGTGCCGATGAAGCGCCCGAGCGCGTTGGCGGCATAGTAGAAGCCGACATCCTCGGCCGCCTTCTCCGAGCCTGCATAGGCCAGCACCAGGTAGGAATGCACCGAGGAATTGACCGCGAAGGCGAAGCCGAACAGGCCCAGCCCGCCGACCACCACCCACTCGAGATTCGGCACCTGCAGCCACACCGCCATTGCCAGCGCGGCGGGAATCACCGCCAGCAGCGCCGACCACAGGCGTGCGGCCGGCACCTCGCGGCTGAGGCCGTCGGCGCTGCGACGCACGATGTGCGGCGCGGCCGCCTGCACCAGCCCATAGCCGATGGTCCACGCGGCGAGGAAGCTGCCGACCATGGTGAAAGTCCAGCCGGCCGAATACAGGAACACCGGCACACCGACCACGAACCACACGTCGCGCGCGCCGAACAGCACCACCCGCGCCGCCGCCAGCGCGTTGATGCCGGGGTTCTTGGCAAAGAGCTCGCGCACCGAGCGCGAGGCCTTCTTCCGGCCCATCATCGCCGGCAGCGATGTCGCCACCCCGATCAGCACCAGCGCCAGCAGCCCCGCCATCGCCCACAGCGCACCGCGGAAACCCAGCGTCTCGAGCAGCACGCCGCCGAGAAAGAAGCCGATGCCCTTCATCGCGTTCTTGCTGCCGGTGAACCACGCCACCCACTTGAAGAGCTGGCCCTGACTTCCACCTTGGGACTCGGCCTTCGCCTCGGCCTGCGTGAGCTTGATCGCCGACTTGCTGGCCGTCTTGGTCAGGTCCTTGGCCACGCCGCAGATGCCCTGCGCCACCACCACCCAGGCCACGGCCATCGCCGCCGTCCAAGCCGGGTCGAGCAACGACAGCAGCACGAAGCCCACGATCTGCGTCACCAGGCCGACCGCCAGCATGCGCGCGATACCGAAGTGCGTCGCCAGCCAGCCACCGACAAGGTTGGCCAGCACGCCCGCCGCCTCGTAGAGCAGGAACAGGAAGGCGAGCGTGAACGGCGAATAACCCAGGCGATAGAAATGCAGCAGCACCAGCATGCGCAGCGCGCCGTCGGTGAGCGTGAAGCCCCAGTAGGCGGCGGTGACGATGGCGTAGTTGCGCGCGGCGTGCCCCACACCGGCGGCGGGCGCCGCGGGTTTGGGGGGCGCTGCGGGCGCGGGGGGCATCGAGGGCGGGCGGGGTGCTGCGTTCATCATCAAATGCCGACGCTTTCCATGTGGCAGGCCAGGTCGACCATGCGGCAGGCGTAGCCCATCTCGTTGTCGTACCAGGCGTACACCTTCAACATCGTGCCGTCGGTGACCATCGTCGACAGCGCATCGACGATCGAACTGCGCGTGTCGCGGGCGTAATCGACGCTGACCAGCGGGCGCTCCTCATAGCCGAGGATGCCAGCCAGCTCGCCCTCCGACTCGGCCTTGAACAAGGCGTTGACCTCCTCCGCCGTGGTCGCGCGCTGCAACTCGAACACGCAGTCGGTCAGCGAGGCGTTCAACACCGGTGCGCGCACCGCGTGGCCGTTGAGCTTGCCCTTGAGTTCCGGGTAGATCAGCGCGATCGCGGTGGCGCTGCCAGTGGTGGTGGGCGCCAGACTCATCAGCGCGCTGCGCGCGCGGCGCAGGTCCTTGTGCGGCGCATCGACCACCAGGTTGGTGTTGGTCGGGTCGTGGATGGTGGTGATCTGGCCGTGGCGGATGCCCAGATTCTCGTGCACCACCTTGACCACCGGCGCCAGGCAGTTCGTCGTGCAAGATGCCGCTGTGACGATACGGTCGCGCGCCGGATCATAGGCCTCATGGTTGATGCCGACGACGATGTTCAACACGCCACCGGTCTTCACCGGCGCGGCCACGATCACGCGCTTGGCGCCGCGGTCGAGGTGGCCCTGCAGGGTCTCGGGGCTCAGGAACTTGCCGGTGCATTCCAGCACCACGTCCACACCCAGTTCGCCCCAGGGGATCTCGGCCGCCGTGGCGTGCGAGGAGAAGGACAGCGAGCGCTCGTCGATGCGGATCACATCCTCGCCTTCGGCACGGATGTCGGCGCGCCACTTGCCCTGCACGCTGTCGAAGGCCAGCAGGTGGGCCGTCGCCGCCGCGCCGCCCTTCAGTTCGTTGAGGTGCACCACTTCCAGCCGGTTGCCGGCGCGCGGATCGTCCGCCTGCCGCTCCGCCGCACCCATCGCCGCGCGCAAGGCCAACCGCCCGATGCGCCCCATGCCGTTGATACCCACTCTCATGTCGCACTCCACAACAGGATGATATTTTTAGAAGTCTTGAATTATAGAAGCGCCATTGTGAAGGAAATATGAAGATCGTGCGGTGCCAGCCTGAATGACGTCCCGGCCTGAAGCCCCTAGTCCAGCCGCTCGATGATCCTCCAGCCGCGCGCCTCGGCGTGGGCGCGCAGACCGGGGTCGGGGCGTACCGCGATCGGGTCGTCCACCCATTCGAGCAGCGGCAGATCGCTGCGGGCGTCGGAGTAGAACACGCGCTGGCGGAAACCGGCGGCCGCAGCGGGCGCCTGGCCATCGGGCACGCCGGCAATTTCCGCGGCCTGCGCCCGCAGCCACGCCTCCACGCGCGCCACCTTCGCCGCGCCGTGACACAGCGGGCCGAGGTAGTCGCCCGTGTAGCGGCCGTCGACGCGCACCGGCTGGCTGGCGAGCAGGTGCCCGATGCCGAAGGCGCGCGCGAAAGGGCGGGCAACGATCTCGTTGGTGGTGGTCACGATGCAGCACAGGTGACCGGCCTGCTGGTGGCGCGCAACCAGCTCGCGGCTGGCGCCGGGCAGTTCGGCGCGGATCGCCGCCTCGAAGCGGGCCTGCAAGCCGGGCAACTCGTCGGGCGCAATGGCGAGCAGGTGCTGCGCGGCGAAGCGGTGCAGCACCTCGATCGGCGTGCGGCCAGCGACATAGCCATGGCAGACCTCGAGATAGGCCTCATCGGTGCCGGGCGCAAGCACCCCCTCCCCGACCATGAAGCGCGCCCAGCGCAGCCCGCTGTCGAAGGGGATCAGCGTGAAATCCAGATCGAACAGCGCGAGATCGAAGGACGCGAGCGTGTCAGCCACGGTCGGCACGTGCCGCTGCGCTTGCCGGACGGCGGACGCGCTCCGCCTCGCCCGACGCCAGCCGCGCCTCGAGCACGCCGCGCAGCGCGTTGGTCAGCACGATGCGCTCGGCGCGCAGCAGGTCCTCCACGCGCAGGGCCTGCTCGCGCGCCGCCCACTCCGGGTCGTCCAGCAGCGCGGCGCGCATCGTGCCGGGCAGCACGCCACGGCCGACCGGCGGCGTCAGCCATTCGCCGTCGATGTGCAGGAAGACGTTGCTGCGCCCACCTTCGGTGAGCCAGCCGTCGGCATCGAGGAACACGGTGTCGAAGGCGCCCCGCGCCTGTGCCGCGCGGATGCCGGCGTCGTAGCGGCCGCGCAGCGTGGTCTTGTGCGCGAAAAGGCCGTGCGGGTCCTCGATCGGCGCCGGCGCGAGCAGCAGCTCGACCGGCCCGGGCGGCAGCGGCTCGAGCGGCGCCACCACGATCTCGAAGCGCCCGTCCTTGTGCAAGGCCAGCCGCATGCGGCTGGGCTGGCCGGGCGCCAGGCCCGCGACCTGCTGGCGCAGCGCGGCGACGATAGCCGCGCGCGGAAAGGCAAAGTGCAGCGCTGCGGCGCTCGCCGCCAGCCGCGCCAGATGGCGCTCGACCTGACGGACGCCGTCCTCGCGCGTCGCGTACATCGTCTCGAACAGGCTGAAGCCGGGGTCGAGCCCGGTCAGGAAGCGCGCCTTGAGCGCGCACTCCTCGAATTCCTCTTCCGCCCGGCTGTCGATGACGATGCCCGCGCCCACCCCCATGCGGCCGTCGCAACCGGCCCCGTCAGCACGTTGCTGCAGGGTCAGGGTGCGGATGGTGACCGACAGGCAGAAGTCGCCGCAGGCCTGCTCCGGCCTCGCCGGCGGCGCGATCCAGCCAATGCTGCCGGTATACAGGCCGCGCGGCGTGTTCTCGAGCTCGGCGATCAGCTGCATGGTGCGATGCTTGGGCGCGCCGGTGATCGAGCCGCAGGGAAAGAGCGCGCGCAGCAGGTCTGCAAAGCCGGTGTCGTCGGGCAGCTCGGCCTCGATCGTCGAGGTCATCTGGAACACGGTCGGGTAGGCCTCGACCGAGAACAGCGCCGGCACCCGCACGCTGCCGGTGCGGGCGATGCGGCCGAGATCGTTGCGCAGCAGGTCGACGATCATCAGGTTCTCGGCGCGGTTCTTGGTGTCGCCGGCGAGGAGCCGCGCGATCTCGCTGTCGCCCTCGGCCTCGCGCGCGCGCGGCGCGGTACCCTTCATCGGCTTGGCCATCAGGCGCCCGCCGCGGTTGCGCAGGAAGAGTTCGGGCGAGCACGACAGCACCCAGTCCAGCCCGGTCGTGCCTGGCGGCAGCGCGATCAAGGCGCCAAAAGCCACCGGCTGGCGCGCACGCAGGCGGCGGTAGAGGCTCAGCGGCGACCCGAAGCTGCGGAAGTCCAGCCGGTAGGTGTAGTTGACCTGGTAGGTCTCGCCCTCGCCGATCGCGGCGTGGATGCGGGCGATCGCTTCGCAGAAGGCGTCGTGATCCACCGTCGGGCAGATGTCGAGCGCCCCCGCCGGAGCCGGGCTGCGGCCATCACCGCCCTGCTCGCCGCCGGTGTCCGCGCGTTCGCGCGCGATGAGCCAGGCCTCGACCGCGTCAGCAGCGAGCAGCGCCATCTGTTCGAACATCAGCACCCGCAGGCTGCCGCCGTGCTCGGGCGCGAGACGCTCATGCCCGGCATGCAGCAGGCGTGCGCCCCACTCGTAGTCGGCCAGCACCACCGCATGCAGGCCGGCGCGCAGGTCGCGGTCGGCCGCCGCCCACACCGCATCGAGCGTGGCGGGGTCGTCGCAGCGATGCTCGCGCACGAAGCCGGTGAAGAGCCGGCTGGTGGGCGCAGCGGCGGTGGCGTGGCAGTCGTCGAGCAGGGCGAAGCAGGTCATGGCGAACGGTTCAGCTCCAGTCGTCCATGTCGTGCTTGATCGTGTGGCGGTTGGCGATCAGTTCTTCAATGCTCGGCTCGTCGTTGAGCGCGCGCTGGATCGCCAGCTTGGTCGCCTCGTAGTTGGTGCGGTACATGTCCTTTTTGTCCAAGTTCGGGTCCTTGGCACAGCGCGGGTCGATCCACACCAGGCTGATGATGCACAGCTCGTTCGCCACTTCACGCGGGATGATGCCCTCGATCACGCAGTCGATCACCGCATCGGCGGTGGCCGCCTGCACCACGCCACCAAAGAGGTCGATGTTGGCGGAATCCTTGAGCGTCACCTTGGGCACCGTGATCGTGGCCGGACGCACCATCTGGTTGCAGGCGCGGATCGCGAACATCGCGGTGTGGCCCTTGCTCTGCGCCATCATGTTGGCAAAGGCCTGGCCCACCGGGCCATCGGTGCGGCCGATCAGGATCTCGGGCATGGCATCGGTGAACTGGCCTTCGGCAGCCAGCACGGTGGCTTCGCCAGCGTGGAAGGTGTAGAACTTGCTCATTCGCATGCTTCCTCTTGGGTCAATGAAGTCGGATCGAAAGCGGCCGATGCCGGGCTTGTACCCCCGGCATCGGCTGTGGTGTGCGCGACGGATTCGACGAGGCCGGGCGGCGTCACGTCGGCAGCAGCCATTCGCCCTTGCCATCGACCGCCAGGTCGCCGACCAGACGGTGCGGCGCACGTGCAGGCAAGGCGGCGAAGGGGCCGCCATGATAGGCCAGGCTGCGCCGCAGCAATGTCCAGAACACGACGATATCTTGACGCGTCGCGACGAAGGTCGGCGGCGCCGGGGGCTGCGGCCCGGCGAACACCAGGGTGCCGCGGCGCATGCCGTAGCCGCAGTGCCCCCCAACCCGGCCGGCGACCGCGATCGTGCCGGCAACCATGCGCGAGGCCAGGAAGTCGCCGGCGTCGCCGTACAGCACCACGGTGCCGCGCCGCATGCGGTCGCCGCAGCGCGCGCCGGCATTGCCGCGCACGATCAGCGTGCCGCCGCGCATGCCGTCCATGCTGCCCGGCATGGCACCTGCAGCGAAGTCGCCGACATCGCCCGCGACCTCGATCAGGCCGCCCGCCATCTCGCAGCCGGCGAGCTGGCCGGCGCTGCCCGCGACGCGGAGCTCCCCGCCGCGCATGGACAGGCCCAGGCGGTCGCCCACCGCGCCGTCAATCTGTAGCACGCCGCCGTCCAGGCCCTGGCCGATGGCGTCGAAGCGCGAGAGGTCGCCCTCCAGGTGCAGTTCCGGGCCCGGCTCGACACGCCCTTCTGCGGCGGCCGCCGGGATGGCTGCCGAACGGGCACCGGCGCCCGCCTCACCCGCCGCGCCGCCTAGCGCCGCGACGTCGAACAGCTCGCCCAGCGCCAGCCTCTCGTTGCCATGGCGGATCTCGACGCGCGCCACCTCGTCGGCCGTCATCGCCGCCAGCCGTGCCGGAAGCACGCCGCCGAAGTCGACGCGAAAGTCCGGCTGCGCCTTCAGGCGCAGGCTCCAGCCTTGTGTCGCGCTCATGCCGCGCCCTCCCCGCCGAGCAGCGTATGCAGATGAAAGTGGAAAGGCCCGAGCTTGCCGCCGTAGTTGCCGGCGGAAATCCGCGTGACCCCGGCCGCCGCGCCGCGGTCGGCGATGGCGGCGATGCCGGCGCGCATGGCGGCCGACACGTCGGCCTCGGTGAGGCCGTCGATGACGATCTCCATCACGCTACGGGTGTCGGCGTCGAGCTCGCTCGCCCGGACCAGCGGCGTCAGCGCGGGACAGAAGGCGTCGTTGGTCGAGGCCGGCAACGAGGCGTACTTGCTGCCGACCTTGGAGCCGGAACGCACCACCCCACCCGGGAAGGGCATGATCACGCCCGGCACCGCACGCATCGCCTCGACCGCGGCCTCGGCCCCTGCCAGCGCCGCGTCGGTGTCGCGCGCCAGCAGCAGCAGGTTGCCGCCGCCCACCGCCTTCACCAACGCGGTGGTCTCCTCGGCAACGAACTCGCCATCCATCACCGGCACCCGCCAGTAGCGCTTGCCGTCGATCATCTTGGAGATCTGCCAGCCGTCGCCGAAGAAGCGCAGGTTCTTGCCGAGCGCGACCGCCTCGCCTTCATCGAGCCCGGCGTAGATCGCGGTGGTCGGGCAGGTCAGCACGCACTGGCCGACGCGGCGCTCGAGCTGCTTGGCGAGCTCCTTGCCCGACATCGAGAACAGCAGCACCGATGCGCCCGGCCGACCGTCGGGCGTCTCGTCCGCGCCCAGCATGCGCTCGATGCCGGCCTCGCAGCCGCAGGCGATCACCGAGGTGGCGAAGCCGGTCATGGACACGGCCGCATGACGCGCCCAGGTCTCGTTGTGGGCGGTGATCAGCACCCGCGTGGCCTTCATCGGGAAGGCCTCGGCGAAGGTGTCGTCGATCGTCACGCCGTTGAGCGTCGCGCTTTTTGGCGCCGTGTTCATCGCGCTTGTCGTCTCCTGCGGCGGGTTGCTCACAGCGCCCTCCCGCGTCCGTGCACCTTGCACGCCAGCAGCGCGCCGCCGTTGCTGCACGAGCACAGCTCGTCGGTGCCGATCTTCATGTGGCGGTAGCTGATGCTGGCGTGGCGGTCCGCCCAGGCCTCGACCGTCTTCTCGATCGCCGGGTCGTAGTCGGCCTCGACGAAGTGCGTGCCGCCCACCGGCACCGCCTCGATGCGGCCCTTGCGCGCCACCAGGCGGCCGTCCTTGAACACGTATTCCGGGGTGGCGAACATCGCCTCGCGGTCGGCCTCCTCGCGATACACCGCGATGTCGGCGGCAGCGCCGACGCCGAGCTGGCCGCGGTCGGTGAGCCCGAGCAGGCGCGCCGGCGCGGCGCGGGTCATGATCGCGATCTCGTACAGCGAGAGTTCGCGGCGGATCTCGCGCAGGTCCGCCATCGCCGCCACGTCCGGGTGCAGGCGGGCGAGCTGCTCGTCGCGGAAACTCTTGTCCATCAGCAGCTTGATCAGGTGCGGGTAGCTGGTGAAGGGGCCGCCGTTGGGGTGGTCGGTGGTCAGCACCACCCGCCACGGGTCGTCCATCAGCAGGAAGATCTCCAGCCCGATCGCCCACTGCAGCGCATTCACATAGCTCTGCTCGCGGTAGCGGAAAGGCACCACGCCGCAGCCGGCGTCGCACTCGATGTCGCCGCCGACGTACTTGCGCGGGTTGCCGAGGTCGGCGTTGGCAAACTGGCGCATGGTGTCGCCCGAAGCGGTGACCGTCTGGCCGAAAATGATCTGGCCGACGTCGATGCTGACGTTGGGCGCCGCATTGACGCGCTCGACCAGCTGCCGCGCCGCCGAGGAAAACTTCTTCGGCCCTTCCCGGCCGTAGCTGTGGAACTGGATATGCGTGAGGTGCCCGGGCAAGCCCTCGAGGGCGTCGATGGTGGCAAGCGTGGAGTCGATGTTGCCCGCCACGCCGAGGTTGCTGGCGTGGATGTGCAGCGGGTGCGGCACGCCGAGCTCGGACAGCGCGCGCGCCAGGCTATGCACCACCTGGCGCGGCGTCACCCGCCAATGCACGTGGTCCTCGTCGACGTCGAGCTTGCGTTGGTTGAACTTGAAGGCCGAGATGCCGCCCGGGTTCACCACCTTGACGCCCATCGCCTTGCTGGCGCCGATCGCCCAGCCGACGTAGTCGCGGATGCGCTGCGGGTCCTCGCCGCGCGCCAGCATCTCGAGGAACAGCTCCTCGTTGCCCAGCATCACGTAGGCGCCGTGGTCGAGGATCGGCGTGTCGCCCATCTCCATGTGCGCCTGGCGCGCGTTGGCGGCGAGCATCGCCGGCTCGAAGGCGGCGGTGTAGCCCATCTGGGCGTAGCGGTAGCCGGTCTCGAGCGTGCCCGGGGTGCAGCAGCCGTTGGAGGCGAGTTCCAGCAGCGAGTCGCGCGGGCGGTTCAGGCGGTGGTCCTCGGGCAGCATCATGCGCGCCAGGTTCACCTTGCCGCCGCCGATGTGGGTGTGGAGGTCGATGCCGCCCGCCATCACCACGCAGCCGGCGAGGTCGTATTCGGTGTCGACGGTGTCCCCGGGGTGCAGCGCGACGATGCGGCCGTCGCGGATGCCGAGGTCGCGGATCTCGCCGTCGACGCCGTTGGCGGGGTCAACGATGCGCCCGCCCTTGAGCCGGATCGTCGTCATTGCGCGCCCTCCTTTGCCGCCGCCCCGCTCGTCAGGCGCGCGACCAGCGCGCGCGCCACCTCGGCCACGGTCGGCAGGCCGTCGTCTCGCAGCGCGTGCAGCGGCAGCGACACCACGCTGTCGGCGCGCAGCAGATGGCCGTCGGCGTTGATGCCCGGCGTCGCCACCGGGATGAACACGGTGCCCGCCTGCGCGCAGCCCGCCGCGAGCCCCGGGTGGCCGAGCACGATGCGCGGCAGCGCGGTTTCCGGCGGCGGCAGTCCGGGCGTGAAGCTCGCCACCCACAGCAGCAAGTCGACCGCGCGCTCGTCCAGCAGGCGCGCGCTGGCGTACTGCAGCGGGTCGTGATCCACGCCCTGCGGCCCCACGCGCGAGCGCAGCGGCAAGCCGGAGAGCCAGCTCATCGCGCCGTTGGCGGTCTGCGCGCCGTCGTTGCCGCCGAGGGTGAAGGCGCCGGCGCGGGTCTTGCGGTTCAGGTTCATCAGCAGGCGCAGCAGGGCTTCGCCGACCAGCGCGCCGTGCTGCGGCAGGCGGCCGGGCTCCCAGACGATCACGCAATAGCGGGCGCTGCGCATGGCGTCGGCGAGCGCGGAGAGTTCGGAGGAAGCGGCGGCGGCCACCCGGCGGCCATCGACCAGCGCCGCCAGCATCGCCACCGCATCGAAGAGGTCGCCCGCCGGGCGCACCGCCTCAACCGCGCTCGCCCACGGGATGTCGGCCGCGGTGGGCGTTCCCTCGCCGGCGGCGAGAAACACCACCCGGCCGCCCTCGCCGCGCCCATCCGCCGGCGCGCAGCGGCGGAAGAACTCGGGATGGCTCGACACCGCATCGGTGCCGACGCAGACGATCAGGTCCGCGCGGTTACGGATCTCGGC
The DNA here is from genome assembly GCF_047806685.1 of Thauera sp. WH-1. Classification (NCBI taxonomy): domain Bacteria; kingdom Pseudomonadati; phylum Pseudomonadota; class Betaproteobacteria; order Rhodocyclales; family Zoogloeaceae; genus Thauera; species Thauera sp. WH-1. The sequence goes on from NZ_JBLQGP010000008.1 coordinate 42,028, forward strand.
GAGCGTGGTGAACATCTGCCCGCGGTCCTGCAGCATGCGCAGCGCGGGCATCATCGCCTCGCCATGGGCGTGGTCGAGGATCGCCCCGCCGACGTTGGCCAGGCGGTACAGCGCGCGCATGCCCTGCACGTCGGTGGCCAGCCCGCCGAACAGCGGCAGGCGCGCGGCAGCCAGCCGGTCGGCGGCGGCATCGAGCGCGGCATCGAGGCTCGCACCCGCCCCATCCACCCAGGGCGTGACACGCCCCAGGCCATCGAAGGCAGCGAGCCCTGCGCGCGCACGCGGGCAGTCGCTGCCGATCAGTTCCAGCGCAGCCCCTGCACGCACGGCAAAGCCGTCGCACAACAGGCTGCAGAACGGGCAGGTCCAGTTCGCCGGCTGCGCGGCTGCGGCGGACACGGACGCGGTGGGATTCGTTTCGGTCGTCGTACTCATGCGCACGCCCCATGCAAGCGATATGCCAAGCCGGGGCGACGGGCACATGCAGGCCCGGGGCGAGTTCTCCGCCCAGCGCCCTGGCGCGCTGCCACCCGGTGGCGTTCAACTCTGGCACAACACCGCGGCCCTGTGGCGGCCGACTGTGTCACAACTGAGCAGGCCTGGAAGCTCGTTCTACCCTTGGAAGATGGCGAACCCGGGCGCTGCGGAGGCACGATCCGCGTCGTCCGGATCGCAGGCTGGCTGGATCGCAGCGCGCGGTCATCGAGGAGATGACGGTGGAAGAGTCTCGCCGGACGCCAATGGCGGGTTAGGCATCGTGGTCCGGTCGGCTGTCTCGCTTTGGGCTCAGGGAGGTCATCGGCCCTTGCGGACATCTGACTAATCTCCCTTGAGCGTCCGCAGTATGGCCGGTTGCCGACCGGGGCAGCGCCCCCGGGGCAAATTGGGGACAGACCACGATTTCGGCTACGCGAGGCACTGCTTTGAATTACGTAAAGCGTTTGGTTTGAACCGTAGTCTGTTTCCTATTCTGAAAACGCTGGATGCTTATAAGCCTCAGCTCCTGGGTTTCACGCCGCCCTTGCGGCCCAGACCGAAACCGACACGATACAGATCGGGCATATCGATACGGCCGTCCTTGCGATTCACTAGAATCCCAAGTCGCTCTAGGTCCTTGCGCACACCATCCCAACTCCCGGCATGCTGCGGTGGTAGGTGCGTCGTTGAAATGCTTCCCGGCCCCTCACGGAATGTGTCTTCCCAAGCAGCCTTAATTCCATCGTATTCGCAAGGAACATTTGTGCCCTCAAGTGGGGACATCACTTCCGGAACCCAGGGGTCATCCTCAGCGACCTGCTCAACACGAATCTGCGATGCTTTCTGAATACCTCGCTTGATGCTTTCATAATGGAGTGCAAAGGGGTATTCGTCGGAGTATCGTTCGCTGTCTTCGGCGGCTGCACTGATAGCGGCAAGAAAAGAACGTGGCGAAGTCCAGCCATGGCCGTCGGCAAGGTGACTAACGCTCCACACATAGGGAACGCCTCGCCGTGCATCCTTGCCCATCTTGTCCCCTGCCAGTGCTTCGAACAACCTGCGTTGATAAGGTGCTTCCGAATATAAGGCTCGAGGCAAAATCCAAGTTTTGCCCGCAGAGAGCAGTTTTTCACTAGCTGGCAGAACTGAAGTCGCCACTGAACGCAGGCAGTCACCATGTCCGCCGGGCGCATTGATCAGACGCTGCCACATCATGGCATGCAAGTCCTGGAGTTCCCAAGTCAAGTCTGCACGAGTTGCCAGTATTTTGGAGGCATCCACAAATGATGTCACGGTACGTTCCATCTGATCCGGGCGGAGAAAAACCTTGGCACGCAAGTTCGGAAAATCTCTCAGCCACAACGCAACCCGCAAAAGATCCCGCACGATGCGGTTCATAGTATCCCAATCATCACTTGTGCGATCAAGCGCATCAAAGACGATCATGCCCAACTGATTGCGCTCAACTAGCTTCTCATTTGCAGCCTCAGCAATCCGCGCAAACTCCTCCGGGTTTGCTAAGACCCATTGTACAGAGTCCGTCCAGGAGGCTTGGGTAACGACTTCGTCAACGATTGACGACAACCAGCGAATCACCACTGCCCGCCAAACAAGGTAGGGATCATGTCCCTTATCTAGCAAATCCTTGAATGTTTCTTTATCCGGATAGAGCTGCCTGCTCGGTCGTGCTGCATGTCCAACATGAATAAGCGTTTTGGCCAATTCCTCGACTGATCCTCCGATCTGCTTACGCAAATCATCATCACTCAATGCAGCAGTCCAGAACGACTTGCCCACCCCTCGAGCGCCGACCACTAGAACAGACTCGCGGGATAGTGCCTTACGGTGGGCTGGTGGAATGTAGAGGGTTCCGGGGCGCGGAATTTCACCCTTGTTATCAAGCTCGAAAGGTGCGGCAATGATGGCCTGCCGAATGGCTTGTGGGTTCATCATGCCAATTGCCCCTGCGTGAGTGAGCGATTCAGAAACTCAATTAACTCTCCGTATACAGAATGAACTTCACTGTAATCGACCTGCACCATACGATGTTGCAGGCTCAGCAGGCCATACCAGCCCCGATTCCAACGAATTTGCAACGGTGAGTGAGGTGCATTGTCGTCGTCTTCTTCGAAGTTCCAGTCGCTAATGGCTCCCGGCTCAACTTCATCATAGGTGTCTGCAAACAGGGCGTAGGCATCGGCACGCAAAATTGCCAGATAATCCAACCTTCGTTCATCGTCCGGAACCAATCCGGCAACCAACTGTAGGCGACCACGAATATCCGTAATCACGCCTCGTTGCTGCCAATGGGAGAGCAGTGCTCGATAGCCTGTCCAGGTTTGTTGCCCCTGTATGGCGAACATGAAAATAGTGTGCGCACCGAGATCTGTCACGCAGGCTGCTGCGACCTCATCAATGCCTGCGCGTGAATCAATCAAGATCGCATGCGGGCGAATACGCTCCTCAAGGGTATTGACCAAGCGATTCAACCGCATCGACCAGGATTCGGCTTGCATCTGCGCACGGATTTTGGGCATCCAGACACGTCCCAACTTGGAGACGTACTCTCCTGGATCACGACCATGTGCAGGCACCAGATAAATTTCACCAGCCGTAGTCAAGCCGCTAGTTGCATACAAGTCCTGTATCAGTGGCTCTCCGTTATCAACCAGATCCTCGACCAACCAGTCAGTAACCCCATACTTCGGTTGCCGATCACTTGGCAGCAGCGCGCTGGAAAGCCCCGGGGATTCAAGATCCAAATCAAGCACCAGAACGCGCTTGCCTGCCCGAGCCAATGCCCAAGCACTTGCTGCAAGCGCTGTTGAACGGCCTACGCCTCCCTTGATGGAAAAGAACACAATCCGGGGCGCACCACCTGCAACCTCCGCAATGGACTCCCATCCACTTTCGTTTGCCAGTCGATCAACAATCCAGACGTTATCAAAACCATCCAGGCGGAAAGCCTGTGCACCATAGTGCGCCTGCTCTTGGGTCGCCTCATAGAGAATGCCCGAATCAATAGGATAGGCGTGCAACTCAAGCTGTTTGGAAAGCGATTGGTAGACTGCCTCGATTTCGGGACGCTGCACCTCATCTGCACCGATCTCCTCAGGAACGATAAAGCGCACACGGCCATTCAGATCGCGGTTCAGAATCAGCCAGTCCAGTTTCGAAATCTGATCGTGGTGGATTGCTAGGACTTCACGCGCAACGGGCAGAGTTTGGTCGAAGGTGATCATAGCAAGCCCTCTTTGTCCGCTTTCTTGACCAGTGCTGCGACAGCTAGAGCACCCGCTTGATGGCCTTGCACTTTTGTCTGATCAAAATTGGACTGATGCGCATAGCGCTGAGAAACCAACCAATTGGAGAAAGGATTGAATTGGGGTAAAGACATTTTTGTCGCCAAAAGGTGACCTGAAATGTAGGACTGATACCTAACCCAGGCATTATCTGGTTTTTTGTCTTCCATGATATGCAGCCGATCACCTTTGTCGAGCGACCCACCCTTCAACTTCTCTAGCAACACCTTCAATCCACACTCGGCAGCCACGCCATACAAATGATCGGCATTTGCCCAACGTTGTGCCTGAAATAGACGCTCTGCGTCATCCAAGTGGCGTTGGTGCGCATCGAGGAAATCTTCTTTCATTTGCATCGTCGTATCACTTGCCGAAGAGCAGACTCTTGAGACGCACGTCCAGTACCTTGGCGGTAGAACCCATCTCGGATTTCCTGGCCTCCTCGGCGATCTGCTCAATGCTGCTAGCCACTATATACTTGCGGATGATGGGGTTGAACCGACAGGCTTGCTTGACTGTCTTGATCATGAGCGCGCTCCGTTGTTGTTCTTGGCCTCCTCTGAGTACGGAATTGCAATACCGCGCCGCTCACAGTAGTCCCGAATCAGAAATTCGACCATGTTCGCGATGGACCGGAGCTCCTGATCCGCCGCAATGCGAAGCGCCTCTTTTAGGCAGGGGTCAATACGAAATGTGAGGGTGGCAGTCTTGACGGTGGCCATAGCCTCTCCAGAAACCACTGTAAATGTACTGCATTTTACAGTATTCATCAGCATTCCCACAATGCTGTTTGGGTTGGTTGTCAGGAAGGTGCTTTGTTTTGCGAAGCTGCCGGTCATGGTGACGAGTCTGGGTGTCGGCAAAGGTCGACGACTTGCCCTACGCCATCAGATCTCGATCTGCTCGTCGATCTCCAGTGCGTCGTCCGCCTCAATACCCAAATACCGCACGGTCGGCAAGCGCTTGGAGTGGCCCAGCAGGAACTGAACGCCCGGCAGGTTCTTCGTGCGCATGAAGATCAAGGTCGCCTTTGTACGCCGCATCACGTGCGTACCGTAGTCGGATGGATCGAGACCGGCGGCCATCGTGGAAGATTGCCCACGGCGTGCAATAGGCCAACGGCTGCAGCACGACGTGCAGGGTTGGGGGTCTCTCGGTCTTCGCCACCGATTCGCCCTTGTATGAGTGTATCCCTACGGATACACTTCACCCATGAACACCTTCCTGCGTACGGACGAGTTCGACACCTGGCTTGCAGGCTTGAAGGACAACGTGGCAAGGGCCCGCATCGTCCACCGCATCCGCTCTGCCGAACACGGTAATTTCGGCGACTGTGAGCCAGTCGGCGACGGTGTTTCGGAGATGCGGATACACGTCGGTCCCGGGTATCGCGCTTACTACACGCGACGTGGGGCAGTGATCTATCTGCTTCTGCTGGGCGGGGACAAGTCGTCGCAGAAGCGCGACATCAAACGTGCCATCGCGATGGCGCGGGCTTTGGACAAGGAGGGAACGATGGTCAAGACCGCCACCTTTGACGCTGCCGACTACCTGAACGATGAAGAAACCATCGCGGAGTATCTGACGGCCGCCCTGGAAGACCCAAACCCTGACGTGTTCCTCGCTGCCATTCGCGACGTAGCGCGCGCCCGTGGCATGGCGCAACTCGCAAAGGATGCGGGACTGGGCCGCGAGAGCCTCTACAAGGCGCTCACGCCCGGCGCCAAGCCGCGCTATGACACGGTGCTCAAGCTGCTTCATGCCCTGGGCGTGAAGATCTCCGCAACGCCAGTGCATTCATGAGCCTTGCGGTGGCGCAGGCGACGAGGGCCTGGCGATCGAGCGACGGAACCGCCCGCAGGCGCCACCCGAGTTTCGATCTCTGGCGCCTGCTCCGCCAAGTCCCATTCAGTACACCTGCTCCCCCCACACCCCTGCCGCTGGCACGATTCCTGTATCACTGGCCGCCGTGTTGCACACCGATACGCCCGTCGTGCAACGCCGAGGCCACCAGCCAGGCCTGCGCGCCCGACGCCGCGGCGCGCTGCAGGTCGGCCGCGTCGCGGATACCCCCGGCGCCGATCAACTGCAGCTCCGGTCGCAGCGCCTGAACGCTGCGCAGGGTGTCGAGGTCGGGCCCCGCGTCGGCGCCCACTCGGTCGAGCGTCATCACGATCACGCGCGCAGGCCACCATTCGGGGTGGGCGTGGCAGCCGCCGGGGTCGAGCAGGCTGCCCTGGCGGCGATCGAGTGACAGAATGCAGTGCGCACGATGCGCCGCGAAGCAGCGGCGCGCGCGGTCGGCGTCGGCAAGCGACTCGCTGGCGACGATCGGGGTGACGCGGGCGGCGTGTGCGCCGAGGCGCTGGCGGAAGGCGTCGATCGATTCGGCGTCGCGAAAGCCGCCGTCGACCCAGAGCCGCACCGCGGGCAGGCGTTCCAGCAGCGCGGCCAGGATCTGGAACTGCAGGGCGCCGCCCGTCAGCGCGTCGAGGTCGGCGATGTAGAGGGTGTCGCTCGCGGCACGCTCGAGCAGGCGCGGCGCGAGCTCGAGCGGCGCGCTCGATTCACACAGGGACGACCGGATCGGCCGGTAGGCGCTGCGCTCGCCGCGCACGCCGCGGACGACCTGGCCGGCCATCAGGTCGATGACGGGAATGAGCTGCATGACAAGGACTCGACGGATTCTGGTGCTCGAATTTATCAGCGCGGGGGGGCTGGGAGAAGCCACGTCGGCCGAGCCGGCAGGCGCCGCCGGCGAGCCGCTGCTCGCCCAGGGCGTGCGCATGCGCGATGCGCTGCTGGGCGAGCTGAGCGCCCTGCCCGGCCTGGAGATCAGCGTTGCCGACGCGGGCCTGGCACGGCTGCCCGCGCACCCGCCCATGCACGCACCCGCTGCGGCCGTGCAGCGCCTGTCCACTACCGGCGTCGCCGATCTGGCCGACTGGTTGCGCGCGCAGAAGGCGGCCTTCGACCTGGTGTGGGTGATCGCGCCCGAGACGGACGACTGCCTGCTCACGCTGTGCTCGGCCGTACCGCCGGCGCGCTGGATCGGCTGCAGCGCCGACGCGATCCGGCTGGCGACCAGCAAGACGCGCACCCGCGAGCGCCTCGCCGCGCAGGGCATTCCGACGCCGCAGGCGTGGGCGCCGGGCCTGCCTGCGCCCGTGCAGCCGGGGCGCTGGGTGCTCAAGCCCGACGACGGTGCCGGCAGCGAGCACACCCGCGTGTTCGCCGACTTCGCCGCCGCGCGCGCGGCGCTGGCCGCGGCCGTCGCGAGCGGTGGTCTTGGTGAGGCGCGAGCCGACGCCGGCCTCACCCCCCGATGGACGCTCGAGGCCTGGGTCGAGGGCGAGGCGCTGAGCCTGTCGTTGCTGTGTGCCGCCGGGGGCGTCGAGGTGCTGAGCGTCAACCGCCAGCGCCTCATCCTGGAAGCCGATGGCCAGCTCGGCTTTGCCGGCGTCGACACCGGGGTCGAGCCGGTCACGCAAGCGCTGCGCGACCTCGCCGAGCGCTGCGCCGCCGCGGTGCCCGGCCTGGCCGGCTTCGTCGGCCTCGACCTCGTCCGCCAGCCCGATGGCCGGCTGTGCGTGATCGAGATCAACCCGCGCCTGACCTGCGCCTACGCCGGCCTCGCCGCCCCGGCACCGGAGACCGCCAGGCCGCCCAGCCCCGGCGCGCGCCAGCGCACGCTCGCCGCCGACATCATCGCCGCCCACGACGCCGCATTTTCCCGCCAAGCCACCGGAACCGCCGATGCACCCCGCACACACGCCTGAGACGCCCGCCCCTGACACCGCAGCCGCCGCCGCCCGCGAGGCCGCGGCCGTCGCCTCCTCGACCCCGGATGCCGGGGCCCGGTGCGCGCCCCTCATCGGCTGGGACATCGGCGGCGCGCACGTCAAGGCCAGCCTGCTCGAGGCCGGCACCGTCACCGCCATCGGCCAGTGGGCCACGCCGCTGTGGAAGGGGCTGGCGCATCTGGACGAGGCGCTGCACGCCGCCCGCGCGCGCTGGCCCGCCTTCGCTCACGCCCGCCACGCGGTGACGATGACCGCTGAGATGACCGACCTCTTCCCCGACCGCGAGGCCGGCGTGCGCGCGCTGTGCGCGCACCTCGCCGACCGCCTCGGCGCGGCGACCCGCTTCTACGCCGGCGAGGCCGGCTGGCTGGACGCGGGCACGGCGGCCGCGCAGTGGCCGGCGGTGGCCTCCGCCAACTGGCTCGCCAGCGCCAGCCTGGTCGCGCGCACGCTGCCCGACGCCCTCCTGATCGACATCGGCAGCACCACCACCGACCTGATCCCGATCCGCGCCGGCCGCCCGGTCTCCTGCGGACGCAGCGACGCGGCGCGGCTGGCCAGCGGCGAGCTGGTCTATCTCGGCGTGGTGCGCAGCCCGCTGTGCGCGCTCGCGCGCCGCATCCGCTTTCGTGGCCAGGCCTACAACGTGATGAACGAGTTCTTCGCCACCACGGCCGACGTCTTCCGCCTGACCGCCGAGCTCGACCCCGCGCACGACCTCTATCCGCCGGCCGACGAGGGCGCGCGCGACGAGGCCGGCAGCCGGCTGCGGCTGGCGCGCATGATCGGCCACGACGCACGCGACGCCGGCGCCGACGACTGGACCGACTTCGCCCGCCGCTGGCGTGCGCTGATGCTGGCCGAGATCCGCCGCAACCTCGAGCGCGTGATCCGCGTCGCCGGCCTGCCTGCGGACGCGCCCCTGGTCGGCGCCGGCTGCGGCGCCTTCCTGGTGGACGAGCTCGGCGATGCGCTCGGCCACCCCTGGGTCGGCTTCGACCGCCTCGCCGCGGTGGATGGGGCCTGCGCCGACTGGGCCCGGGTGTGCGCGCCCAGCGTGGCGGTGGCGTGGCTGGCGGCGCAGCCCGCGCCCGCCGGCCTGGCGCCGGCGCCGTGTCCGACGGAGGCCGCATGCTCGTCCTGAAGCTCGGCGGCAGCCTGCTGCGCGACCCGCTGCTGCCCGACTGGCTCGCCCTGTGCGCCGAGGCCGGCGCTGGCAGGCTGGTGCTGGTGCCGGGCGGCGGCGCCTTTGCCGACGCTGCCCGCGCCGCGCAGGCGCACTGGCGGGTGGACGACGTGAGCGCCCACAACATGGCGGTGCTCGGCATGGCGCAGTTCGCCCACCTGCTGCACGGTCTGGAGCCGCGCCTGCAACTGGCGGACAACGCCACCGCCATCCGTGCCGCGCTAGGCGACGGGCGGGTCGCCTTGTGGCTGCCGACCGAGCTGCAGCGCAGCCATGCCGACGAACTCACGACCTGGGATGTCAGCGCCGACAGTCTGGCGGCCTGGCTGGCGCTGCAACTCGGCGCGCAGGGTCTGGTCCTGCTCAAGTCCTGTGCCCTGCCATCCGGACCCGGATTGCGCGACTGGCCCGCGCTGGCCGCCGACGGCATCGTCGACCGCCGCTTTCCGGACTTCGCCCGGGCCTGCAGTGGCGCCGGCATAAGTATCGAGCTGCTCACGCGCGACGCGCTCGCCGGCTTGCGCGCCCTGCTCAGCGCGACAGATTCAGCGACTTCAACAATGGCGCCAGCAGCGTCTCCACGCGCATGATCTCCTCGTCCTCGCTGCCTTCCTTGTCGGCCGCCTCCTCGCTGCCTGGCGACGACGCCGTCGCAGCGCCGCTGGCCCCAGACTCCAGCGCGCGATAGCGCAGGCCGTCGAACACCACGCCGCGCGCACGCCCGCCACCGCCGACAATCAGCGGCCGCCAGCCATTGACTTCGGAGAATCCGAGCCGCACCCGGCCGCCCGCATCGGGCAACATCCCGGCCAGCCGCGGCCGCCCCCCACTGTCACGCGTCAGCACATGCAGCGAGCAGGACACCTGCCGCGCTGCCTCGCGTCCGCACAGGCGCAGGATCAGTTCGCTGACCGCGTCCCGGTTGAGGTCGCCGCGCCACAGGGCGATGCTGGCCTCGGGGTCCGCGTGCAAGGCCTCGGCGCGCGCACGCAGCACCAGTTCCACCGCCGCGCGCTCGAAGGCGACTTCGCGCTCGCTCGAGGGATCGGGTGCGCTCACCCGCCCGCTGGAACCCGCAAGAATCCGATCAAGCGAGCGAAAGAAGGCTACCGCGTGCAGCATCTGGTTGCGGTGGCGGTGCACATAAGCCGGCAGCACGCGCTCGACCGGCGCAAAACGCAGCTGCATCAGGCCCACCACCAGCCAGCGACCATCGGCCTGGCGTTCCAGCACCGGCCCGCCCGACATGCCGCTTCCAAAAGCACAATCCACCGCCAGCAGCCCGGTCACCGGGCCGCTTTCGCGCACCCGGCAGCCCTCCTCGACCGCCACCCCGGCGCGGTTCCAGCCTGCCGTCGGAAAGCCGATCGTCATCAAGGGGCCGCGTGGCACGAGGTCGGCGGAAGTCGGGCGCAGGTACGGCAGGAAACCGTAGTCGCGGCCGACGCAATCCTCCAGTCCGAGGATCGCCCAGTCGCCGGTCATGCCGCGCGGCGCGCCGGGGTGATAGTTGCCGTAGTCGACCACCCGCGCCGTGGTCCGGGTGCGAAAGCGCCCCGGCTTGGCCGGATCGGGTCCGATGTAGAACTCGAGCGCATGGCCGGGGCGCGGTCCGCTGGCGAGTTCTGCGCTGGCGATGGCCTGCGCATCGCGGAAGAAGGCCGAGTGAAAGGCCGTGAGGATGTGGCACTCGCCGACCAGGAAGGCGGTGCCGACCTGGCGGCGGGCATTGACCAGCATGCCGACCGAGCGCAGCAGGGGCTGGTCGGCGTCACGAAACTCGCGCTGATCGGTGACGAAGACATTGGCCGCCGCCTGCGGCGCATGCGCCAAACCGGCCCCCCAGACGAGGGCCACGGCCAGCATCGCGCCGAACCCAGGCCTCAGGCCGCAGCCGCCCCACGGGCGCACTGATCGCCGCACGCCCGCCATGCGGTCACCCCGGCACCAGATCCGACTGTCGCAACTGCGCCTGCAGCGCCTTCAGGCGCTGCGGATCGAGCCGCCCGGCGCGCGAGCCCTCGCACACCGCGGTCCGAAAACCGACGAAATCCGGCCTCAGCACGGCCAGCTCATCGAGGTCATCGGCGCGCAGGGCCCCCGCCAGGCCCACCGCGACCTGCGCCGCGCGGGCCGCGGCGATGAACTGCCGCAGCTCGGCCGCGGCCACCCGCTGCAGCAGGCTGCCTGCCTGCTTGCCCTCGGTGTCGACCATCACCGCGGCAAACGCCGGCCTGCACGCGGCATCGACCACGTCAGCATCCAGGCCCTCATCGGCGAGCAGCACCGGCACCACTGCCAGCGGCAGTCGCGCCAGCGCCGCCAGTAGGGGCAGCGCCGCGGAACCGCACCCCGGTATGCCCACCTTCACCAGATCCACCCCGCTCGCCGCAACCAGGCGCACGCGATGCACGATGCGCGCCTCCGCCTGCGCCGGCAGATCGCCGATCGTCGCGCTGATCAGCGGCGCGCCCTCGGCATTGCCACGACGGCCTGCGCGCAGGGCGGCGCAGATCGCCCGCAGCATCGACAGCGGCAGGCCGCCGAGCGCCCCGGCCGCCGGCTCCTTGAGGTCGATGAAGTCGACGCCGACGCGCGCGGCCTCGAGCGCCTCGGGCACGTCGCGCACACTGACCAGCATGCGCATCTCAGGCCACTCCCGCAGCGTCGGCGTAGAAGCGCACAACCGCGCCGTAGAGCCAGTCCCAGGCTTCCTGTTCGCGCGGGCCGGCGGTCTTGTCGATGGCGATCTGCAGGTAGTCCATTTCGGACTCGACCTTGCTGCGCGGCAGCATGCCGAGCCGGCTCACCAGCACCGCGGCCTCGATCACCGCCGCCTGCGCCCGATTGAAGCCGGCAAAGGCACCGTGCTGCACTTCGCGCCCGCGCCGCATGCGCAGCACCGGGCGCAAGGCGTCGTCCTGGTCGCCCCGCAAGGTGAGCTCGACATGGCCGAGCGCGCCCTCCAGGCGGCGGCCATGGAATCCTTCGAGCGCCACCGTGGGCCAGTCGCGGCGGCCGGTGACGCAGCCGGCGAACACGCGCACGTCGGTGGTCAGATTGAGCACCGCGCAGCGCGTGGCGAGGATGTTGTCCAGCGTCTTCGACGGCTTGAAGGGCATCAGGATGACGACGGCGTCGTCGCCCTCACCCTCGTAGCGCACCCCCATTGGCGCCAGATGCACCTCGCCCGCGGGCGAGAGCGTACTGACCACGGTTTCAAAGATCATTGTTCGGGCCTTTCTGGAGCGGTTTCGGGTCGCACGGGCGGCGACCCCTTCTGTTTGGTGGAAGCCGGCGCGCACCAGGTGAGCAGGTCCTGTGCCGCACGTTCGGTCGCACAGCCCCAGGCGAGCGGCTGGTCCTGGGTGTAGCGCTTGCCGAGCGACCAGGCGATCTCGGCGCGCGCGAGCTCCACCCCCATGTAGAAGGCGTGGCCGCCGTCGTGCTCGAGCCCGAGCCTGGGCCACAGGGCGAAGGGCTCGGATTCGATGTGGTGGCCGTCACGGTTGTAGACATGCAGGCCTTGCTCGGAGATCTGCACGCGGAAGTTCGGGTCGCGCACCGCGGCGGCGGTCTCTAGGATCTCGGCCGGCGTGTCGGGGAAGGGGCGCTTGTCGTGCACCGTCATCAGCTCGTCGGACAGGCCCTTGGGCAGGCTGTGCGTCTCGCGCGCGGCATGCATGATGCGGCGCGCGATGTCGGCCTCGCGCACCGCCCGCCGTGCATGGCCGCTGACCTCGGTGGTGAGCACGGCCGCCACGCGCAGCTCGGCGGCGATGCCGAACAGGACCGCGTTGATGCCGCTGGTGTCGGCCTCGGTCAGTTCGGTGACGTTGCCCACCCCCATCATGATCGCGAGTTCGGGATAGCGCTCGCGCAGGCGCTGGTAGCGGCACAGCGAGGCGAGCAGGCCGAAGGGGATCGGGTCGAGGATGGCATCGGCGAGGAAGGGCCGGCCGCGCGCCAGCATGGCATCGACCGCCGCATGCAGCGATGCCTCATCGGACGGCTCGCGCGGGATCAGCACGGGCGTCGAGGCCACCTCGTCGGCGATCCACAGGGTGTCGAGCGACAGGCTCAGCAGGTAGTCGGCGCCGGCCTTGCCGCCGCGCAGCAGCTCCTGCGGGTTGAGCGAGTCGACCGACACCGCGAGGCCCTCGGCCTTCAGCGCCGCGACGCAGTCCTCGAGATGGGCGAAAGGGGTCTCGGGCAGGCAGCCGAGGTCGATGACGTCGGCCCCGCAGGCGCGCAACTGGCGCGCGCGCGCCACGACGCCGGCCACGTCGAGCTGGGGCGCGTCGACGATCTCGGCGAAAATGCGCGTCTCGTACTGCGACAGGTCCACCGCCCGCGCCGCGCGGTTGAAGTGGCGCGGCAGGTCCTTCAGCTCCTCGGGGCCACGCTCGACCGGCACGCCGAAGTGCGCGCTCAGGGCGTCGAGGTCGCCGCGGCAGCGCCCCGGCACCATCACGCGGTCGAAGCCGCTGACGTCATGCAGACGGCGCGCGATCATGTCGGCGGTCATCAGCCCGGCCACCTGCAGGCCGAGTTCGCGCACCTGCCAGCGAAAGGGCGCGGGCGTCATGCCGGCGAGCACCTTTTCCAGGCTGTGCTGCGCCAGGCGGCCGGTCAGGAAGAGGATGTGTTCCATGTCAGGGCGAGCGTATCGAGGCGCAACTGCAGCGCGCGCTCGAGTTCTTCGGGGGATTCGACCACTTCGCAGAAGTCGATGCGGCGCAGGCGCTCGACGTTCTCGAGCTCGATGTTGCGCGGCTTGAGTTCGACCCACTCGCGCGGACTCTTGGTGATCACCACCGGGCGCATGTCGCAGGCGAGCACGATGCCCGGAATCTCGAGCTTGCCCGCCTGCGCAAAGATGTTGGTCGGCAGCGTGTCGGAAATGCCGAAGGCGCACTTGGCCACGGTGTTGCTGGTCGCCGGGGCGACGATCACGGTGTGGTAGACGTCGTCGTAGAGCATGCCGACCGGCACCGAGCTCGCCGTCTTGTCGCGGAACACGCGGCAGCGCTCGCGCAGCTCGGCGATGCGGTAGTCGTACAGCGGCAGCACCTCCTCCGCCGCCGCCGACAGGAAGAGATCGACGTCGGGCAGGCGCAGGGCGAGCTCGATGCACTCTTCCAGATAGTGGCCAGAGCCGGTCAGGGCCCAGGCGAAGCGGCTGCGGCGGGCAATGTCGCCGGCAGTGCCGCCGGTGGGCAGGCGGTAGTCGTCATCGTCGGGCTCGACGCGGGACGGGTGGCGGTGCGGTGTTGCGGTGTGCGACATCGATGCTTCCGGTGGTTGGCGAAGGCGGCATGGCGCGGCGGCGGCACAGTGGCGGGCGCCCGCGGCCGATCGCGAGGGCAATGCTCGAGGGCCGTTTTGCGGGACGACGCTCGAGGGCATGTTCAGCAACTTGCGTGCCCGGTCGCCGGTGGCGGACCGGGGCAAGCGGCAAGACGGACGATTATAGTCACGCCGTCGCGGCGGCCCTTGCCCCCTTGCCCCCTTGCCCCCTTGCCCCCTTGCCCCCTTGCCCCCGTGCCCCCTTGGCGGCTGCGGCCGCACGCGGGCCAATGCAGGTGGCGCGGTTCTCGCTTCAAGACTCGACCCGAGGCTGCCAAGGCGGCACACTCACTGCACACCCAGGATGGAGAACCAGACCTTGATTCCACTGCACAGCCACCGCCCCATGTCCGATGCGCTCAACCTGCATGCTGCCCCTGAACACGAATCCATGGCACAGGGCCTGGACATCATCTTCATCGACGGCTTCGTTGGCGAGACGGTGATCGGCATCCATCACGACGAGCTGCACGATACCCAGCCGGTGCGCATCGACCTTGCCGCCGGCCTGCCGCGCAGCCGCGCCTGCGACACCGACCATATCGGCGACACGATCGACTACGGCGAGGTGCGCGTCGCCCTGCGCGAAATGATGGCCAACCACCGCTACCGCCTGCTCGAGGCCTTCTCCGAGGCCGTGGCCAGCCTGTTGCTGGGTCGCTTCGGTGCCCACTGGGTGCGCGTGCGCGTGACCAAGCCGCGCAAGTTCGAGGACGTCGACAGCGTAGGCGTGATGATCGAGCGCCGTCGCAAGCCGCAGGCCGAGCGCCGCGGCCCGGCCGAGGTGTTGAGCCTGCTCGGCGCCGGCATGGTGCCGGGCGAGCGCCGCTGAGCCCCGCGCGCGCGCCGCGCGCGAAGCACGAAAAGGCCGAAGCGGATGCTTCGGCCTTCTTGCTGCGGACGACCCGGCGTGCGCGGGGCGCCCCGGGTCGAGACCTGGCGACTCAGCCCGCGGCGAAGGGGTGGGCCGAACTGCCCTTCTTCGCCTGCACCTCGGCCGCGCTCGGCTCACCGTTGACCGCACGCTTGATGGCCTCGCGCGTGGCCTGGTAGTTGTAGTCCTGGATCTTCTTGTCGTCCTCGGCGAGCCAGTGGATGAACACACCGACGCAGATGAAGAGGTTGTCGGCCTCGTCAGCCGGAATGGTGCCGTCCTCGACGCTGTCGGCCACCGCCATGGCGACCGCACGTTGGGCGGGGCCGAACATCTGCACGGCCTGCTTGGCGCCCTTGATGGTCACCTTGTTGAACAGAATCGTGGCCGGCTTGCACAGCAGGTTGGGCGCCACCACTGCCAGCAGCGAGGTGAAGCCGTCCTTGTTGTTCGTCAGCGCAGTGGCGAAAGCCGTTTCGGCAGCACTGCCCCGCGGCCCGAGAATGAGGTCGATGTGCGCGACTTCGTTCCCGTCACCGACCAGGGATTCCCCTACGAGCATGCGATCGATCTTTGCCATTCTTGTTTCTCCATTCGATGTGGTTGTATGGCTGTCCCTGAGGCAGCCAGCT
The DNA here is from genome assembly GCF_047806685.1 of Thauera sp. WH-1. Lineage (NCBI taxonomy): Bacteria > Pseudomonadati > Pseudomonadota > Betaproteobacteria > Rhodocyclales > Zoogloeaceae > Thauera > Thauera sp. WH-1. The sequence continues at coordinate 57,651 of NZ_JBLQGP010000008.1, forward strand.
GTCCGGTGGCGGGTGCGGTTCCGGACACCCCCACATGCAATACAGAAACCGTGCCAGATCGAGACTCGAGCCCGCCGCAGCGCCGAGTTTTTTTGCCCGCGCGCCCCCCGGCCGCCCATCCACCTGCAAATGCGCCGACTTGATGCGTTTTCGGTCCTTGTCAGCAGGCCAGTGGCAGCGCGCACGGCCGTCGGCCACGGCCCTGCCCTGCGCAATCGCGCACCCGCAGGTGTTCAGCCGGTGCCCAGGCGCCGATACACCTGATCAAAAATGACACACCTGTGCCACCCCGCGATCGAGGGCCAGGCCAAGCCGCCGCGCCAGCAGGTCGTCCACCAGGGCCTGTGCGATGTCGAACTCGGTGACCCGCTGCAGGCCCCGCCAGGCGGCGACGCCGTTGACCTCGATGACCTGGGCGCCGGCCGCATGGCGGCCATCGGGCACCAGGTCGACGCCGGCGTAATCCATGCCCAGCGCCGCTGCCGCAGCCTCGGCGAGCGCGGCCAGGCCGGGCTCGAGCGCACAGCGCACGCAGCGCGCACCCTGCGCCACATTGCGCACCCAGTGGCCGCTGACGCGCTTCATCGCCGCGCATGCGCGCCCGCCGATCACCAGCACGCGCCAGTCGAAACCGGGCGCGGCAGCCGATTCGGCCTGCGGCACGAAGCGCTGCAGGTAAGCCAGCCCACCCAGCCCCGCCAGCGCCGGCAAGGGCGCGAACGCCCCATCGACCAGCCCGACCCGCTGCAGGCCCTTGCCCTGCGAGCCGAACATCGGCTTGAGCACCAGGCTGTGGCCGGCCGAAGCCTCGCGCATGAGGATGCGGCGCGCCTGCGCCTCGTCCTCCAGCGCCCATGCGGGCGGCGTGGGCACGCCGGCGCGATGCAGCAGGAAGCTGGTCATGGCCTTGTCGACGCTGCGCTCGATGGCGCGCGCCTCGTTGTAGACCGGCACCGCCATCTCGCGCAGCGCGTGCAGGATGCCCAGGCGCTTGGTGATCTGCTCCAGGCTGCCACCGGCGATGCCGCGCACGACGGCGGCGCACGGCAGCGCCTTGCCGAAGCCCGGGATCAGCAGCCCATGGGGCGTGGCCGCGGTGTCGAAGCGGCAGTCGGCGAGGTCCACGCAGCGGCCCTCGAAGCCGCGCCGCGCCAGCGCCTGGCGCAGGCGGCGGGTGTGCCAGCCGGTCTCGTCGGTGAAGATGGCGATGCGCCGGGGGTCGTGCAGCACCTCAGGCCTCCAGCCACAGCCGACGCAGCAGCGCCATGTCGAGCGCGCCGGCATGCCAGCTGCGGCCGCTGTCGAGGTTGCTCACCCACACCTCGGCCGGGGCGAACAGGGCCGGATCGATCTTGTAGAAGTCGTATTCGTAGTCGCGGAAGATGTCGGCGAAGGAGCGCCCGTAGTCGCGCGAATTAGACGACGGCAGGCGCTGCGCCAGGTCGCGCGCGGCCTCGTCGCTGCCCCTGACCTTCAGATGCACCCGTCCGCCATACAGGATGGCGTCGTTGGTGCGCCCCATCGCCACGCCGCCGTCGGGGCTGGGCGCCGGCAGCGGCGCGCCGGCGTGCCCATCGACCACGTCGGCGAGCGCGAAGCCCAGTTCGTGCGCCTTGTGCATCGCCACCTCGAGCACGCGGGCAACGACCTGGGTGGTGCCGGCCAGACTGGTGGTCGGCGTCAGTATCAGCGTCAGCGCCTCGGGCGCCAGGCCGCAGTCGCGCAGGATCTTGTCGACCACCACCGGCGGCGGCCGGCGATCGACCTCGAGCACCAGCACGCCGCGCTCGGCCTGGTCGCGATAGCCGAGCTCGGCAAACAGGTCCTCACGACCGGCGAGCGCGCGTGCCGGCCCCGACCCGAGCGAAAAGAACTTCTTGCCGCCTGCCTCCTCCTTGCTCGCGGCAAGGCTCCAGCCCGCGTACTGGCTGGCGAGGCAGGCCAGCACCGGCTGTGCGCTGCCGACGTCGAGCCAGCTCGTCCAGGTCTCTTCCGTGCGCGCCGACAGTCGTACCTCGCCCAGCCCGCCCATGCAGATCTCGCCGATCAGCAGGCCGGCGGCGACGCTGCCGCGGGTGCCGATGCCGCCATCGATCACGGTCACGCCGTTGTCCAGCCGCGCCACCTCCACCCCGAGCGCCGCGGCCGAATCGATCAGCCTTGCCACCAGCGGGGCGGCGAGACGATTGACGCTCAGGCCGCGGGCCTGAACCTTGTGCTGTGCACTCATCCTGCCTCCCCGTTTAGCCCTTGGCGGCGAGGATCTCGCGCGCCTTGTCGAAGGCTTCGGCGAAGCCCAGGTAGAGCGGCTTGTCGGCATTGCGCATCGCCACCAGCAGCCCGTTCTCGACCTGGTACTTGACGTTGCCCACCGCCAGGGCGCCGATGCCGACGGCACGGCTGCCGTCGAGCGCCTTGCCGCTGTCCATCACGCCGACGCCGGCAATGCCCTCGGGCGGGACCGCGTTGACGTCGGCGGCCACCAGCAGCGCGCCCGCGCAGGCGCGATCGGCCGCGCTCATCACCTGCACGCCCGCCGCGGCGGTGGCGAGCACGACGTCGGCCTCGGCCAGCGCGGCCTGGCGCGTCGCCTCGGTGGCCGTGCCTACGCCACGCAGCGTGCAGTCGAAGCGCGCCGCGGTCTCGGCGGCAGCGCGCTCGGCGTTGGCCTGGTCACGATGGCTCGCCAGCGCAACCTTCGCCCCCAGCCGCGCCGCCAGCACACCGGCGATGCGCCCGACCGTGCCCGTGCCGCCCAGGATCAGCACGCGCTTGCCGGCAAAGTCGGTGCCGTGCGCCTTGTGCAATTGCTGCTCGACGCAGGCCACGAGCGCGGCGGCGGTGGTGTAGGAGCCGCTCGGGTCGGCGATCACCGACACCTCGAAGGGCGGCACCATGGCCTTGCGCGCGCGCTCGAGCATGTCGGCGGCGAGCAGCACGTCGCGCCCGCCGATGAAGATCCCGGTCGCCTTCACGCCCTTGGGGCCGCGCGAGAAGATCGCGTCCTGGGTGAGGCCGGTGATCTCGTCCAGGCTCACCCCGCAGTAGGGCACGACCACCTGGTAGCCCGCATCGACCGCCATGTTGATGTCGAACGGACTCATCTGCTTGCCCGGGGTGAACATGTGAAGAATGTAGCTGCGCTCCATGAAAGCCCTCCTCGCTCGAAAGCGTGTCGTGAATGATGTGGGGATGGTCGGGGCTGCGACCCGGCCCGCCGCTGCGGCCGCCCCGGCCTCAGACGCGGGCCAGCGCAGCCGCGCCCAGGCCGACCTGGGCGCCACGATTGTTGGCGGTGGTGATGACGATGCGCAGCGCCGGGTCGACCGCGCCGGCTGCGCGCGCCGCCGCGAGTGCGGCCTCGGCCGCCGCGCGCGAGCGCATCAAGGCGAAGCCGGTCGGCCCCCAGGAGCTCTGGCCGATGCCCGCAGGCTCGCGCCGCCCCAGCCATTCCAGGGTGCGGCCGACCGCCGCGCTGGTGTACATCGAACCGCCCTGCGCGGGCGCGAAATAGTCGCCGATCAGGCGCTGGATGGTGCTAATGCCTTCGGCGAAGGGCTCGAAGGCCTGCTCGATTGCCCCCGGCAATACCCGCATCAGCACCTGGTGGCAGACATCGGCCGCCAGCGCCCGCGGAAACGGTGACAGCGCATCCATCGCCACCCGCTCGGCACTGCCGCACAGGCCGCCGATGCGCTCGTCGAGCACGAGCACCACCGCCCATTCGGCCGGGAACGTAATGCGCGACAGCAGCGGCGCGGCACTGCCGTCCGCGCCCGGGCCGCCGTCGAGCAGCAGCCCGCCACGGTCGAAGCCGGCGATGCCGACGCCCGAGCGCCGGCCCCGGCCGAGGATCGCGGCGAGGTGCCGGGTCGGCATCTCGAGACCATGGAAGCTGCTGAAGGCGCGCCCGATGGCGAGCGCGAGCTGGGTGCCGGAGCCGAAGCCCGCATGCGCCGGCGGCGCAGCGAGCAGACGCACGCACAAGGGGGCGTCGAGGCCGGTCTCGCGCTGCAGCGTGGCGAGGTAGCGCTCGAGCCGGGCCGCCGCGTCGGGCGCGGCCCCGTCGGCGACGACGATGCGGTTGCGCACATCGGGGCGCAGTTCGAGCCGGGTCGAGAAGCCATCGATCACCAGCCCGAGGCTGGCGAAGCGCCGGCCCAGGCTGCCATTGGGGTCGAGAAACCCCAGGTGAAGACGCGCCGGCGAGTCGACGCTGACGCAGCGCTCGGCGTCACTCGAGTGCTCGGAAGATTGGCGAGGAAAGCTCATGGTGGGGGTCTCGCCCGCTGCTCGCAGGCCGTCTCGTCGATTCGATCCCAACATATTTAGCAAGCTTCGTTCCAATCGATCGCAGCCGTGTTCGGCGGCGCGGCATGGAGCAGGTCGGGCGCGAGCAGCGCGCCGACGAAGAGGGTGCACACGGTGAGATCGGCGCTGGTGCCGGGATTGAGCCCGCGCGCCTTCAGCGAGTCATCCCAGTCAGCGAAGGCCTGCCCGTCCGCGGCCGCCGGCTCGCGCGCAAGGCGCTCGCGCCAGGGCTGCGCCTCGGCACACACGGCGCGCGCCTGCGCCTCGCCGTATTTGCGCACGATGTGCGAGTCCGGCCAGGTCGCCAGCCAGGCCAGATACACCGCCTGCACGCGTTGCGCGAGCGGCGCGTGCACGGACCCGGCGAAGGCGTCCAGACCCAGCCCGAAGATCTGCGCATAGTCTTCGGCGTACTGGCGTGCGATGAGGTCGCGGTGCGCCGCGAGCGCCATCGCCGCCCGCAGGTCCACGCTCGGCTCGGCGGCGACATCCTGTTCTTCGGCCCGCCCCAGTCCGCCCGGGCTGGCAATCGCGATGGCGCGATAGGCGGCCCGCGCATCGTTGCGGTCGAGGCGGCGCAGCACCGCACGCAGCGCGTCGCGCAGCGCGGCGGGGCCGGCGGCCGGCTGGTGCTCCACGGCACAGGCGAGTGGCGCGCACAGCAGCAGGATGCCGAGATTGGTGTTGCAGCCGACCGCCTCGCGGGTGGCGCGGGCCGCAGCCTCCAACCGCGCGCCCGGTGACAGACGCGCATCGAACAGAGGCCCGGCCGACACCCGGGCGCTGTGCAGGAACTGTCGCGCACTCATGTCGTGTCCGGCCGAGGCCACGCTCACGTTGCCCGGCTTGCGTACCGCCACATCCATGCTGCAGGCCCACAGGAAAGCGGCGCGCGCGTGGGCAAATCCTGCGTCCACCGCGGCAGCCTCGCCCCCGGCGCGGCGCCCTCCTGCAAGCCGCCCTTCATCGGCCCGCCCTTCATCGGCCCGCAGCTCGCCGCGTTGCCGGCGCCGAACCACGGCTTCATTGCTCGTCATGCTGTCGTTCTTCCTTTTCCGCCAGGCCGCCCCCCGATGCCAGCGCATTCAGGACCGCGCACCGCCGCTCGACCAGGCGCGCCTCGACCTCCACCACCGACGGCCCGTGCGCGAACACCGTACACACCGGCCCAGCACGCGCATGGCGCGTCCCAGCGGTAGGGACGTCGGCGCACCAGCCGCTGTCGAGCAAGGCGCGGACCAGTGCCGCACTCACCTGCCCGGCAGCGCGGGCAAACACCGTCTCGTAGCCGCGCACGGCAGGGGCGCAGCGCGCCCGCAGCGGGCTCAGCCGGCCCTCGCAGGCAAGCACGTGGGCGCGCAGCAATCCCACCTCGAAAGCGTCGTGGAAGAGGTTGATCGCGGCCGTCGGGCGCGGATTGAGTTCGAGCAGCTGCACCGTGCCGTCCGCATCCACGATGAAGTCGATGCCATTGAGCCCGCGCAGGGCGAGCGCGGTGGTGAGCCGGCCGGCGATGTGCGCGAGCTGCGCGGCCACCTCCTCCGCCACCGCGACCGGCCCGACGCCGCCGCGAAAGACGAAGGGGCGGCGCCCGAGCGGGCGCACGATCTGGCGCGCGACACCGACCACCCGCGCCGCCTCCCCATCGGCCAGAAACAGCGCGGACATGGGCGCGCCAGGCAACTCGCGCTGAAAGTAAGCTCCCCTGCCCGGCCGCGCCGGTCCGCGATTCGCGGCCTCCAGGCGGCGCACGTGCCAGCCGCCGCAGGCGTGGGCATCTTTGCTCAGCCAGCCGCGCGGGTCGGCAGGCGCGCTCAGCCGCGACGGCGGGTGCGCAATGTCGAGCCGCGCCAGCAGCGCGAGAAAATTCCCTGGCGTACGCACACGGGCTACCGTCGCCGGAGTGTTGCCGATCAGAGGCAACACTCCGGCCGCGGCCTCGAGGAGCTCGAGCTGGGCCTCGAAACCGCTGCCGGCAACCCATCCCATGACATCGCCCTGCGCCCGCAGGCCGCCGAGCGCGGCGAGCAACCGTTGAGGGGCGATGCGCAAGCCGCCGTCGCCGATCGCCACATGCTCGATCGCGGCTGCGCGGGTGTCCAGGTCGCCAAACACGTCAAGCGCAATCGCCGCGTACCCGCTCTGCCGCGCGCACTCGACGAGGCTGCGCGCCGAGCGGGCGACGAGAGCGATGGAGGGAGGCGCGAGGTGCATCGCCGCATTCTGCCACTTCACCCGGCGCCGCGCGCTGCCCGCGCAGAGGGCCTCGAGTGGCCCTGCCCCATGTCCCAAAAAGTAGCACCTGCCCCAGATTTAAGCAGCGTTGCAGCGCGCCGGCTGACCCGTCCGGGCGCGGCGACCCGGTACAGGCGCGGTCTGCCGCCCACGATCGCCCGCATCGGCCACAAACATCGATGTGGATCGGGGCACGACCGCGCCAGCCGTCGACGCTGTTCGCGAAACCGGCCCTGGCACAGCCTTTGCATTGAATAGCGCAGTTTCAGGGCAGTCGCGTCCCCGGCCGGTCGCGGGGGGCTTGCAGCAGCATTCCTCGTGTGCCGCGGCGAGGTGGAAGTTGGTTCGTGTGGCAAAACAACGCAGTGTTGAAAAGTGAGGAGACGACAATGAAACAGATCGGGAAACCCGCCCGTCGCAACACGCAACTCCTGGCCGCCGTACTGCTGGCCCTGCCCGGGCTCGCATTCGCCAACGCCGACCTGAAGAGCAAGATGGACGACCCGGGCAACTGGGCAGCGCAGGCCGGCGACTTCTACAACCAGCGTTACAGCAAGCTCGACCAGATCAACAAGGACAACGTCGGCAACATGCAGGTCGCGTGGACCTTCTCCACCGGCGTGCTGCGCGGCCACGAAGGCTCGCCGCTCGTCATCGACGGCATGATGTACATCCACACGCCTTTCCCGAACAAGGTCTTCGCGCTCGACCTCGACACGCAGAAGATCGTCTGGCGCTACGAGCCGCGCCAGGATCCCTCGGTGATCGCGCAGATGTGCTGCGACACCGTCTATCGCGGCCTCGCCTACGCCGAAGGCAAGATCTTCCTGCAGCAGGCCGACAGCACCCTGGTCGCGCTCGACGCCAAGGACGGCAAGGTGCTGTGGAGTGTGGTGAACGGCGATCCCAAGCTCGGCGCGGTCAATACCCAGGCCCCGCACGTGTTCGGCGACAAGGTCATCACCGGCATCTCGGGCGGCGAATGGGGCGTGCGCGGCTTCCTCGCCGCCTACGACATCAACACCGGCAAGCAGGTCTGGAAGGGCTACAGCGTCGGCCCCGACAACGAGATGCTGGTCGACCCGGAAAAGACCATGACCTGGACCGACGGCGAGCTGAAGCCGGTCGGCCCTGACTCCTCGCTCAAGACCTGGCAAGGCGACCAGTGGAAGATCGGCGGCGGCACCACCTGGGGCTGGTTCAGCTGGGATCCCGAACTGAACCTGGTGTACTACGGCACCGGCAACCCGTCGACCTGGAACCCCTCGCAGCGCCCGGGCGACAACAAGTGGACGATGACCATCTTCGCCCGCGACCTCGACACCGGCGTCGCCAAGTGGGTCTACCAGATGACGCCGCACGACGAGTGGGACTACGACGGCGTCAATGAAATGATCCTTGCCGACATCAAGGTCAAGGGCAAGGACACCAAGGCGCTGGTGCACTTCGACCGCAACGGCTTCGCCTACACCATGGATCGCACCAACGGCGCGCTGCTCGTCGCCGAGAAGTACGACCCGACGGTGAACTGGGCCTCGCATATCGACATGAAGACCGGTCGTCCGCAGGTCGTCGCCCAGTACTCGACCTCCAAATTCACCAACCCGGACCATGGCCCGGACGTGAATGTGAAGGGCATCTGCCCGGCAGCCCTCGGTACCAAGGACCAGCAGCCTGCGTCCTTCGACCCCAAGACCGGCCTGTTCTACGTGCCCACCAACCACGTGTGCATGGACTACGAGCCCTTCGAGGTCGAGTACGTCGCCGGCCAGCCCTATGTCGGCGCCACCCTGTCGATGTACCCGACGCCCAACAGCCATGGCGGCATGGGCAACTTCATCGCCTGGGACGCGGGTGAAGGCAAGATCGTGCAGTCCAAGCCCGAGAAGTTCTCGGTCTGGAGCGGCGCGCTCAACACCGCGGGCGGCATCTCCTGCTTCGGCACGCTGGAAGGCTACCTCAAGTGCGTCGATGCCAACGACATCAACAAGGAGCTCTACAGCTTCAAGACCCCGTCGGGCATCATCGGCAACGTGTTCACCTACCTGCACAAGGGCAAGCAGTACCTGGGCGTGTTCTCGGGCATCGGCGGCTGGGCCGGCATCGGCATGGCGGCGGGCCTCGAGCAGGACACGGACGGCCTGGGTGCGGTGGGCGGCTACCGCGACCTGCAGAACTACACCCAGCTGGGTGGCTCGCTGACGATCTTCGCGCTTCCCAACCGTTGATCGTCTGAAGACGCCCGCGCCGGCAAGATCGAACCGAATCCGGCGCGGGTACTCAAAGGAACACACACACAGTTGCGTCCCGAGACGCACATTGAGACCAGCGGGCCCTCCCGGGCCCGCACGGAGGAGGAGTCCCTCATGAGGAACAGGCAGTTCGCCATTGCATTCGCACTGCTCTGCTTCGGCAGCGCAACGCAGGCCCAGGATGCCCAGGCGGCGACCAAGACCAGCGAGTCCGACAAGCCGCTGTACACGGTCGTCGACGGCTACAAGGTCGACGCCGACACGCTGCAGGGTTTCCGCACCTGGCGGGCAGCCGCCTGTGACCGCTGTCATGGCGCGAACCAGGAAGGCATGGTCGGCCCCTCGCTGATCGAGAGCATGAAGACCCTGACCAAGGAAGAGTTCGTCGCCGTCGTGCGCGACGGCCGCCTGGAAAAGGGCATGCAGAGTTTCGGCAGCGATCCGCGCGTGATGGACAACATCGAAAAGCTCTACGCCTACCTCAAGGGGCGCTCGGACGGTGCGATCACGCGCGCGCGCGTCACTGGCATCGAATGATGGCCACAGGAGCCCCGATGACTGAGCCCCAAGCGCGACACCTTCGCCCCCGGGTACTCGCCACCCGCCTCGCGGGCGCCCTCTCGGCCGCATTGCTCATGGCGACCGCGCCTGCGGCGCTTGCCGAGCAAGGGAAGGCAAACGGCCGCGATGCCCTGCGCGTGTGCCAGGATCCAAACAACCTACCCTTCTCCAATGACAAGGAGCAGGGCTTCGAGAACCGCATCGCGGAGCTCTTCGGCAAGCACCTCGGCGTGCCGGTCACCTACTTCAACTATCCGCAGCGCTTCGTCTTCATCCGCAACACGCTGCGCTACAAGTTGCCGGGCGAAGACTACCCCTGCGACGTGATCATGGGCCTGCCGGTCGGCTTCGACCAGGTCGCCGTCACCAAGCCTTACTACCGCTCGACCTACGCGATGATCTTCCCCGCCGGCAAGGGGCTGGACGAGGTCAAGAGCGTCGAAGACTTCCTTGCGCTCGGGCCGGAACGCCTGTCCAAGCTCAAGATCGGCCTGTACGACAAGTCGCCGGTGTCGAAGTGGATGGATCGCCACAACCTGGTCGATCAGGGCGTGCCCTATCAGACCATCAATGTCGCCATGGACCACTATGTGGGCGACATCATCGACAAGGACCTCGTGTCCGGCAAGATCGACGTCGCCATGGTGTGGGGCCCGGTCGCCGGCTACTACGCGAAACAGATCCAGCCGCCGATGCACGTGGTGCCGATGAAGTCCGAACCCGGAATCCAGTTCGATTTCGCCTTCGGCATGGGCATCCGGCGCGGCGAACCCGAATGGCAGCAGCAGATCGAGACCTTCCTCGATACCCACCAGGCAGAGATCCAGGAGATCCTGAAGTCGTATCACGTGCCACTGGTCGACGAGGAACAGCGCATCGTCTCGAAATGACGTCGTCGCCGCGGGGCGCGGCATGAGCGCCCCCACTGCGCGCTGATGCCCGTCGCCAACGCCGGCCAGCCTCCGCCAGCCGCCCTGACACATCCGCAGTCCCCAGATGTGAGACCCATGCGCACACCCCGCTCCCTGTCCCTGCTTGCCGCCCTCACCCTCGCGTCGCTGACCCATGCCGCCGGCGCGCTCGCGCAGGCGGCGCCCGATGCGCAGGACTATTCGCCGGCCGAACGCATCATCTTCATGACCGAGCACCTGTCCGCCATCAGCCCGCCGCAGACACTGGAGTACCGCTTCCGCAAACATGGCACGCTGGAGGATGGCTTCGAGGACAAGGTGGCGCTCAAGCTGTCGCCGACCGACGCCGGCACCTGCTGCGATGCCGAGGCCGACTTCCTCAGCGCGGACCGCAGCACGACCCTGCCCGAGGTCGAGGGCGCCCGCGCCAACCCGGTCATCCTGTACTTTCTCGAGCACGACGTGCGCGAGATGAACCGGCTGACCAAGGGCCAGGCCAACCACTTCCGCAAGCGCATCCGCATGGCGATCTACAACGGCGCCAAGGTCGAGGAGCGCCGTGCGGAGTACCAGGGCAAGTCCATCCCGGTGCGGCAGGTGATGATCTCGCCCTACGACGACGACCCCAACCGTGAGCGCTTCAGCCAGTACGCGGACAAGGACTACGTGTTCTGGCTGTCCGACGCCGTACCCGGCGGCGTGTTCGGCATTGCGACCCACATGAAGAGCCCCGAGGCCGGTGCCGAGCCGCTGATGGTCGAGGAGATGTTCCTCGCCGGAGCCACCCCGCTCGAACTGGCCGCGCAGGGCCGCTGACCCCCAGGAGAACATCATGAGCAGCTCCATGCGTCCCCTCGTCCGTCCCCTCTACGGCCTTGCCTTCGGCCTCGCCGCTGCGCTGAGCCTGCCGGCGATGGCCAACGACTTCCCCACCAACGAGCGCGTGGACTACGTGTTCGAATGCATGCGCGAGCACCCGGGGCCCTACTTCGAGATGTCGAGCAAGTGCTCTTGCGCGCTCGATGCGATCGCCCGCGAGATCAGCTTCGAGGACTACCGCACAATGCACACCGCCGCGCTGGCCAACACCATCGGCGGCGAGCGTGGCGGCTACTACCGCGGCAAGCACTGGCGCGGCGAGGTGCGCAAGTACAATGAGTTGCAGGCAAAGGCCAAGGAGGGTTGCTTCATCAACACCTCGGCTGCCAGCCGCTGAACCACGCCCTGCGGCCGTGATGCACTGGATCGGGCCGTGAAACCCTGCCTGCCCCCCTTTGCCTGCCGGCGCCTCGTGTTGCTGACGGCCTTGCTGCTGGGCGCAGTAAAGGCTGCGGGCGCGGCCGACACCCTGTCCATGGCGGAGATTGCGCCAGGTGTCTTCGTGCATCAGGGCCAGCAACAGCTGTGGTCGCAGGCGAATGCGGGCGATGTCGCCAACCTCGGCTTCGTCGTCGGCAGCCGATGCGTCGCCGTCATCGACAGCGGTGGCAGCCCGCAGCTGGGCGCAGCGCTGCTGGCTGCCGTGCGCCAGGTGACGCCCGTGCCGGTGTGCTACGTGATCAGCACCCATGTGCACCCGGACCACCTCCTCGGCAACCAGGCTTTCGCCGCCCTCGAGCCGCGACCGCGCTTCGTCGGCCATGCCCGGCTACCGGCATCGCTGTCGGCGCGGGCCCCCTTCTATCGTGATGCCTTGCAGCGCGAACTCGGTGTGGAACTGACGGCAGAGGGGGTGATCTTTCCCGACCTGCTCGTCGACGACCGCCACGAGCTCGATCTGGGCGGCGTGCGCCTCACGTTGCGCGCCTGGCCCACTGCGCACACCGACAACGACCTCAGCATTCAGGTTGTCGAGCACGGCCTGATCTTCCTCGGCGACCTGCTGTTCGCAGGCCACCTGCCGGTGATCGACGGCCGCCTCCTTGGCTGGCTTGAGGTGATGGACGCGCTCGAGCAACTCGACCTGCGCCTCGCCGTACCCGGGCATGGCGCCCCGAGCGCGGACTGGAAGGCGGAGATGGCCGTGCAGCGCCGCTACCTGCTCGGCGTGCGCGACGGCGTGCGCGCAGCCATCGACGCCGGCACGCCGATCGCCGCGGCGGTCGAGGCGCTGGCGGGCACCGGTGTCGACGACTGGCTGCTGGTGGACGAATTCCATCGCCGCAACCTGACCGCGGCCTATGCCGAACTGGAATGGGAAGACTAGGGCCGATCGGCCCGGGAGGACGCATGAACACGCTCGGATCCCTGCTGCTCGCCGCCGCGCTCGCGCTCGGCGCGTCGGGCGCCAGCCTGGCCCAGCAGCCCAACGCCGACGATCCCGAAGCCAGCACCAGCTGGCAACAGGTGCGCAGCGCGCTGTTCCAGGACCGCAGCATCACCAGCCCGGCCGAGGCGATCCTCAGCATCGAGGCGCCGGATCGCGCCCAGGATGCAGCGATCGTGCCGGTGTCGATTCGCACCCATGTGGAGCAAAGCACCGAGCGCTACATCGAGAAGGTCTACCTCGTCATCGACAACAACCCCTCGCCCGTCGGCGCGGTGTTCCACTTCACGCCCGCCAGCGGTCGCGCCGACATCGAGACCCGGGTGCGGGTCGATGCCTACACCCATGTGCGCGCAATCGCGCAGATGAACGACGGCGAGCTCTTCATGGCGACCCGCTTCGTCAAGGCCTCGGGCGGCTGCTCGGCGCCGCCGGGCAAGGACATGGCGGCGGCGATGGCGAGCCTGGGCAAGATGCGCTTCCGTGTCGACGGCGACATCGAGGCCGGCAAGCCGGCGCTGGCGCAGTTGATGATCAGCCACCCGAACAACTCCGGCCTCGCCATGGACCAGCTCACCCGGCTGTATACGCCGGCCTACTTCGTGCGCCGCGTCCAGGTGAGCTATGCCGGCGAGCCGGTGCTCAGCGCCGACGTGGACTTTTCGATCAGCGAGAACCCGAACTTCCGCTTCTACTTCCTGCCCCGCGGCGAAGGCGAACTCAAGGCCGAAGTCATCGACACCAACGACCTCAAGTTCGAGACCGTGCTCACGGTGGCGCCCAAGTAGCGGCGCCGGCCACCGCAGGCGGCCTGGACTGCGGCGCCGCGGCGGCGCTCACAGGCCGTAGCGGGGGTTGAGCGCGCGCTTCTCGGCCATGTCGCGCACCATGAAGCGCACGCCGCGCAGCCAGCTCTCGTCATTGTTGCCGCGCAGATCGACCGACTTGACGAGGGCGACGCGGTTCGTCGCCACCTCGATGATCTCGATATTGACGTTGAGGATCAGGTTGCTGACCTTCTGCACCCAGCCCACGGCGACATAATCGCTGCCGATGCCGGCGGCCAGTTCGGCCTTGCAATGCGTGCAGCGGAACAGGAATTCGGTGCTGTTGCGCACCCGATCCACCAGCGCCTGGTGCGGCGCGAGATCGACGGACCGATAGAGCTCGCGCTCGGCCACCAGCTTGCGGAACTCGGCGTCGATCATCTTCAGCCTCGCCTGCTGGTCGGCGTTTCGACTGCCGTCGGGATGGTCCTCGAGCAGCTCGAAGCCGACCATCGCCAGCGAGGGCGGAGCGGCAAGCACGATGGCGCTCGCCGCGCACAACAGCGTGCCGGCGACGAGCTGCCGCAGCCGGCGTATCGTATCGATCATGGTGGTCTTCTCCTGTGGGGGCTGGGGTGATGTCTTGCCGGGGTGTCTGGCGCGATTCAGGTTCGCGTCGCTGTCGGGGCTGGTTGCAGGCCCTGCTGTGCGTGCTCGCGACCAGCTTCGTCCTGCTGCCGCCGGTTTCTGCCGGCCAGGCGCGGGTACTTGGCGAGGGGGTGTATGTCTTCCTGGGCGACAGCGCCGAGGCCGCCCCGGCCAACCGTGGCGAGGTCGGCAACATCGGCTTCGTCGTCGGTGAGCGCGGCACGGTGATGATCAACAGCGGGGCTTCGCGGCGCCACGGGCACGCCCTGCTGCAGGCCGCCGAGCAGATAGGCGGCAAGCCGGTGGTGCTGGTGATCCTCACCCAGCCGCTGCAGGAGTTCGTGATGGGCGCCGCCGCCTTCGCCGAGCGCGGCATCCCGCTGCTGACGCACCGTGCCAGCGCCGAACTGATCGGCGCACGCTGCGACACCTGCCTCGACAATCTGCGCGCGCTGCTCGGCGAGGCGGAGATGGCAGGCACGCGCGTCATCGTGCCGGAGCGGCTGATCGACGGCGACAGCGTGATCGAGTCCGGCGGCCGCAGGCTGCAATTGATCCATCCCGGCTGGGGCAGCTCGCCGGGCGACCTGATCGTGCGCGATGTGCGCAGCGGCGTCGTGTTCGCCGGCGCCCTTGCCAGCTTCGACCGTGTGCCCGAGCTGCGCGATGGCCGCCTCGAGGGCTGGCGCGCCGCCCTCGCGCGACTCGAGGCCTTGTCCGCTGCCGGCGACGTGATCGTGCCCGGCTACGGCGCGCCCGGCGGTGCGCAGGAACTGGCGCAGTTGCGGCAATACCTGCTCGATGTCGACGCCCGCGTGGGCGAACTGTTCGCCACCGATGCCGCCTTGTCGACCGCCATCGAGGCTGCCGACCTGCCCGCGTATCACGGCTGGGCGCGCTACCAGCCCGTGCATGGACGCAACGTCCAGCAGCTCTACCTCGCGCGCGAGCGCGCCCTGCTCGACGACTGAGCGGCAGCCCGCACGTCCGCTGGCGAACGGGCGCCGCTGCCCGCAAACGCGCCCGCTCACCGCGCCACCCGCGCAATGAAGGCGCCGAAGGCGCGCGGACCGTCCCCGGTGCGCGCCTCGCCCACCACCGTCAGCGAATCGACATCGATTCGGGACAGGCTGTTGTCGAACCAGTTCGCCACATACACGCTGCGCCCGTCGGCCGCCGCGGCGATGCCTTCGGGATACTCCCCGGTACTCACCTCGGCCACCACCTGCCAGCGCGCCACATCGATCACCGACACCGTGCCCGCGTACTGGTTGGTGACGAAGGCCTGGCCGCCGGCGAAGGCCACCGCATAGGGACGTTCGCCTACCATCACCGTCGCCGCGACCGTCCAGCCCGCGGTCTCGATCACCGTGACCGCATCGGAGCCCACATCGGTACTGAGCAGGAAGGCGCCATCGGGGCTGAAGCCGAGGCCGAAAGGGCGCTCGCCGGTCGGCACGACGGCCACGCGGACATGATCCGCGGTCCGGAATATGGATACCTGGTTGCTGTCACGGTCGGCCGAGGCCAGCAGGGCACCGTCCGGCGACACCGCAAGCCCGGAGGGTGAGAGGCCAGTCGGGAGTTCGGCCAGGCGCTGGCCGCTTGCCGGGTCCACCACGAACACGCGCTGCGCATACCAGTCGGCCACATACAGCGGCGCACCCGACGGATGGACGGCGATGCCGAGCGGGCCGCCCTCGAGTGCGATGCGCCCGCGCACGGCAGGCGGATCGGTATCGAGCACGGTGACGAAGGCGCCTTCCGGGCTGCTCACGAAAGCGCGCCGGCCGTCGCTGGTCACTGCCACCCCGGCGGGCTTGCCGGTCACCGGCAGGGTGGCGATCACCCTCATGTCCGGCAGCGCCACCACCGACACGGTCTCGGCCGACTGATTGGTGACGAAGGCACGCTCGACCGTGCCTCCGGCGTCGGCACCAGAATCGGCACCGGCGGGCCCGCAAGCGAGCCCGCCCGCGAGCAGCCAGGCCAGGCTCATGCGGCGCGGGGCCGAATGCAACTAGCGCGCCTCCAACTCGGCCTTCAAGGCCTCGAGCCCCGCCCGATAGACGCCGGTGACTGCGGCGATGGCGGCGGCGTCATTGAGCTCGGGCGGGGGGTCGTTGTTGGGGAAGCCGCGATAGAAGGCACCGCGCCACTCCACCCGGGACTTGCCGTCGCCGTCGGCGCTCACCGTGAGGTGAGAGGTGTAGTTCGTCACTGGGAGCACCTTCACGTCCACCTGGGTGATCTTGTACGAGTAGCTCATGCGCTCGGCGCTGTAGCGGGTGAGTTGCTCGGCGATCGTCGGCTCGCCCTCGGCCTTGAGCACCAGCAGGCGGTTGGCGCCCACCTCGTTGCCGCCCTCGCCTTCGGTGCGCGCCACCAGCGGAAGCCAGGACATGTCGTGGAAGTTGGCCACCCGCGCCCACACCTTGTCGGCCGGCGCGGCGATGTCGATGCTCAGCTCCACCTTCTGCCGGCTCGGGCCGTGGGCCCAGGCACTGCCGGCGAAAACGCTGCACAAGGCGAGGGTCAGGACGCTTCTGCGGGTGAGTCTCATGGTGTCTCCAGGTGAGGGTTCGTCATGGGTGGGTGCAACACATTCGCGGGACGCGAGCCCGCGGGCTCAACCCGGCTTGCCGGTCCGCCTGAGCATGCCGCGCTGCGGATCGTAGCCCCAGGCCGCGAGCAGGAAGAAGGCCACCAGGCAGCCGGCGACGATGGCGAGCGAGGGTACCGACACCTGGCCATGGAGCGCGAAGCGGGTCGCCTCGACGGCATGGGTGAAGGGGTTCCAGGTGGCGAGGAAGTGGATCACCCGCGCCCCCGACTCCTCGAGCTTCCACAGCGGATAGAGCGCGGGCGAGATGAAGAACATCGGGAAGATGACGAAATTCATCGTGCCGGCGAAGTTTTCGAGCTGGCGCACATGCACCGACAGCAACAGGCCGAGCGCGCCCAGCATCATCCCCGACAGCACCAGCACCGGCAGCGCGAACAGCCAGCCGTCGAGCGGCACATCGACGTCGAACAGGGCGGCGATCAGCAGGAACACATAGGCCTGCAGCACCGACAGCAGGGTGCCGGCAAGCAGCTTGCAGAACAGCAGGTACCAGCGCGGCAGCGGCGCGGTCAGCAGCAGGCGCATCACCCCCATCTCGCGGTCGTAGACCATCGCCAGCGAGGACTGCATGCCGTTGAACAGCAGCACCATGCCCAGCAGCCCGGGCACGATGTAGGTCTGGTAGGGGATGTAGGTGTCGTAGGGCGGAATGATGGAGACGCCGAACACGTTCTGGAAGCCGGCGGCGAACACCACCAGCCACAGCAGCGGGCGCACCAGGGCGGACGCCAGCCGCCCGCCCTGGCGAACGAACTTGGCGATCTCGCGGCTGGTGACCGCCTGCAGCGCGAGCAGGGCGTGGGCGAGCCTCATGCACCGCCCTCCCCGCGCCTGGCGTATCCCGCATCCATCATGCTCCCGCCCGGTTCAATGCTCATCCATCACCTCGTCGTTCGCAGCACATCAGAGCCTGCTCAGGGCTTGCACTGGCTGTCGCGGCGGTCGAAACCGAGCGTGTCCATGTTGTTGCTCTGGTGCAGGAAGCCCTGGATCGGCGCGCGCTCGACCACCGCGTTGTGGGTGGCGATCAGCATCGGCTGGCGCAGCTGGCGGTCCCAGTCGCGGAAGTTGAGTCGGTTGCCCTTGAAGCCGTCAATGGTGATCTCCTCGCTGCCGAGATAGGCGACCAGCTTGTCGAAGGGCGCGTTCTCGGTGCGCACCACGGCCTCGACCACCGCCTTCACCGCGATCCACGCCGCCCAGTCGGCGCTGCCCATGTGGCGCTTGGCCTGGCGGTCGAAGCGGCCGGTGAGCTGCGGCGCGCCGTGGCGCGGCCAGGCCCAGTGCCAGGCCTCGGCGACCAGGCCCTCGGCGCCGATCACCGGGCGCGGGCGCACGGTATCGTAGGGCACGGTACGGGCGAACTCGCCATCGCTGTCGGCGACGAAGACCACATCGTAGTCGCCGCCTGCGGTAAGCAGGCCGACGTTGCCCTGTTCGCGCTGACGCGGATCGTTGCTGAGCACGAAGTCCTTCTTGTCCACGATCTTCAGGCCGAGCCTGCGCGCTGAATTCTCGAAGGCAGCGCCGATGAGCTTGTCCTCGTCTCGCGGCCCCTGCAGCAGCAGCACGTTGCGCCACTTCTTGAACACCAGGAACTGTGCCAGCGCGTCGGTCTGCATGCCATGGTTGGGCAGGGTGTGGTAGAGGTGGGCCTGGCACTGGGCCTGGCGCAGCGCGTCGTCCGGCGCCGACACGTTGAACAGCAGCAGCTCGCGGCCGCGCGTCTTCGCCGCCAGCTCGGCCACCACCGGGCCCGGCGCATCGATCAGGAAGAAGCGCACGCCCTCGCCATGGAGCTTGTCGAGTTCGGCGAGCAGGGCCGCGGCGTCGGCACCCTTGGCGCGCGCGAGCTCGAAGCTGACCCCGAGCGCCTGGCCGACGAAGCGCACCTCCCGCATCGCCACCTCGGCGCCGGCGAAAGGCGGCCCCAGCGGACGTGACAGGGTGCGGAAGAAGGCCTTCTTGTCGTCGTAACGCGCATCCTTGTCGAGTTCCAGATAGCCGAAGCGGATCACCTCGGCCGCCATCGCCGCATTGGCGGCGAGCAGGGTCCAGGCCAGCAGGGCAAAGGTGACAACGGTGCGTAACGAAGCTCGCGCAAACATCATCGAATCTCCAGCGCTCCGCCGGACGCGAGGCCGGGCGCAAGCGCCACGGCCGTCGCCGGCGGATACTCAGACAGAAAGGAAGACAGATCGGGCGCGGGGCCCACAGGCACCGCGCGCCCCGGACCCGCCGATCAGTCGTCGATCACCGCGGTGTGCGGCACGCGACCCACCGGCACCGAGCGCAGCACCTTGTTGGTCTTGGTGTCGACGATGGAGATGTCGTCCGACAGGCCGTTGACGATGATCAGCATCGATTCGTCGCGGCTCAACGTGGCGCCCCAGGCGCGGCTGCCGACCAGCACGTAGTCCTTGATCTGGCGGCTGGCGACATCGACCACGGCGAAGTGGTTGGCGCGGCCCAGCGTGACGTAGGCGGTCTTGCCATCGCCGGTCATGGTGATGCCGACCGGGGTCACCTCCTCGCTGCGGAAGCCCTGCGGCGCGAAGCTGACGGTCTCCTTGATGGTATTGCTCTTGGCATCGAGGATGGTCACCGAGGCGCCGAGCTCGTTGGTGACCCACACCTCACTGCCGTCAGGGGTGTCGGCGAAGCGGCGCGGGCGGTTACCGACCACCACGTTGGCGAGGATCTCGTTGGTCGCGGTGTCGATCACGTGGACCATGTTGGCCACTTCCGAGGTCACGTACAGGCGGCTGCCATCCTTGCTGACCAGGATGCCCTCGGGCTCCTCGCCGACCTCGATGGTGGCGAGGATCTCGTTCTTGGCCACGTCGACCACCGACACGAGGGCGTCATCCTCATTGGAGACGTAGATCTTGCTGCCGTCCTTGCTGAAGTCGAACATCTCCGGGTCCTCGCCGACGTCGATGCTGCGCACCACCTCGAGCTTGGCGATGTCGATCACGTCCACCCGCTCGCTGTTGCTGGCGATGACGAAGATCTGCTCGCGATCGGCGGTCAGCTTCATGTCGCGCGGGCGCTCGCCGGTGGGGATGGCCTTGACCACCTGGAAGGTCTTGCCGTCGAGCACGGTGACCGCGTTGTCGTTCTCGCTGCTGATGAAGATGTAGCCGGTGTCCTTGGCCAGGGCAGCACCCGCCGGCAAGGCGAGCATCAGCGAGGTGGCCACCGCGCAGCCCAGGGTCTTCAGTCGGTTCATCGTCGTCGTCTCCTCATTGGTCTTGGATTGCCGAGCCCGTTGCGACTCGGGTACTGCCTCGAAAGCGCGGGGAAAACCCCCGCAAAAAAATCAGGCCGGCTCGGGCACCCCTGCCCCCGCCCCGGTCATGTTCAGGAAGGCCTGGGCCAGGCTCGCGCAGCCCGAGGCCTGGACCAACGCCGCCGGCGTGCCCGCGGCGAGCAGCTCGCCGCGATGCAGCACCAGCACGCGGTCGGCCGCTTCGGCCTCATCGACCAGGTGCGAGGCCCACAGCACGCCCACCCCCGTGTCCCGCAAGGCCAGCACCTCGTCGAGCAGGTGGCGGCGCGAGGCCGGGTCCAGGCCGACCGTGGCCTCGTCCATCAGCAGCACCGAGGGGCGGTGGATCAGCGCACGCGCCAGCTCCACCTTGCGCCGGTTGCCGCCGGAGAGCTCGCGCACGCGGTCGCGGCGGCGCTCGGTGAGGCCCAGGCGGCCGAGTGCGTCGTCGATGCGCGCCGCGGCCAGCTTGGGGCCCAAGCCGTGCAGGCGGGCGTGAAAGAGGAGGTTGGCGTCGACGCTCAGGTCCATGTCCAGCGTCATCTGCTGGAACACCACGCCGATGCGCCCGAGCGCACGCACCGGCGCCACCCGCATGTCGTGGCCGCAGACCTGCACCTGGCCGCCATCGGCGTTGAACAGGCCGGTGAGCAACTGGAACAGCGTGCTCTTGCCCGCGCCGTTGGGTCCGAGCAGGGCGACGAACTCGCCGGCGCACACCTGCAGGTCCACGCCCTTCAAGGCCGGCCGCGTGCCATAGGACTTGCGCACGCCCTGCACCGACAGCAGCACCTCGCGTGCATTTTCAGTCATGTCCCCGGTCCTCCCCGTTCCCGTCCTCGTTGCCGGTCGGGCCTGTGGCCAGCGCCAGCCCGCCGAGCAGGTCGGGGTACTGTGCCATCAGGCGTTCATGGAGGCGGCCCACCTCGGCCGTCGCCGGCTGGCGTGGCCGCGCCAGCTCGACCTCGAGCTCGAGCACGACACGCGCCGGCGCCGCCGACAGGAAGCACACGCGGTCGGCCAGCGCCAGCGCCTCGCGCAGGTCGTGGGTGACGAAGAGCACGCTCGCGCCGCAACGCTGCCACTGCTCGACCAGCATCTCGCGCAGGCGGTTCGCGGTCGGCGTGTCGAGCGACACGAAGGGCTCGTCCATCAGCAGCAGCTGGGGCTCGTTGACAAAGGCACGTGCCAGCGCCACCCGCCGCATCATGCCGCCCGACAGCCGGCCCGGATAGGCGTCGAGCACGTCGCCCAGCTCCATCGCCCGCAGCAGCTCGACCGCCCGCGCGCGCGTGCCCGGCTTGCTCCGGCCGGCGCCCGGCCCGGCGTCGCCGGCCTCGCGCGCCACCAGCAGCACATTGTCGAGCACGCTCAGCCAGGGCATCAGGCGCGGCTCCTGGAACATGAAGCCGACATCCTCGGGGAAGGCGCCATCGAGTTCGACCCGGCCCTCCATGTCGCGGTCTAGGCCGCCGACGATGTTGAGCAGCGTGCTCTTGCCGCAGCCCGAGGGGCCGACCACGCACACGAACTCGCCCGGCTGCACCCTGAGCTGCAGCCCCGACAGCGCAAGATGCGGCCGCCCGCCGCGGTCGGGGTAGCGCTTGCGGTCGATGCGGATGTCGAGCATCGCCTCAGCCTCTCCACCCAGTCAGCCGGCGCTCGAGCGGGCGCAGCAGCCAGGCCTCGACCATCAGCACGACGGCCGCGAAGGCCAGCGTGTAGGCGAGGATGCCGGTGATGTCGAAGAACTGGAAGAAGACGTTGAGCTGGAAGCCGACGCCCTCGCTGCGCCCGAGCAGCTCCACCACCAGCACGATCTTCCAGATCAGTGACAGCCCCGAGCGCGCCGCCGCCATCAGGTAGGGCACGAGTTGCGGCAGATACACGCGCAGGAAGGTGGTGCGCCGCGACAGGCGGTAGGCGCGGGCGACATCGAGCAGTTTTGGATCCACCGCGCGCGCGCCCTCGCGCACGGTGACGATCACGGTCGGGATCTTGTTGATCGCCACCGCCAGGATCGCCGCCCAGTCGTTGAGGCCGAACCAGACGTAGCACAGGATGATGGTGACCAGCGCCGGGATGTTGAGCCCCAGCACCAGCCAGGCATCGAAGAAGGCGTCGCACTGGCGCCAGCGCCCCATCGCCATGCCGACCAGGGCACCGATCAGCATCGCGGCGGCAAAGGCGATCACGACCCGCCACAAGGTGATGGCGAGGTGGCCCGGCAGTGCCATGGACGCGACCTCGTCCCAGATGCGCGCCAGCACGGCTGCCGGCGTGGGCAAGGTGTGGTTGTCCGCAAGCCAGGCGCCAAGCTGCCAGATCAGCACGAACACGAGCAGCGACGCGGCCCGCAGCCAGCGGTCACGCCCGCTCGCGGCACGCGCCTGTTGCCCGTGAGCCTGGCTGCGCGCGGCGGGCGGCATGAAGGGCGGACGCTCGACGGTGCCCAGACGCCGGCCCGTCACCGATCCGGGCTCCGTTTCCAGAACGTGCCGGGCGCCAGCGTGCTCGCGCTGCCGACCAGCGCCTGCCCGCCTTCGGCGGCGAGGATGGCGAACACCTGGCCGGCGACCCGCTCGGCCTCGTCGTCACTCACGCGCGGGATGCCTGCGCGAAAGCCCTCTCGCAGCGCGACGAAGGTCGCCTCGTCCTCGGCACGCATCAGCGGGCGGAGTTCCTCCCACACGGCGTCGGACCCCAGCATCAGCTGCTTGGCCGCGGCCGAGGCGCGCAGAAAGCCCTCGACCGCCTGCGGGCTGGCCTGCGCCCAGCGCTCGCGGAACACCCAGCCCACCAGCGGCAGCTCGTCCTCGATGCCGAGCCCGGCGAGGATCTGCGGCATGCTGATCAGCTCCTGCATGCCTGCCGCCGTCAGGCGCGCCGTGTAGTGCCAGAAATTCATCGCCGCGGGCAGCTCACCGCGCATGACGAGTTCGTTGAGCAGCGGCGGCGCGGCGAACTGGGGGCGCACGAAGGTGGCCGCGTCCTCGCCCACGGTGCGCCGCGCATAGGCGCGCAGCAGCAGCCAGCTCTTGTCGAGCGCGCCGCCGGCGATGCCGAGGCGCTTGCCCTTGAGGTCGGCAAAGCTCGCGATGCCGGCGTCGGGGCGCACGCTGACCCCGCCCACCGCCTGGGAATAAGGCGCGAACACGTAGTCGCGCCCCTCGCTGCGCATGCGCGACACCCAGATCCAGTCGTTGGCGATGACATCGACCTCACCGCCCTGGATCGCGACATTGGCCGCATCCTTGAGCGCGAGCGGAACGATGCGGATCTCCACGCCTTCGCGCTCGAGCAAGCCCTGGCGCTGCATCACCTCCAGCTCCCAGCTCACGGTGCCGAACTGCAGGATGCCGACGCGCACGACCGGGCGCTCGGCCGCCTGCGCAGCCGTTGCCAACACGCCGAAAGACATGAGCAGGCAAAGCAGTCGTGTGAACAGGGCGGGCATAGGGGCGATCTCCGGTGCGCCTCGCGGCGTGCGGCGTCGGACTCGACACCACTGAACGTTGTGAAGCAACAACTCCGGTGATCTGCTGCAGATTTCATGCCAACCTGGCCGATCGCCCGGTTCGGCACCGGTCCACGGACCCTAGCGTCACACATCAGGCCGCCGCCAGGCCGCGAATGTTCCAAATGGGAACACCTGTTGCTCAATCCCGAAGCATCTGAGGCGCCGCACGCCGGCCTGCGCTCTGCGCTGCCACAAGGGAGGGCGTCTGCACGTGGCTGCACCCTTCCGGCATGGATCGTGCATGAAGGACCCCGACCCATTTGCTCGGCCCTCAGCGGGAAATGATGCCACTCTCCGACACAGACTCTGCGCGCTTGCCCCTGCCCTCGTCGGCAGCGGAAGCGCTCGCGCCTGACCGGTATGGGCGGACTCGTACATCAGCCGCGCACGCCCGTCTCGTCGCCCTGGCAGCGCCTGCCATGGAGGACCTCCACCGCCAGCTCGACAGCCCCTCGGTGACGGTCATCCTGGCCGACAGTCAGGGCGGCATCCTGCGTGCCATCGGCGCCAGCAGCGCCGCACCGCGTCGCGCCGCGCTGCGCCAGTCGGTGCCGGTCGCGGCAGGGGGGCGCGGCATCGGCATCGCGGTGCCGATCCTGCCCCCGGACGGCGGCCTGCTCGGCTTCATCGATGCCGATGTCGCGCGCCTCGAATGGCTCACCCACGCCAATGCGCTGGTGCAGACGGCAGCGCGGATCATCGAGCACCGCCTGATCGAATCCGACCCGCAGGGCTTCCTGCTGCTGCGCTTCCATCGCTACCCGGCAGTGCTCGGCAGCCCGCTCGAGGCGCTCACCCTGTTCGATGCCAACGGCGGCCTGCTTGCCGCCAATCGCGTCGCCCACGAACTGCTCGCGACCGGCCCGCAGGCCGCGCTCGAGGCGGCGCCGAGCTGCTTCGCCACCCAGTGGTGCGGCATCGTCGGCTATGCCGCGCTCGGCCTGCGCCAGCCCTTCACGCTGCGCGATCGCCGCGGTCGCGACTATTCGGCGCAGGCCAGCCTCAGGAGGAGGCAGCACGATGACTGAACCGAGCGCCCATCCCCCCAGCCTGCACGGCAGGCTCAGCCTCGTGCTCACTGCACTGATCGCGGTGATGATGGCTATCAGCGCCCTCGTGTGGATGCGCGAGACGCGCAACGCCATCCACGAGGAAGTCGAGGCCGCCACCCGCGTCGCCGAGCAATGGCTGAACGTGCTGATCCCCGAGACGCTGGCCGATGGCCCCGAGGCGCGCGAGCGCCTGATGAACCACCTCGCCGCGGTCGGCCGCATCCGCGCCAACAGTCTCGAGGTCTTCGACGCCGACGGCGTGCGCCTCTACGTGTCGCCGGCCTCGCCCTACAAGGCCGGGCGCTTTGCCCCATCCCTGTTCGACCGCTGGGTCGCGCCCGAGCTGGCGCCGCGCAATCTCGCCGCCGGCGACCTCCGCATCGTGTTGACGCCGGATACCTCGCGCGCGGTGCTCGACGCCTGGGACAACCTGAGCGCCGCGCTCGGCTGGGCGCTGGCGCTGCTGCTGGTGATCTGGCTCGCCACCCGCTTTGCCATCGATCGCGCCCTCGCCCCGGTCGCCGACATCCATTCCGCGCTCGAGCGCGGGGCAAGCGGCCAGTTCGACCTGCGCCTGCCGGAATATTCCACGCGGGAGCTGGCGCTGCTCGCGCACAGCTACAACCGCCTGGCCGACAGCCTCGACCAGAGCCTGGCCGAGAACGCCCGCCTCGAGCAGGACCAGGCCCTCGCCCATGCCGTACAGCAGCGACTTGAGCTGGAACGCCGCGCGATCGCGCGCGAACTGCACGACGAACTGGGCCAGGGCATCACCGCGGTGCGCGCCATCGCCGGTGCCATCATCCAGCGCAGCACCGACCAGCCCGGGCTCAATGGCAGTGCGCAGGCCATCCTCGCCATGACCAGCCAGATGCAGGAAGGCGTGCGCACCATCCTGCAGCGCCTGCGCACCGACACCGCGAGCGAGCGCCTGCGCCTCGAAGAGGCCATCCACAGCTACTGCGAGCTGTGGGCGAGGCACCATGGCGACATCGACATCCGCTGCCTGATCGAACCGCTCGACGAGTCGGTTTCCGACACCCTCGGCCTCACCATCCTGCGCATGGTGCAGGAGAGCCTGACCAACGTGGTGCGCCACGCCCATGCGACGCGGGTCGAGGTCCGCCTCGCGCTGCGCGGCGGCGAGATCGAGGTCGAGATCATCGACAACGGCTGCGGCCTGGGCGAGAATCCCGCCCCCGATCGCTTCGGCCTCATCGGCATGCGCGAACGCGTCGCCGAACTGCACGGGCAGTTCGAGCTCAGCCGCCCGCCGCAGGGCGGGCTCAGCGTGCGCGCCCGCCTGCCGCGGCCGACCGTTTGCGAACCGTCAGAACACCCTGGACACTCCGGACAAGGATGAGCGTGCAGTCCCTGCAAGGCCTTCGCATCCTGCTTGCCGACGACCATGCCGCCGTGCGCATGGGCTTTCGCCTGCTGCTCGAGGGCGCCGGTGCCGAGGTGGTCGGCGAGGCCGACAGTGGCGAGAAAGCCGTCGTCGCCTTCGCCGAGACGCGTCCCGAGCTGCTGATGATGGATGTGTCGATGCCCGGCATCGGTGGGCTTGGTGCACTCGAGCGCCTGCTCGCCCGTCATCCCGAGGCGCGCGTGCTGATGCTGTCGGCCCACGACGACGCGCAGATCCCCGCGCGCGCGCTGCGCGCCGGCGCCACCGGCTACCTGTCGAAGCGAGCCCAGCCGCAGGAGTTGCTGCGTGCGGTCGCCACCGTGGCCCGCGGCCAGCGCTACATCGACCCCGAGATCGCCCCGGCGCTGGCGCTGGCGCAGTTCTCCGGCGCGCAGGACCCGGTGGCTGCGCTCACCGAAAAGGAGTTCGCGGTCTTCCTGCAACTCGCCCAGGGCCGCAGCGTGGCCGAGATCGCCGAGAGCCACAAGCTCAGCCCGAGCACCGTCGGCACCCACCTGTATCACATCAAGCAGAAGCTCGACGTGTCCAACGCCGCCGAGCTGGCGCTGATCGCGATCCGCAGCGGCCTGATCGAGGTCTAGCCGCATCCGTGCTCCGCGCCGCGGCCGCCACGCTGCCGCAGACAGGCTGTGCCCTGATATAAACGCGGCATGAAGTCTGCCGCGCCCGCACCTGCCCCCATGTCCGATCCATCGAAACTCGCCAATGGCGATCGCCCGCTGGTGCTCGCCGGCCCCATGCTGCGCCGCGTGGAGGCGCAGCGCATCGTGATCTGGCTCGCAAGCAGCCATCCGCTGCGCGCGCGTATCGAACTCGACATCGGCGGCGAGCCGCCGCTGCGGCTCGAGCCGGCGCCGGGCAGCGCCACCTGCCGCGTGCTGAGCGCCGGACGCCACCTGCACTACCTGCTGCTCGACCTCGCCCTCGACCGCCCCCTGCCCGCCGGGCAGTGGATCGGCTACCGGCTCGCGCTCGCGGCGCGCGACGACGCCAGCGCGCACTGGGTGGAGGCAAGCGAGTGGGCCCCGGATCTGTGCTATCCGGGCCGCGAGACGCCCGGCTTCGTGTTCGCGCCGCAGGTGGCTTCGCTGCTGCACGGCTCCTGCCGCAAGCCGCATCATCACGGCGGCGACGGCCTGCTGCGCGCCGATGCCCTGCTCGCCGAACTGGTCGCCCGCAACGCGCTCGACGCCGAACCGGCGCCGGAAGCCGATGGCCTGCCGGCCTGGCCCTCCGCGCTGGTGATGACCGGCGACCAGATCTATGCCGACGATGTGGCCGGCCCGATGCTGCGCGCGATCCACAGCCTGATCGACCGCCTCGGCCTGCCGGTCGAGCGGCTGGAGGGCATCGACGAGGCCGGCGTCACCGATGCCGAGCAGCTCTACCACCACGCCGACGGCTACTACCGGCGCGACAAGCTGCTGCCCCGGCACAAGCGCAACTACGCCCTGATCGAGATCTTCTTTGGCGGCGTGGAAAAGCCCGTGTTCACCTCGGCCAGCGCCCACAACCACCTGATCACGCTCGCCGAAGTGCTGGCGATGTATCTGCTGGTGTGGTCGCCCGCCCCCTGGCGCGGGCTCGAACTCGACCCACCGCCCGGCCTGAGCGCCGAGGACGCCGAGCGCTTCGCCACGGAAGGTCAGGCGATCGAGGCCTTCGTCGCCGACCTGCCGGCGGTGCGCCGCGTGCTGGCTCACATCCCGGTGGCGATGATCTTCGACGACCACGACATCACCGACGACTGGAACCTGAGCCGCGAATGGGAAGAGATCGCCTATGGCCACCCCTTCTCGCACCGCATCATCGGCAACGCGCTGCTCGCCTATGCGATCAACCAGGCCTGGGGCAACCGGCCGGAAGTGCTCGACGACGACACGCTCGCGCGCCTGCAGGCCAGTCTCGACGCCCCCGGCGACCCGGCCCACCACGACTGCATCGAGCACCTGCGCCGCTTCGAAGCCTGGCACTACACCTGGCCCACGACGCCGCCCCTGGTCGTCATCGACACCCGCACCCAGCGCTGGCGCTCGGAGCGCGCCGCGCGCCAGCCCTCGGGCCTGATGGACTGGGAGTCGCTGACCGACCTGCAGCACACCCTGCGCGGCCTGCCCGCGGTGCTGCTGGTGTCGCCGGCGCCGATCTTCGGCGTCAAGCTGATCGAGGCCATCCAGCGCATCTTCACCTGGTTCGGCCACCCGCTGATGGTCGACGCGGAAAACTGGATGGCGCACCCGGGCTCGGCGCAGGCCATCCTCAACATCTTCCGCCACCGCAAGACGCCGCAGCACTTCGTCGTGCTGTCGGGCGACGTGCATTACGCCTTCGTCTACGACGTCGAGCTGCGCGGCCGGGTGCGCGGGCCGGACATCTGGCAGATCTGCAGCAGCGGCGTGCGCAACGAGTTTCCGCCGCGCCTGCTCGGCGTGCTCGACCGCCTGAACCGCTGGCTGTACTCGCCACGCTCGCCGCTCAACTGGTTCACCCGCCGCCGCCACATGCGCGTCACGCCGCGCCGCTACGAGGGCGCGGCGCAGGGCCGTCGCCTGCTCAACGGGAGCGGCATCGGGCTGGTCGAACTGGACGCCGAGGGCGTGCCGTGGCGCATTCGCGAGTTGCTCGCCGACGGCCGCACGATCGGCTTCGAGCGCGACGAGGACGCGTCGCGCTGGGACTGACAGCGCTCGCCCCGCGCACCGGAGCGCTCGGAGAGGGGGCGAGGCGGAAATCGCTCAGGGTGTCTCGATGCAGAGGGCGACGGGGGACCCAGCATGCGGCTCAGCGCGCCGCCTGCAGCTCCCAGATGCCGGCCGGCGGCGTGTTGCGCCACACCACCGCGCGACGGTGCCAGCGCAGCTCGCGCGGCGCCGCAAACGGGGCCCGCGGCTGGTAGGTGAACTGCACCAGCTTGCGCTCGGGGCTCTGCGCCAGGAAGGCGCAGATGCTGTCCACCGTTTCCGCCCCCACCTCCTTCGGCAGGGAGCGGAAGGGCAGGCTGGAGACCAGCACCACACGCCCGGGGTGGTCGACCAGGCCGTCGACCACCTGCTTGGCCGCGGCCTGGCGCACGTCGATCGACGGGAAGCGCGCCCGCAGGCGTCGCGCCAGCGGGGCCTGGAGTTCAACCGCGATCAAGGGCACGCCCGGCAAGTGCCGCAGCAAGGCTTCGGTGACCGGCCCGGTTCCCGCGCCGAGCTCGACCACGGCATCGGCACCCACAGCGGCATGCGCCATCGCATTTGCCAGCGCACGTGACGAAGGGAGCACCGCTCCGGTGGATGCAGGATCGCGTAGCAAGGCAAACAGCAAACCGACCGGCATGAGCGCCTGCACTCGTGAAGTTGAAGGATTGCCATGGTAGCGCCGCCGCCGCCCGATCCGCATGCGAAATTGCGTCTGGATACCCTTGGCGGCGCACCCCGGGTGCCGCGACGGGTCCGCTCCCGGCCACAGGCGATGACGGCCCGCTGGCCCATCGGCTGGTTTCCTGGAACAACAGTCATCTTGATCAATCAGTATTCGTTGATATACTCACATGCAACTCAACTCTCGCCCCAGGTCCTGTCATGCTGCGCTTCGACATTGCCCCCGTCTGCTCCAACGCCTACCGCTTCCATGCCGCCGTCACGCTGGCGGTGAGCGCCCTCTACTTCTTCACGCCCTACAAGTGGCTCGCCGTCATCCTCGCGCTGGGCGGCCTGCTGCGTGGCTTCGTTTCGCCGCACAAGTGCCCCTCCTACCTCGGCTTCTCCGCCCTCACGCGCAAGCTCGGCCTGGCCAAGCCGATCAACGCCGGCGCCAAGATGTTCGCCGACAAGCTGGTGGCGATCGCCGGCACGATCATGCTCGTGACCTGGCTGCTGGGTTCTGAGATCGGCCTGATCCCGGCCGCGGTGCTGATGGTGTTCGCCTTCATCGACCTCATCAGCGGCTTCTGCGCCGCGTGCTGGGCCTATGCCATGTGGTACAAGGTCCGCAGCGCCGCCTGATCCGCTCTACGGGATTACCCGCTGCAAACTGGAAAGCCCGGCCATCTCGCCGGGCTTTCTGCTTTGCGGAGAGCCATCGCGCCTCATGGCCCAGGCCTTGCGCCCTGCGCCCGCGCACACTGGAACACGATGCTCACTTGATCCCGGCCAGACCGCCGAGACGCCGGCGCGATTCCTCCGGCCCGCGAAACACCAGCGGGCGCTCCACCACCGCCACTTCGCCGCGCTCGGCGCGCTCGACCGCCTCGATCACCTTGTGATGCGAAGGCGACTTGTCGCACACCGGGTCGGCCGCCGCCGGATCGCCGGTGAGCATGAAGGCCTGGCAGCGGCAGCCGCCGAGATCCTTGTCCTGCTCCGGGCAGCTGCGACAGGGTTCCTTCATCCAGCCCGTGCCCCGATAGCGGTTGAAGCCTTCGGACTCGTACCAGATGCGGCGCACGTCCATGTCGCGCACATTGGGAAAGGCCAGCCCGGGCAGCATGCGCGCGGTGTGGCAGGGCAAGGCGGTGCCGTCGGGGGTGACGGTGAGGAAGACGTTGCCCCAGCCGTTCATGCACTTCTTCGGCCGCTTCTCGTGATAGTCGGGCACGACGAAGAAGATGCGGATGCGGTCGCCGTAGCGCTGGCGTCGCGCGTTGGTGACGCGCTCGGCGCGCTCGATCTGTTCGCGCGAAGGCAGCAGCTGGTCGCGGTTGATCATCGCCCACGAGTAGTACTGGCTGTTGGCGAGCTCCAGGTACTCGGCGCCCAGTTCCACCGCCATGTCGATGATGCGGTCGATGTAGTCGATGTTGAGGCGATGGATGACGCAGTTCATCACCATCGGCCAGCCATTGTCCTTGATCGTGGCAGCCACCTTCTGCTTGAGCTCGAAGGTGCGGGTGTGCGACAGGAAGTCGTTGAGTTCCCTGGTGGAATCCTGGAAGGAGAGCTGGATGTGGGCGAGGCCGGCGTCCTTCAGCGCCCTCGCCCGGACCTCGGTGAGGCCGACGCCGGAGGTCAGCAGGTTGGTGTAGAAGCCGAGCCGGTGCGCCTCGGCGACCAGCACCTCGAGGTCATCGCGCAGCAGCGGCTCGCCGCCCGAGAAGCCGCACTGCACGCTGCCCGCCGCCCTCGCCTCGCGCAGCACGCGCAGCCAGTCGTCGGTGGAGAGCTCGTCCGGGGTGTGGGCGAAATCGACCGGGTTGTAGCAGAACACGCAGTGCAGCGGGCAGCGGTAGGTGAGCTCGGCCAGTAGCCACAGCGGCGGGCCGGGCTGGGCGGGAATGGGGGCAGGAATGGGCGCAGTCATGATTGGCAGCCTCCGGCGAACGCCAGCGCGCGTGCAGCAAACGCGCTGGCGGCGGGTCCGCCCTGTGGGCGCGGCAGACATGGGCGCGGCGGGTTCATGCTCACCTCACACCTCCACCCACTGCTGTTTGCGCGCCAATTCGAGAAAGGCGATCACGTCGGCCTCGAGCCCGGTGGTGGCGAAGGCCTGCTCCAGGTCGGCGACCACCTCGGCCACGCTGCGCGCGCCGTCGCAGCGGCGCAGGATCTCGCCCGCGCTCTGGTTGAGCTTGACCATGCCTTCCGGGTAGAGCAGCACCCAGGCCTGCTGCGCCTCCTCCCACTGCAGGCGAAAGCGCCTGGACACGCGCGGAGTGGCCTCAAGGCCGATCGTCGCCGTCTCGCTCATCGTGCCGCCCCCTTGCGCGGGCCGACGATCGCCACCTCGCACTGGCTCAGCATGATCGCGTCGGCCATCGCCCACAGCACGTCGAGCTTGAACTGCAGGATGTCGAGCGCGCGCTGCTGCATCGCCCGGCTCTGACTGAAGTACTCGAGCGTGAAACGCAGGCCGTGCTCGACGTCGCGCCGCGCCTGGGTGAGGCGGTTGCGGAAGTACTGCAGGCCGGCGGTATCGACCCAGGGGTAGTGTGTCGGCCAGGTGTCCAGGCGCTGCTGGTGGATGTGCGGCGCGAAGAGTTCGGTGAGGCTGGAGGCCACCGCCTCCTGCCACGGGCGCTGGCGGGCGAAGTTGATGTAGGCGTCGACCGCGAAGCGCGTCGCCGGCGCGACGAAACGCAGCGAGGTCACGTCGTCGCGGGAAAGGCCGGTCGCCTCACCGAGCCGGATCCAGGCCTCGATGCCGCCGGGGTCCTTCACGTCGCCGATCTCGAAGCCATCGTGGTCGAGGATGCGCTGGATCCACTCGCGGCGGATCGCGCGGTCGGGGCAGTTGGACAGGATGGCGGCGTCCTTCACCGGGATCGAGATCTGGTAGTAGAAGCGGTTCGCCACCCAGCCCTGCAGTTGTTCGCGGCTGAGCTTGCCCTCGGCCATCATCACGTGGAAAGGATGGTAGATGTGGTAGCTCGTGCCCTTATCGCGCAGCAGGGACTCGAACTCGGCCGGGCTCCATGGCGGGAGATCATCCGCGCGGGACGTGAGCGCTGCGGTGTGCTCGATGCTGATCTGGTCTATGTAGCTCACAGCGCGATCTCCATGCCGTCGAAGGCGACCTCGATGCCGTGCGCGGCCAGCTCGGCACGCTCGCGGCTGTCCTCGTCGAGGATCGGGTTGGTGTTGTTGATGTGGATCAGCACCTTGCGCGTGCTGGCCGGCAGCTTGTCCAGCCACTCGAGCATGCCGCCGGGGCCGGACTGCGGCAGGTGCCCCATGGCGCGCGAGGTCTTGCCCGAGGCGCCGAGGCGGATCATCTCGTCGTCGGTCCACAGCGTGCCATCGACCAGCACGCAGTCGGCAGCCTGCATCGCCTCCCACACATGGGGCTCCATCTCGCCCAGGCCGGGGGCGTAGAACAGGCGCTTGCCGCTGGCCGCATCTACGAGCGTGACGCCGATGTTGTCGCCCGGCTGCGGACGGTCACGGTGCGGCGAGTAAGGCGGCGCGTTGCTGGTCAGCGCCACGGCCTCGAAGCCGAGTCCGGGCGCGCCCTCGATGGCAAAGCGCGCCTGCAGCGGCAGCTCGCGCCAGGCGATGCCGCTGTAGTGGCCGAGCACGCCGAACACCGGGTTGCCCACCGACAGGTCCTCCCGCACGCAGGCGGTGCACCACACCGGCCACGGCTTGCGGTGCTCGCGCAGCATGTAGAGGCCGGTGGTGTGGTCGATCTGGGCGTCGATAAGCACGATCGCCGCGATGCCGGTGTCGCGCAGCGCGCGCGCCGGTTGCAGCGCGGGGAAGCTGCGGATCTGCTGCAGCACGTCGGGCGAGGCGTTGAACAGCACCCAGTTCTCGTCGTCGCCGCTGGCGGCAATCGAGGACTGGGTGCGGGCCTGGGCGCGGATGCGTCCCTTGCGCAGGCCGTCGCAGTTGGGGCAGTTGCAGTTCCACTGCGGAAAGCCGCCACCGGCGGCGGAACCGAGCACGCGGATCTTCATCGGTTCTCCTGGCGTGCATGCCGCACGCGCACGTGAAAAGGGCGGGACGGCGCGGGGACGCGCGCCGCACCGCCCCGGATCACGCCTTAGCGGTTGGCAATGTACATCGTGATTTCAAAGCCGAAGCGCATGTCGCTGGCTGCGGGGGTTTCCCATTTCATGGTCGTCTCCTGTGTCGTCTCTGGGTGGGATCGGCGCCGCTCCCTGGCACCGCCGACCGGTTCGCCGGCCGTGTGTATAAGAGTGACTGGACGCGGAATAATTCGCATCACGAAAGTGCGGAACCAGGCCTCATGAAAATCTTGATGCCCGAGGGCTGCCGCCACCAGCGCGCCGTCCGGCCTCGCGTTCCACGATCTCGGCCACGCCGAGCGCCGACATATGCGAGAGCAAGGCGGCGACCGCCCTTGCCCGGATCTCGACACACCCGGCCAGCTCGGGCATGATTGCTTTCCTCGAAACAGATCAAGGATCGCGCGGGGTGCCCTGCACTCCGCCCTATGAGTCGCCGCTCCAGCCGCCAGAGTTCTCCCTCTGCCTTCCCGGACGAAGGGCCGCGCCCCGCTCCGGAAGACGCCCCAGGCCGATGTTGCCCCTGGGGCGTATCACGTTCACCGACACCGACGAAACGACCCGCAGTCCGCGTTGCTCGGGTTTGCCTGGCATGCCCGACGCCTGCATGGCGTCTCGAGGCACGCTCGCTGCTGTCCGCTCTCGATCATGCCGCCCGGCAGATTCTTGCTCATCCTTACCGCTGCACGCTCCGCTGACCCTGAACCATGGAAATTGCCCTACTGATCGCCCTCATCGTGCTCAACGGTGTCTTTGCGATGTCGGAGATCGCGCTCGTCACCGCGCGGCGCGCTCGCCTCGCGCGCCTCGCGGAGGACGGTGACGGCTCGGCCGAAGTCGCCATCAAGCTCGGCGAGGATCCGACCCGCTTCCTGTCCACCATCCAGATCGGCATCACCTCGATCGGCATCCTCAACGGCATCGTCGGCGAGGCGGCCCTGGCGGGCCCGCTGGCGGACTGGCTGCAGACCCTGGGCATGGAGCAGCGCACCAGCGAGATCGGCTCGACCGTCCTCGTCGTGGTGGTCATCACCTATGTCTCGATCGTGGTCGGCGAGCTCGTCCCCAAGCGCATCGGCCAGATCAACCCGGAAGGCATTGCCCGCCTCGTGGCGCGCCCGATGAACGTGCTGGCCATCGCCTCGCGCCCGTTCGTGCATCTGCTGGCCGGCTCGACGGCCTTGCTGTTGAGGTTGATGGGCCAGCGCGAGAACACCGGCCCGAGTGTGACGGAGGAAGAGATCCACGCGCTGCTCAACGAGGGCTCGGAGGCCGGCGTCATCGAGAAGAGCGAACACGAGATGGTGCGCAACGTGTTCCGCCTCGACGATCGTCAGATCGGCTCGCTGATGGTGCCGCGCGCGGACATCGTCTCGCTGGACGTCGATCGCCCGCTCGACGAGAACCTGGCGCTGGTGGCCGAATCCGCGCACTCCAGCTTCCCGGTGTGCCGCAATGGGCTGGATGACATCCTCGGCATCGCCAGCGCGAAGAAGATCTTCTCGCGGATGCTGCGCGGCGAGAGCATCGACCTCACGCAGGATCTGCAGGCACCGGTCTATGTGCCCGAATCGCTCACGGGCATGGAGCTGCTCGACCAGTTCCGCGCCTCGGGCACCTACATCGTGTTCGTGATCGACGAATATGGCGAGGTGCAAGGGATGGTGACGCTGCACGACGTCATCGAGTCGGTAACCGGCGAGTTCCTGCCGCACGACACCGAGGAGTCGTGGGCGGTGCAGCGCGAGGACGGCTCCTGGCTGCTCGACGGACTCATTCCGATCGTCGAGCTCAAGGACCGCCTGGTCATCAAGACCGTCCCCGAAGAGGAGAAGGGCCGCTATCACACCTTGTCCGGCATGGTGATGTGGCTGCTCGGCCGCATGCCCAGCACCGGCGACGTCGCCACCTGGGAAAACTGGCGCCTGGAGGTCATCGACCTCGACGGCAAGCGCATCGACAAGGTGCTGGCGACGCGACTGCCCGACCCCGTCCCCGAGGCGGCGGCCGACGTCGAGCCGCCGCCCCCCCTGAAAGACTGACTGGCCTTGTTCGCACGCCAGCCGCCGATCCAAGGGCTGATCCACGCGCGGCAAGGCTGCTGAGCACTCGAGCGCGAAGGGAAGCATCATGATCGATCAGGTTGCAGAGAAAGTCGCCCGCAGAGTCATCCTCGGCTTCCTGCTCGGCGGCCTGCTGGTGCTCAGCTATGCCGTGCTGCACGTCTTCATCGTGCCGGTGGCCTGGGCGATCATCATTGCGTTTGCGACCTGGCCGCTCTACCGCAGGCTGCGCGCGCGCCTGCGGCGCTACCCGAGCCTCAGTGCGCTGCTGATGACCCTGCTGCTCAGCGCCGCATTCATCCTGCCCGCGCTATGGATGGGTGCGCTGCTGAGGACCGAGGTCGGCGTGGCCATTGCCACGGTCACCGCACAGATCAAGGCGGGCTCGCTGGGGCTGCCGGATTTCATCCGCGCGATCCCGTGGATCGGCGACGCCTTGCAGGCACTTCTCAACGACCTCACCGGGGATCCCGACGCCTTCAAGGCGCAACTCACCGAGTGGGTGCGACAGGGCAGCGACCAGGCCGTCGCCCTCCTCGGCGATGTGGGGCGAAACGCCGCCAAGCTCGGCTTTGCGCTGATCACCGTGTTCTTCCTGTACCGCGATGGCGATCGTGTGCTGGCCCAGGTCCAGGTCGTGCTGCACCGTTTCCTTGGCGAGCGCGTCGATGCCTACCTCGCCGCGGTCGGCGGCATGACGAAGGCAGTGGTGTGGGGGCTGATTGCGACCGCGCTGGGGCAAGGCCTGGTGGCCGGCCTGGGCTACTGGTGGGCGGGCCTGCCGGCGCCGGTGCTGCTCGGAGCGGTCACCGCCCTGATTGCGATGATCCCGTTCGGCACGCCGTTCGCGTGGGGTTCGCTGGGCGTGTGGCTGCTCGTCAGCGGCGACACGGCAGCCGGCATCGGCCTGCTGCTGTGGGGGGCGCTGGTGGTGAGCTGGGTGGACAACCTCGTCCGCCCGCTCGTCATCAGCAACGCAACCCAGATCCCCTTTCTGCTGGTGATGTTCGGCGTCCTCGGTGGCCTGGCCGCATTCGGCCTGGTCGGCCTCTTCCTGGGGCCGGTCGTGCTTGCCGTGCTGATGGCGGTGTGGCGGGAGTGGATCGAGGAGTCGGACCTGGCCGGCCGCAAGCGTCCATCATCGACGAGCCCGGACTGAGGTCCCCGCGGCCGCACAACCCGCCTCCCCACGCCATGCTGCCCCACGCCCCCCTCTTCCCGCCCTCGCCCCTCCTCGCAAACGGCCTGCTCGACGTCGGCGACGGACACCGCCTGTACTTCGAGCGCTGCGGCAACGCCGACGGCCTGCCGGTGCTGTTCCTGCACGGCGGGCCCGGCAGTGGCTGCAATGCCCGCCAGCGCCAGCTGTTCGATCCCGCGCGCTTTCACGTCGTGCTGTTCGACCAGCGCGGCTGCGGGCGCAGCACGCCGCGCGGCGCCTGCCGCGCCAACACCACCCGCGAGCTGGTCGAGGACATCGAGCGCCTGCGCCTTCACCTGGGCATCGAGCGCTGGCTGGTGTTCGGCGGCTCGTGGGGCGCGGCGCTGGGGGTGGCGTATTGCAGCGCCTATCGGCAGGCCTGCCTGGGCGCCATCCTGCGCGGCAGCTTCCTCACCGGGCAGGCCGACCTCGACTGGTTCTTCGGCCCCGAGGGCGCCGGGGCGATCTGTGCCGAGGCCTGGGCCGCACTGTGCGCGGCCGTGCCGCAAGCCGCCGAGGGCCGCGCGCTCGCCGCGCTGTGCGCCGCGCTCGCCGGCACCGACGCGCGCGCGGCCGCCCATGCGGCGCAGGCCTGGGCGGCGTGGGAGGACGCGGTGATCTCACCCGCACGGCCAGCGCCACCGCCACCCGCGCGCAACACCGAGGCGCTGGCGGCGCTGATCGACAAGTACCGCGTGCAGGCGCACTACCTCGCCCACCGCTGCTTCCTCGACGAGGACGGCGTGCTCGAGGCGGCGCAGCGCATGGCCGGCCTTCCCACCGCGCTGGTCCATGGCCGCCTCGACCTCGTATGCCGCACGCGCAACGCGCTGCGCCTGCACGCGGCGCTGCCGGGCAGCCGCCTGCGCCTGATCGACGCCGCCGGCCACAGCCCCTTCGAGCCGGCGATGGCGCGGGCGCTGATCGAAGCCCTGGCGCACTTCGCCGACCATGGCGATTTCGACACCTGGGCGGCAGGCTGAGCCCTCGCCGCCCCGCCGAAGCGCGCCGAAGCGCGCTGAATGCGGCCCGCGCCGGCGGTCTCATGATTTTCTGTAGGCGGCGCTCGGCCCTGCGTTGAGGCGGCGACAAGGGGCCATCGGCGACAATGCCCGGCCAGCCATGCCCCGCCGAGGAGTCCGACCGTGAAACCCAAGCATCGTGCCGCCCCCGTCGCCCCCGCTCCCCGCACCGCCGGCCGCGCGCAGCCGCGCACGAAGACGCTCGCGCAGCTGCTCCGCCTCGGCGTTCCGGGCGCGCTGGCCGGCTTCGCCTGTCTTGCCGGCGCGCAGGATGGCGCCACGGCGAGCCCGAGTGCGGTGGTGCTCAACCCGGTGGTGGTGACCGGCAGCCCGGTGGCGACCGAGAGCTTCGACCTGCCCTACTCGGTCGATTCGGTGGACATGCGCGCCAACCAGGCGGGCAACCTCGGCGTCAATGCCTCCGAGGCGCTCGCCGGCGTGCCCGGCCTGGTGATCCAGAACCGCCAGAACTACGCCCAGGACCTGCAGATCTCGGTGCGCGGCTTCGGCGCCCGCGCCGCCTTCGGCGTCCGCGGCGTCAAGCTCATTGCCGACGGCATCCCCGCCACCAACCCCGACGGCCAGGGCCAGGCCGCCACCTTCAACCTCGACACCGCCGAGCGCATCGAGGTCATGCGCGGCCCCTTCTCCACCGTGTATGGCAACCACGCCGGCGGCGTGATCCAGCTCTTCTCGCGCAACGGCGAGGGCGCGCCGCGCCTGCGCGCCAACGCGCTGTTCGGCGCCTGGGGCACGAGCAAGTTCGGCGTCGGCCTGGAGGGCGAGCAGTCCGGCGTCGGCTTCGTCGTCGACGCCTCGCGCTTCGACACCGACGGCTACCGCGACCACAGCAAGACCCGCCGCGACCAGGGCTTCGCCAAGCTCACCTTCCGTCCGGACGAGGACAGCACGCTGACCCTGGTCGCCAACGGCCTGCGCCAGCCCGACACGCTGGATCCGCTGGGGGTGAGGTGGGAGACCTATCAACGCGATCCGCGTGCCGTCGAGGACGTCGCAAAGCAGTTCAACACGCGCAAGAGCATCCACCACCTGCAGGGCGGGGCGACCTACGAGCGCCGCCTGGGCGAGGACAGGCTGCAGGTGTCCGCCTACAGCGGGCGGCGCAGCGTCACCCAGTACCAGTCGATCCCTACCGGGCCGCAGGGCAACGCGCGTCACGCCGGCGGCGTGGTCGACTTCGACCGCGACTTCTACGGCCTGGGGGCGCGCTGGATCGCCCAGCGCAGCTTCGGCGACGGCGAGCTGACCGTGACCGTCGGCCTCGACTACGACCGCTCGGAAGACGATCGCCGCGGCTACGAGAACTTCATCGGCACCACCCTGGGCGTCAAGGGCAATCTGCGCCGCAACGAGATCGACACCATCACCAGCACCGACCCCTACCTCCAGGCGCTGTGGAAACAGGGGCCGTGGCAATGGTCGGCGGGCATCCGCCACTCCCGCGTGGCGTTCAAGGTCGATGATCGTTACATCGTCGGCACGAATGGCGACGACAGTGGCAGCGCGCGCTATACCGAAACCACGCCTTCGCTCGGCGTCGTGTATGCGATCAGCCCGGTGCTCAATGCCTATGCGAGCTACGGCGAAGGCTTCGAGACGCCGACGCTGAACGAACTCTCCTACGCAACGCCATCGACCGGCTTCAACTTCGGCCTGCGGCCCTCCACCAGCAAACAGGCCGAACTGGGCCTGAAGGCCTTCGTCGGCGACACGACCCGCGTCAATGCGGCGGTGTTCCGCATCGAGACGAAGGACGAGATCGTCGTCGCCGAATCGAGCGGCGGGCGCACCAGCTACCAGAACGCGGGCCGCACACTGCGCGAAGGCATCGAGCTCGCCGCCGAGTCCGAGTTCAGCCCCAGCCTGACCGGGCGCGCCTCGCTGACCTGGCTGAAGGCCGAATACGACGAGGCCTTCGTCAGCCGCGGCGCGACCGTGCCCGCCGGCAACCGCATCCCCGGCGTGCCGCAGTTCGCCGCATATGCGGAACTCGCCTGGAAACCGATCGCCGACCTCACGGTGGCGGGCGAGGCCCTGTATCGCAGCAAGGTGTACGTCAACGATCTCAACGACGATCGCCCTGCACCCGGCTACACGCTGTTCAACCTGCGCCTGTCCGCCGAGCAGAAGCATGGCCCATGGACGCTGGCGCAACTGCTGCGCGTCGACAACGTATTCGACCGCAAGCACATCGGCTCGGTCATCGTGGGTGACGGCAATGGCCGCTACTACGAGCCCGGCCCCGAGCGCAGCTGGTTCGCCGGTGCGAGCGCAAGCTATCGTTTCTGAGCCCCTTCCCTTCCATGGTCCTGCCAGCGTGACCGCGCGCACGTCGCCGTGGGCGAAACTCTGGCAGCATGCCGGGTCTAGGAGGGCAAGCTCATGGAATGGATCATCCTCGCGCTGCTGGTCGGCCTCGCCGGCTACGGCATCGTCATCTACAACGGCCTGGTGGCGCTGCGCAACCGGGTCAGGAACGGCTTCTCTCAGATCGACGTGCAGTTGCAGCGGCGCTACGACCTGATCCCCAACCTGGTCGACATCGCCAAGGGCTACATGGCGCACGAGCGCGAGACGCTGGAGGCGGTGATCGCGGCGCGCAACCGCGCCCAGTCCGCCGCCCAGCGCGCGGCGGGCGCCGCGGGCGATGTGGCCGGCACGCCGGGCGCAGGCGCAGTGGGCGAGCTGGCAAGCGCCGAAGCCGCGCTGGGCGGACTGCTCACCCGCTTCTTCGCCCTCGCCGAGGCCTATCCCGACCTCAAGGCCAACCAGAACATGGCGCAGCTGCAGGAAGAGCTCGCCAGCACCGAAAACCGCATCGCCTTCGCCCGCCAGGCCTACAACGACGCGGTGATGGCCTACAACACGCGGCGCGAGCAGTTCCCCGACAGCCTCGTCGCCAACAGCTTCAACTTCGCCGCCGCCGAGCTGTGGCAGCTGGAGAACGCCGAGGCGCGCCAGGCGCCGCGGGTGAGCTTCGGCAAGCCCTGAGCCCGGCGGGGCGATGGACTTCTTCGCCGAACAGGACCGCGCCCGCCGCGCCGGGCGCTGGCTGCTGCTCGGCTTCGCCTGCGCGCTGGCCGCGTGCATCGCGCTGGTCTATCTCGCGCTGCTGCCGATGACCGCGGGCGAGCACGGCGAGGGGGTCGCCCTGTGGCAGCCCGGCCTCTTCCTGCTCGTCGCGCTGGCCGTGGGTGGGGTCATCGGCGGGGGCTCGGCCTGGAAAGTGGCGGCGCTGGCCGCGGGCGGCGGCGAGGCGGTGGCACGCGCTTTGGGCGGACGGCTGGTGGCACGCAACACCACCGACGCAGCCGAGCGCCGGCTGCTCAACCTCGCCGACGAGATGGCGATCGCCGCCGGCATCCCGGCGCCGCCGGTGTACCTGCTCGAGGACGAGACCGCGATCAACGCCTTTGCCGCCGGCGACCATCCGCGTGCGGCGGTGGTGGCGGTGACGCGCGGCGCGCTCGAGCGCCTCACCCGCGACGAACTGCAGGGCGTGATCGCCCATGAGTTCAGTCACATACTTAATGGCGACATGCGCCTCAACATGCGCCTGCTGGGGGTGCTGCACGGGCTCTTCATGCTCGCCGGCGCCGGCCGCGTGCTGCTGCGCAGCGGCGGTGGACGCAGCTCGGGCAAGGACAAGAACGGCCTCGTCGTGCTCGGCCTGGTGCTGGTGGTGGCCGGCTACCTCACCGGGCTTGCCGGCCGCCTGGTGCGTGCCGCGGTGTCGCGCCAGCGCGAATTCCTCGCCGATGCCTCGGCGGTGCAATTCACCCGCAACCCGCAAGGCCTGCTGGGCGCCCTGCACAAGGTGGCGCAGCAGGCCAGCGGCCTGGCGCACGGCCAGGGCGAGGCGGTGAGCCACATGCTGTTCGACGGCCGCAGCAGCGCCCTGCGCCGCGCGGGCGGCCTGCTCGCCACCCACCCGCCGCTGGCCGAGCGCATCCGGCGCCTGAGCGGCGGCCGGCTGATCGCCCCGGACCTTGCCACCGCCCCCGCTGCCGCGACGCCGACGGCGGCGCCCAGGGAGGCGGCGGCCCTCCCCCATGCCGGGCTGCTCGAGCCCGGCACGCAGCCCACGCCCGCAGCGCCCGCGAGCGCCGCGCCGACCTTGGCCGAGCCCGCCTCCGTGGCCAGCGCGTCGATCACTGTGCCGGCTGTGCCCGCTGCCCCGACCAAGACCGCGAGCGCAATACCGGCGCTCGAGCTCGTCCCGCTCGCCTTCGCGTCCCCGCCCGCGACGGCCCTGCAGGCCGCGCAGCACACGCTCGAGGCCTTGCCCGGCGCGCTGCGCCAGCGCGTCGCCAGCGCAGAGGGCGCGGCCGCGGTGGCGCTCGCCTTGCTGCTCTCCCGCGACCCGCCGCGCCACTCCACCCAGCTCGCCGCGTTGGCGGGCCAGGGCGACCCGATGCGCGCCGCCGCGGCCGCCGACGCTGCCCGGTCGCTGCCGCCCGCCGGCCAGCGCCTGGCGCTGATGGAGCTCGCCCTCGGCAGTCTGCGCGAGCTCCCGCGCAGCGCGCGCGAACGCCTGCTCGCCCAGGCCAGCGCGGTTGTGGGTGCCGGCGGCCGCGGCAGCCTGTCCGCCTTCCTGCTGTTGCGCCTGCTGCGCGACGCGCTGCTGCCGCGCACGCCGCAGCCGCTGAGGGTGTCACCGCAGGCGCTCGGCGCACACTGCAGCCTGTTGCTGTCGGTGCTCGCCCATGCCGGGCAGCGCGAGCCCGAAGCAGCACGCGCGGCCTTCGCCCGCGGCGCGGCCCTCGCCCCCGCGGACGGCCTGGCGGGGCCGCTG
Source organism: Thauera sp. WH-1 (assembly GCF_047806685.1). Classification (NCBI taxonomy): domain Bacteria; kingdom Pseudomonadati; phylum Pseudomonadota; class Betaproteobacteria; order Rhodocyclales; family Zoogloeaceae; genus Thauera; species Thauera sp. WH-1. The sequence continues at coordinate 100,055 of NZ_JBLQGP010000008.1, forward strand.
CCGATTGCGCAGATCCGCCTGGACGCGCTCGACCAGGCGCTCGACGCCCTGGCCGACACCACGCCGGGCTACCGCCGCCGGCTGGTGGCGGCGCTCGACGCCGCGGCTCGCCACGACGCCCGCATCACCCCGGGCGAAGCCGAGCTGCTCGCGGTGGTGTGCGGTGCGCTCGACTGCCCGCGGCCCATGGCCAGCATGACCCCCTTCGCGACGACCGGCACTGCCGCGCAGCCCGGCGCCAGTCAGGCATCGGCCGCGACCGTGCCGCCCGCGCTCGCGCTCGATGCGCAGGCCTCGCCAAGCGACGCGCTGTCCCGTGCCGACCGCGCGCCGCTCCAGGCCCTGGTCGCGGCCAACCTGGTGCCGGTGTTCGGCGTGCTCTTCCTCGCCTGGGAAGCGCAGACCCTGCTGCTGGTCTACTGGCTGGAGAACCTGGTGCTCGGCGTCTACACCCTGCTGCGCCTGGTGCGCGCGGGCGGCGTGCGCGCCTTCTTCGAGCCGGGCCTGTTTTTCGTCTTCCACTACGGCTTCTTCTGCGCCGGGCACGGCATGGTGCTGATGGGCATCGCCACCATGGCCGGGCTGCCGGGCGACGTGATCGAGCCCTACGTCAGCCCGGTGGAATGGCCCGGCCCGTTCGTATTGTTCCAGCACCTGTTCGGCATCCTGCGTTGGATCGCCCATGAGCAGATGGGCATGGTGGTGGCGACGATCGGCTTCTTCATCAGCCACGGCTTCTCGCTCGTCACCCACCACTTCGTGCGCAACGAGGACGCCGGCCGCAAGCTGGGCGAGATCATGTGGGACCCGTACAAGCGCATCGTCGTGCTGCATGTGGCGATGATCGCCGGCATGTTCGTGGTGATCCTGTCCGGCGGCGGCTCGATCGCGCCGGTGCTGCTGATGCTCGTCGCCGGCAAGATCGCGCTCGACGTCCGCCTGCACCGCAAGGCGCACCAGTCCAGACTGGCGGCATCGACATCGCCGCAAGACGGCGCCAGCGCCGCGCAGCCGGACTGAACACGCAGTTCGTGCGCGCAAGCATCCATCGCGCGCGCTCAGGTCCGCTCGATTCAGCTCCGTTCAGAAATCGCAGCCCATGCGCCGATACAGCGTGTTGCGCGCCACGCCCAGATGGCGCGCCGCGGCGGACAGATTGCCGTCGAAGCGCTCGAGCACCTCGCGGATGGTGGCGTCGTCGATGTCCTTGGGGCGGCGGCCGCGCAGCGGCGCGCGGGATGCGGCCGGCGGCGGCACCGCTGAAGCAGGAGCCGCCGCCGCGCGCGTGAGGGGCGACGCGCACTGGACCTCCTCGGGCAGGTGCTCGGGCAGGATGCGGTCTTCATGCGCATCGAGCAGCGCGAGCGCCACCTCGAGCACGTTCTGCAGCTGACGGATGTTGCCCGGCCAGGCATAGGATTCGAGCAGGCGCAGCGCCGCGGCATCGACGGCAATGTCGCGCGCGTCCGGACGGTTGCGGCTGTCGTCGATCAGGCGGCGCACGAGCTGGCGCAGGTCGGTGCGCTCGCGCAGCGGCGGCAGGGACGCCGTGAGGCCGTTGACCCGGTAGTAGAGATCCTCGCGGAACAGCCCAGCCTTGACCAGGTCGCCCAGGTTGCGATGGGTGGCGCACAGCAGCGCAATGTCGACCGCGACCGGCTCCCCCCCGCCCACCGGCTGCACGCAGCGCTCCTGCAGCACCCGCAGCAGCCGGGCCTGCATGGCCAGCGGCATGTCGCCGATCTCGTCGAGAAAGAGCGTGCCGCCGTCGGCCTGCTGGATGCGGCCGATGGCACCCTCCTTGCGCGCGCCGGTAAAGGCGCCACCGACGTAGCCGAAGAGCTCGGATTCGATCAGATGCTCGGGGATCGCCGCACAGTTCACCGCGACGAAGGGGCCCTCGGCGCGCGGCCCGCTGTTGTGGCAGGCGCGCGCGAGCAGCTCCTTGCCCGAGCCCGACTCGCCCTGGATCAGCACCGGGATCTTGCGCCCGATCACCTTGGCACAGCGGTCGAGGGTGAACTTCAGGGCGGGGTCGCCGGTGGCCAAGCTGTCGAGGGTGACGCGCTGGCACGCCGAGCGCGACGGGTCCTGCCCCTGCGCCAGCCGCACGCGGCCGCTCGGCCCGGCGTGGGCGTTCGCGTTCCAGGCCGGGCTGACACGGACCCGCGCGTACACGCGCGCGCCGTCGCGCAGCTCGAGCTCCATCAGCGCGGCCGGATCACGCGCCGCCCTGCTGATGACGGTGCCGAAACCGCTGCGGAACAGGTTGCCGAAGGCGCCCAGACGCCCGATGCGGCGACCCTCGATGCCGAGCAGCATGCAGGCCTGACAATCCGCCGCCACGATCTCGCCATCGGCATCCACCGCAAGCAACCCCTCCTGCAGGCCGCCGACACCCTCGGGGCGGTCATGAAAGGAAAACAGCGCGTGACGCGCATGCTCGCTCTCGAACATGCGGCGCTCGACCAGTCTCACCCCCATGCGGGCGAGACCCAGGGTGTGGGGCTGGGGCTTGCGGTGGTCGCTGGAGATGTCGAGCGCGCCCAGCAAGACGCCTTTCGTATCGAAGATGGGCGCCGCGCTGCAGGTGAGCACACCGTTGCATTCGAGGTAATGCTCGGCGCCGAAGATCTCGACCGGTGCGCGTTCGATCAGGGTGGCGCCGATGGCATTGGTGCCGCGCTGGCATTCGCTCCAGCTCGCCCCCGGCTGCAGGGCGACCCGGCTCGCACGGTCAACGAAGGACGGGTCGCCGACACCGTGCAGGATCAGTCCGCTCGCGTCGGCAAGCAGCACCATGCTGCCCGAGGCGCGGATCTGTTCGTACAGGTGCTCCATCACGCCGCCCGCGTGGTTGAGCAGGGCGGCGTTGCGCTCACGCGCGAGCATCAGGTCGGCACGCGTCGTGTTGGCGGGCCGGCCGCGTTCGCCAACCTCCAGGCCGAGGCGCTGGCAGCGCTCCCAGGAACGCAGCACCGGAGCCGAAAGCCCACCCTCGGGTACGTCGCCGCGCTCCAGGTATCGCCGCCGCAAGGACTCGAGCTCACCACCTTGCGTGGCACGCGCGTGAATCTGCCCCATCTTCCTGTCTCCCCATGCCGACGGGCACTGGCGGCGCGCGCATCACGCCCGCCGCCCGCCCCATCGATGATCCTCGGCGCCAAGTTGCGCCACCCTGGCGCATCCGGCTTCAGGAGACATTCAAAGCAAGAATGGTGCCCGCATCCACTACCTATCCTGTTCGCCAAGCTGGCGTCACCGCCCGAGCCTGCGATCCTCCGCTTCGATGTCGGCGAACTCGTCGTCGGTGAACAGCCGGGACCGGGTATGGAAGGCCTTGCCGGTGTTGCCCTCGAGCGAAAAGGTGCCGCCGTGGCCGTCGACCACGTCGATGATCAGCTGCGTGTGCTTCCAGTATTCGTACTGCGAGGCGCTGATGTAGAAGGGCACGCCGCCAATGTCGCCGAGGTGCACGTCGTGGGGGCCGATGGTCAGATCCGTGGGCAGGTAGCAGTTGGCGGCGCTGTTGTCGCAGCAGCCGCCGGACTGGTGGAACATCAGGTCCGGACCATACTCGGCCTTGAGTTGCGCGATCAGCGCGAGCGTCGCGGGGGTGGCGATGACGCGTTCGACCATGTCGCGTGCCTCCAGATCGAAAAAAACGGGGGCGGTCGCCCGCCCCCGGCAAGTTACCCGACTACGGGCAGAGGGAGAAACAGGGTGCCGATCAGAAGAAGCCGAGCTTGTTCTCGCTGTAGCTCACCAGCAGGTTCTTGGTCTGCTGGTAGTGGTCGAGCATGACCTTGTGCGTCTCGCGACCGATGCCCGACTCCTTGTAGCCGCCGAAGGCCGCGTGCGCCGGGTAGGCGTGGTAGCAGTTGGTCCACACGCGCCCTGCCTGGATGGCGCGACCCATGCGGTAGGCGACGTTGCCGTTGCGGCTCCACACGCCGGCGCCCAGGCCGTACAAGGTGTCGTTGGCGATCGACAAGGCCTCGGCCTCGTCCTTGAAGGTGGTCACCGCGAGCACCGGCCCGAAGATCTCCTCCTGGAAGATGCGCATCTTGTTGTGGCCCTTGAACAGCGTCGGCTGGATGTAGTAGCCGTCGGCCAGGTCGCCGTCGAGCTGGGCGCGCGCGCCGCCGATCAGCACCTGGGCGCCCTCGTCCTTGCCGAGCTGCAGATAGGACTGGATCTTGCTCATCTGTTCAGAAGAGGCCTGCGCACCCATCATGGTGTCGGTGTCGAGCGGGCTGCCCTGCTTGATGGCGGCAACGCGCTTGACCGCACGCTCGATGAAGCGGTCGTAGATGGACTCCTGGATCAGCGCGCGGCTCGGGCAGGTGCACACCTCGCCCTGGTTGAAGGCGAACAGCACCAGGCCCTCGATCGCCTTGTCGAGGAAGGCGTCGTCCTTGTCCATGACGTCGGCGAAGAAGATGTTGGGCGACTTGCCGCCCAGCTCGAGTGTGGCAGGGATCAGGTTGTTGGCGGCGGCCTGGGCGATGACGCGGCCGGTGGAGGTCGAGCCGGTGAAGGCGATCTTGGCGATACGCTTGCTGGTGGCGAGCGGCATGCCGGCCTCGCGGCCATAGCCATTGACGATGTTGAGCACGCCCGGCGGCAGCAGGTCGGCGATCAGCTCCATCAGCACCAGGATCGAGATCGGAGTGGACTCGGCGGGCTTGAGCACCACGCAGTTGCCCGCGCCCAGCGCCGGCGCCAGCTTCCACGCCGCCATCAGGATCGGGAAGTTCCACGGGATGATCTGGCCGACCACGCCCAGCGGCTCGTGGATGTGGTAGGCCATGGTGTTTTCGTCGATCTCCGAGATGCCGCCTTCCTGCGCGCGCAGGCAGCCGGCGAAGTAGCGGAAATGGTCGACGGCGAGCGGGATGTCGGCGTTGAGCGTCTCGCGGATCGGCTTGCCGTTATCGACGGTCTCGGCGTAGGCGAGCAGCTCGAGGTTGGCCTCCAGGCGGTCGGCGATCTTGAGCAGGACGTTCGAGCGGGTGGTGGCGTCGGCCTTGCCCCACTTCGGGAAGGCGGCGTGCGCGGCGTCCAGCGCGAGCTCGATGTCCTCGGCGGTGGAGCGTGCGGCCTGGGTGTACTTCTGGCCGGTGATCGGCGTGACCACGTCGAAATACTGGCCCTTGACCGGGGCCACCCACTGGCCGCCGATGAAGTTGTCGTAGCGGGTCTTGAACTGGACCTTGGCATCGGTCTGGCCGGGCAGTGCGTACAGCATGGTGTCGTCTCCTCGATCTTTACGGTGTGCGGGCAGGTTGCCACGCGATTCATTCAGCAGGGCCCGTGCCAGCAACTCGATCTCTTGCAGTTCAGTCACTTGCGTGGTCCCTTGAGCTCATGTTCGTTCAGAAAAGCGGCTGGAGCATTGCCCGGGTTGCTCCACCTGCTCCATTTATCCGGCATTTATGGAGCAACCCGGGCACGGCCTCAGAAGAACAGGATGCCGCCGACGGAAATCGTCCGCGTCTTCAGGTCGCCCGGGAACAGGTCGGCGCCCTCGCCCTTCTCCTGGTTGTATTCGCCGACCAGGGTGATGTACTTGTTCAGGCTGTGATAGACGCCGACGGTGGCCGAGCGGAAGGTGTTGGTATCGGTCAGCAGGCCGCCGCGGTCACGGTTCTCGCCGAAGTTGAGACCGAACTTGGTCTTGCCCACGGTATAGGTGCCCTGCAGGAAGTAACCCCTGCCATCGTTCTTGGCAAAGGGCGAGAAGAACAACGCGCCCACCGTGGACAGACCCAGCCCGCTGGCGTCGAAGCCGTAGGCCACCGCCTCGAAGGCGCCGATGCCGATCTTGGCGCCAAGCTCGAAACCACCGGCGTTGAAGCTGCCGGCGCCGCTGGTGCGCTGGTGGATCGCCCCCGCCCACAGCGAACCCTTGGCCGTGCCGGCCTCCCAGTCGTAGTTGGCCATGGCCTGGAAGCCGGGATCCTTGGTCTCGTCGCCGGCGAACTTGTTCGGGTCGAAGATCCCGAACGAGGCCGACAGGCCGCCCATCGTCGGCGTGGTGTAGGTGATCTGCGGCTGGAAGCCGGTGTACATGTAGCCGTGGCCGATCATGCCGAAGGTGGTGTTGAAGGGGGTGGAGGCGTAGCTGTTGCCGCCGAGGCCGAGCAGCGTCATGTCGGACAGGATGATCTTCTGCCCGAACAGGCCGATGTCACGGCCGAACTTGACCGTGCCCCAGTCGGTGTTGCCGAACTGGAAGTACAGGTTGCGGGTGTCGATCTGGGTGAAGGGGCTGTCACAGCCGGTGGCGCCCCCGCAGCCCGGATCGCTGGGCAGGCCGACGACGTCGGACTTGTCGTTGATGCCGGGGGCGAAGCCGACATGGGCCTTGATGTCGAGGCCGTCGACCTTGGTGGTGAACACGAAGTTGATCCAGCCCGGCAGTAGGCCGTTGGTGAGCGCCGAGTTGTTGGTCTTGACCCCGCCCGATTCCGCGCTGCGGTGGGAGTAGAAGCCGTTGATGGTGCCGTTGATGTCGAGCGTGGCATCCCCCTGCGTGAAGCTCACCGCATGGGCCGGCCCCATGCCGAGCGCCATCAGCGCCCCGGCCAGCAGGCCGAGCCGCCTGCCCTGCGCTGCCCGGGATCCCTTTCGCATCGTCGTGTTATCCATTGTTTCCTCCTCGTGGATGGTCGTCTTGTCGTTTGCACGTCAGAGCCGGGGCGAAGCGCCGGCCTGGGGCGGCCTTGTGCAATCGCTGTGCCATCGCGCTGCAGGGCGCGCCAGCCATGGGGATGCGGGTCGGTGGCGGGCTGTGGCCCTGCTCCAGATGTTCCACCGGGGCGTTGCCCGCCCCTGATCCGAAACGAAACTTCGGAACAGCGCGGCCGCCGCGCGGCTAGAATCGCGCACGCGCCGACGCCAGGCCGCCATCGCGCAGGCGCCGCGGCCACCCACCGCCCTTGGAGCCCTCGATGACCCCGACTCCGCCCGCCCCTGCCCGCTACCCCATTGCCCTCATCGGTGCCGGCGCGCTCGGCCTCAGCTTCGCTGCGCGGCTGGCGCGCACCACGCGTGTCGCCCTGGTCGCGCGTGACGCCGCCGCTGCGGCGCTGCGCGCCGGGGTACGCGTCGGCGACGCGCACTTCATGCCCGAGGCATGGGCGCCCGAAGCGGCGCCGCAGGCGCAGTGGGTGATCGTGCTGGTCAAGGCAGGCGACACGGCGGAGGCGGCGCGCACCGCGGCGCGCATGCAGCCGCAGGGCGTGTTATCGCTGCAGAACGGCCTGACCGAGCCGGTATTGCGGGCACACTGCGCGCTGCCGCTGACGGCGCAGGGCATCACCACCGCGGGGGCGTTTCGTGACGACAGCGGGGTGACACCGTCGGGCGACGGCGAGGTGCTGATGCCACCCGGCTTCGAAGGGCTGGCGGTGCTGCTGGCGCAGGCCGGCTTCGATGCCCGCGTGGTCGACGACATCGTGCCGGCGCGGCTGGCGAAGCTGCTGGTCAATGTCGCCATCAACCCACTCGCAGCGCTGTTCCGCGTGCGCAATGGCGAACTGCTGGCGCCGCCTTACCGCATCTGGCTCGATGCGCTGGTGGCCGAGGCCTGGCCGGTGCTGCACGCGCAGGGGCTGACGCTGGACGAAGCCGCCGCGCATGCGCGCGTGTGTGCGGTGGCCGAGGCCACCGGCGCCAACCGCGCGAGCATGCTGCAGGACGTGCTGGCGGGCCGGCGCACCGAGCTCGAGGCGATCACCGGCGTGCTGATCGCCTTTGCCCGGCGCGAGGGGATGGCGGTGCCGACCCACGAGGCCGTGCATCGGCTGCTCGGCCTGCTCGAGGCCCGCCCGCGCTGAAGGCGGCGGCGCTCAGTCGCGCCCGGCGGCCGCTGCGAAGGGCGCGGCGGCTTCGCCCGCGGCGGACGCCGGCGACCACACCACGCGATTGCGACCACCCCGCTTGGCCGCGTACAGCGCCGCGTCGGCGCGCGCGAAAAGCGCATGATCGGGTTCGGCGCGCTGCGGCAGGCAGGTCGCGCCCCCCATGCTGACGGTGACCGGCAGCTGCATGCCACCGGGCGCGGGCACGCGCTGGGCCTCGACGTCGCAGCGTGCCGACTCGGCCAGCGCGAGCGCGCCCTCCATCGGGATGCCGGGCAGCAGGATGACGAACTCCTCGCCGCCGTAGCGGCACACGAAGTCGGCCGGCCGCCGCAGCGCGCGCTGCAGCGTGCCGGCGATGCGGCGCAGCACCTCGTCGCCCTCGGTGTGGCCGAAGTCGTCGTTGAAGCGCTTGAAGTGGTCGATGTCGATGACGAGCAGCGACACCGCGTCGCGGTTGCGCAGGCAGCGCCGCCATTCGAGCTCGAACACCTCGTTGAAGCGGCGGCGGTTGGGGATGCCGGTGAGGCTGTCGAGCATCGCGAGCTGCTCGAGCAGGCGGCGCTGATGCACCGACTGCAGGTGGTTGCGCACCCGCACGCGCACGATCGGCGGATGAAAGGGCTTGGTGATGTAGTCCACCGCGCCGAGCTCGAGCCCCTTTTCCTCGTCGATGGTGGAGTCGAGCGCGGTGATGAAGATGACCGGGATGTCGCGCGTGGTGTCGTCGTGCTTGAGCTGGCGCAGCACGGCATGGCCGTCCATGCCCGGCATCAGCACGTCGAGCAGGATCAGGTCGGGGCGGTGCTCGCGCGCGCGCTCGAGGGCCTGCTCGCCGTTCTTGGCCAGAATCAGGCGGTAGTCCTCGCCCAGCAGTTCAGTGAGCAGGCTGCGGTTATGTTTCTCGTCGTCGACGATGAGGACAGTGAAGGCGGGATTCATCCGGTCATCCGTTGCAGATCCTGGCGCAGCGCATCGAGCTGCACCAGCGCACGTTCGTACTCGATATCCTCGATGAGTTCGCGCACCACATCAATCCGAGCGCGCTGGGCCTCGTCATGCAGGCATTCGAGCAGTTCGCCGACCACGCCCTCGGCGGCCGCGTCATGGCGCTCGAGCAGCTCGCCCAGACGCAGCAGCAGCCCCTGCGCGCGTGCGAGGTCGTCGGCCACGCCGGCGGGCCGCAGTGCGGCGGTGGACGCCAGCGGCGCCAGCGCGGCGAGGACGCGATCGAGCTCGGCGGCCAGCGCGGCGAGCACCGCAGGCTCGGGCGCCTGCCCGGCCTGCAGGGCCGACTCGGCGCGGCGGGCCAGCGCGGACAGCGCCGTCGCACCAATGGTGGCCGCGGCCGACTTGAGGGAGTGCGCGAGTCGCCGCGCGGCCACCACGTCGCCGCGCGCGAGCGCACGTTCAAGCGCCGCCGCGGCGTGCTCGAACTGCTTGCGAAAGTTGTTGAGGATGCGCCGGTACAGGCCGGGCCGCCCCATGTGGTTGGCCAGACCGCGCTCGCTGTCGATGCCCGCGAGCGGCGGCAGCAGCGCCGGCTGCGCCCTTCCGCCCGGCGCGTGCTCGGCGGCGGACGCGTAGTCGGCCGGGGGAATCCACTTCAGCAAGGCCGCGTACAGCAGCTGCGGGTCGATCGGCTTGGTCAGGTGATCGTTCATGCCGGCCGCCAGGCTTTGCTTGCGGCTGCCGCTCATCGCGTGGGCGGTCATGGCGAGGATGGGCAGGTCGCGGTGGCGGGCGTCGCCACGGATCAGCCGCGTTGCCGCCAGGCCGTCGAGCACCGGCATCTGCACGTCCATCAGCACGAGGGCGATGTCGCCCGCCGCCAGCCGGTCGATGGCCTCGCGCCCATTGGCCGCCTCCGCCACCGCCAGCCCGGCCAGGCTGACGAACTCGCGCACCACCTCGCGATTGAGCGGCAGGTCATCGACGATCAGCACGCGCGCGCCACGGATGCGCGCCAGGCGCGCCGGATCGGGAATGCCGCTTGCATCAGCCCCGTGCGCATCACGAGCGACGGCGGGATTCGCCGCCTCGGCAAGCGCCTCGAGCAAGGCCGATTCGGTCACCGGCTTGACCAGAACGGAATCGACGCCCGAGCTGATGAGGCGCTCGGCCACCGCTTCGTAGGCCCCCACGGTGATCGCCAGCACCACCGCCGGGCGTGCGCCCGGCAGGCCGAGGCCATCGATGCGGGCGGCGAACTGCAGCCCGTCCATCACCGGCATCTGCCAGTCAACGAGGACCAGATCGAAGGCCGCCCCGGCAGCGGCTGCCTGCTGCAGCGCATCCAGCCCCTCCTCGCCGCTTGCGCAGGCGCGCGCGGCAAGCCCCTGCTGCTCGAGCAGCTCGAGCAGCAGCGCCGCAGCGGTCGGATTGTCATCGACCACCAGTGCGCGCCGATAACGCGTCGGGGCCGGCATCGCCCGGGCCGGCTCGGCAGCCGGCACCCCCTCCGCGGCCACGGCCAGGGGCACGACGACGCGAAACACCGTTCCCACGTCCGGCGTGCTGTCGACCTCGATCGAGCCCGCCATCATGCGCACGAGCTGGGCACAGATCGACAAGCCCAGCCCGGTGCCACCGAAGCGCCGCGTGACAGAGTCGTCCAGCTGGCTGAAGGCCTCGAACAAGCGCTCACGGTAGGCCGGCTCGATGCCGATGCCGGTATCGCGCACGGCCAAGCGCAGCATGGCCTGGCCCGGCGCGCCGTCGCAGCGCTCGAGCGCGAGCATGACCTCGCCCTCGTGAGTGAACTTGATCGCGTTGCCGAGCAGATTGATCAGCACCTGGCCAAGCCGCAGTGGGTCACCGATCAGGCGGCGCGGCACATCGGGCGCGCAGCGGAACAGCAGCTCGACCCCCTTCTCCTCGGCGCGCAGCGCGACCACGCCCAGCGCACGCTGGCACACCTCGCCCACCTCGAAGGGAATCGACTCGAGCGACAGTTTGCCGGCCTCGATGCGCGAGTAATCGAGCACATCATCGATGATGCCGAGCAGGCTCTCCGAGGACGCCAGCATCTTGTCGACCTGGTCACGTTGCTGTCGCGACAGGCGGCTGCGCTGCAGCAGGCGGCCGAGCCCAACGATGGCATTCATCGGCGTGCGGATCTCATGGCTCATGCGCGCCAGAAAGCCCGACTTGGTGCGATTGGCTTCACGCGCATCCGCAATCGCGCGCTCCAGCGCGCGCGTGCGGGCCTCAACCAGACGCTCGAGGTTGCCGCGGTACTGCGCAAGCTCGGCATCGCGCGCCTGGATGGTGTCGATGAGCTGGTTGAAGCCACGGCCCAGCGCGGCGATCTCCTCACCGCCGCGCGGCCGGGCACGGTCGGGCAGGCCGGCATCGGCCGCCAGCCGGTGCATCAGCGCGCCCAGCTCGCCCACCGGTGCGAGCAGCCGGCGCAACAGCAGCCAGCCGAAGGCCAGCGAGACCAGCAGCACCCCCAGCAGGACCAGCAGCGAGTCGCGCAGCGCGCGATTCGACAGCGCCTGGATCTGCTCGAGCGAGGCGCGCAGCTCCACCCTCGCCACCGGCCGGCTGCCCTCGAACACCGGTGCCCACACCGTGATGCTGTGCTCATTGAAGACGTGGCCGGCCAACGTCGGCGGGATCACCGGGGTGAACTCGCCCCCGCGCGTCGGCCGCGCATCGTCGGCATGGCGCGCAAAGACGCTGCCGTCGGCCAGCACGATGCGCCCATCGAGGATGAATCGGCTGCTCGACAGGGCCGAGAGCAGGCGGCGCGCCTCGGCGGCGTCGCCAAAGGATACGGCCGCCATGCTGTTGGTGGCGATCAGTTCGGCCTGGGCCGACAGCGAGGCGGCCCATTCGCTGCGCAACAGGCGCTGCTGCTGCAGGCTCATCAGCGCAAAGACCAGGCTCGCTGCGGCCAGCAGCGACAGCGCGCCGAGCAGCAACAGTCGCCCGCCCAGGGTGGCCGGCAGGCGCAGCCACCCCGCCCGGCGCGGCGTCGCCCGCCTAGTCATCGGACACCTCGGCGAGCCGCAGCAACTGCGCCATGAACTCGACGCCCGCGCCGCGCGCGGCACGGCGGTTGATGACGATGGCCAGGCCGTCACGACGCCCCTTCACACCCAGTTCGACCATCCCGCCCGCGCGCGCGAAGCCGGGAATGTCGGACACCGTCACCAGGCCCGGCCGCGCCAGCTCGAGGAGCAGCCGCTCGAGCCGATCGGTCTCTGAGCGGCCGACGAAGATGAAGGCGCAGTCGCTGGCCTCGCCCGGGCTGCGCAGCGCCCGGAAGCGGCTGGGCAAGCCCTCTACCGGGGTGTCTACAAGGCTGCGCAGGGCCTCGTCGAGCTGCGTGCGACCCAGGGTGCACAGCACGGGGGCATCATCGCCGCTGCGTTCGCGGTAAGTGAAGAGCGCCAGCTTGTAGAACAGCACCGCCTTCAGCGCCTGCTCGGAGGCGGCCGGTGCCTGCGCGAACGCGGGCGGCGCCAGTGGCCCGCAGGCCATCAGCGTCGCCAGCACGGTGAGGCGGAGACCTTGCAGCATCGACGCGCGCGCCCCTAGAACCGGTACTCGAGCGTAGCCATCCACGTCCTCGGTTGCTGCGGCATGTCGACGAAGGTGGTGCTGGCCGAACCGTGCGCGGCGTCGTAGCGGCGGTCGAAAAGGTTGTCGATGTCCAGCCACAGGCTGGCCTTGCCGTCGAGCAGACGATGCCAGCCGATGTGCAGGCTGGCGACCACATGAGCGTCCGTGTGGAGGCGCTTGCCGTCCAGCACCCGGCTGTCGCGCCCGGTGGCGGTGTCGTCGATCCAGCGCAGGCGCGGCGTGATCGTCAGCCGGTCGAGGTAGCGGAAGGTGGCACCGAGCTTGAGCTTGCGCCGGGCGACGTAGCTGAGCTCGGTGCGCGGCCCCTCGTCGAGCTCACGGGTATCGCCATCGACCCAGCTGAAGCTGCCCCACACATCGCCGTCCCAGCGCGCGCCCAGGCCAAAGCGCCACTGTGCGATCCAGTCGAGACCGCGATGCACCTCCTCGCCGGCGTTGCCCTTGACCGTGGTGTCACTCAGCACCGCGCCGTCGATGAACTGGGTCGGGACGTGCTGGGTCTGGGTCACGACGAGGTTGCGGATGCGGCTGTGGTAGACGTTGGTGATGAAGTTCAGGTCCGGCCGCGGACGCCAGTCCCAGGTCAGGCTGTAGGTGCGCGCGACTTCGGGCTCGAGACGGTCGTTGGGCACCCGGAAGCCCCGGCCGATGTAGCGCCCCTGCGCATCGCGGTCGCCGGCGAACGAGCCGAAGCTGCCGAGCGACTCCTCCGGCGACGGCGCACGGAAGGCCTTGCCCGCGAGCGCCTTGAACACATGCTGCTCGCTCGCTCGCCACACGGCACCGAGACGCGGATTGAGGCTGCTGCCATAGGCGGAGTGGTCGTCGTAGCGCACGCCCAGCATCGTCGACCAGGCCTCGCCCCAGTCAGACTGGAGCTGGGCGTAGCCATGCACGTTGTGATAGTGGGCCTCGCCGATCTGGATCGGCAGCGTGGTGTTGGGATAGCTGAGCCCCTGGTCCGCCGGAGCGCGAGCACGGTCGTAAGGCTGCGGCAGATCGGGCGTCAGCAAGGCGACGTAGTCGTTGTAGCCGAGGCCGGCCTGCACGCTATGCCGGTCGGAAGCACGCCAGTCGAGCGACTGCTCGATGCCCGTGCGGCGCGAGCGGGCGTACAGATAGCCCTTGTCCTCGAAGCCGGTGAAGACGTTGAGGTACTTGGAGCGCGGATCGACCTCGAGCTCGGAGTGATCGACCCGCAGTTCGCCCCTGAGGTCGGGCGCAAGCTCGAAACGCAGCCGCGCATAGGTCGTCTCGGTCAGCGTTTCCCAACGCGCATCGCGCAGGTAGAGCACGGTGTCCGGCCGGTCTCCCGTGCTGGTGAGCTGGCGGAAGAAGTTGCGGTAGTGGCCAAGGGAGAGCGCATCGCCCACATCCAGGCGCGCAAAGACGCTGTGGCTGGCGATGTCGCCCGCATAGGCCTCGCGCGCCGCTGCCGGCACGACCACATTGCCGCCAAAGGTCTTCGCATCCACGCGCGGGAAGTCGGCCGGGTAGTACCTGTCGAGCGGCGCGCGGTCGCTCGCCTGGCGATGACCGCCCACGGTCAAGGCAAGCTGCTCGCCCGCGCGGGCAGAGGCAAGAAAGCGGGCCTCGCGGCTGTCGAAGCGTCCTGCCCCCACCGACACCCAGCTCTCGTTCGCCGCGGCCGGGCGGTCGGTGATGATGTTGATCACCCCGGCCACCGCGTCGGCCCCATACAGCGCCGCCGCCGGGCCGTACAAGACCTCGACCTGGCGCGCCTGGAACAGCGCGAAGTTCTCCGCCACCGGAATCTTGCCGCCGGCCGGATGGTCGATGCGCACACCATCGAGCATGATCAGCAGCTTGTTGTTGCTGTTGTAGCCCTGCACGCTGAAGTTGTTGAAGGTCGAGGACTTGGTCCCGCGCATGAAGTCCACACCCGGCAGATCCTCGAGCAGATCGGCGAGGTTGCGGTAGCGGCGCTCGCGGATCTGCTCGCGCGTGATCACCATGATGTGCGCCGGCGTGTGGTCGCGCGCCTCGGATCGGCGCGAGGCCGTCACCACCGGCGTGTTGATGAGGTCTTCCAGCGACAGGGGCAGCAGGCGCACCAGATCGCCGGGCGCAGCCGCGAGGGAGGCACCGGTGCAGAGGCAGGCGGCGAGCGCCGGCACGACGCGCAGCGGCGCGAAGAGGCGAGGTAACGACATGGTCTGAGCCGTCGATGATGGCGACCCAGGCCGAGGCCCTTGCCGCGTCGGAGGAATGATGCGCGATGATACGGCGCTCGCCACAGGGTCAGACGAGCAATAGCTCACGCGTAACGCCAGTCGCGGGGTACAGACGGAAAAATGGCGCAGGACTCTTGAGAATCTGCGCCATCTTCTTGCGGAATCGTTCAGCACTGAACTGCCGACTCCAGCCGAATTGTTGGTCGGGGAAAGAGGATTCGAACCTCCGGCCCCTGCGTCCCGAACGCAGTGCTCTACCAGGCTGAGCTATTCCCCGACACTTTCTTGCCTTGCTGCGAAGCCAGCTACTATATCAGTAAGTTCGCCTAACTGCAAAGTCCGATAATTGTAGCAGCGCGTCCTTGAAAATGGAAGGGGGAAGCGCGGAAAGTGCATCGATGGCGCGCTCGGCCTCGGCCTGCGCATGGCGTCGCGTCACCTCTAGCGCGCCGGTGGCCTGGATCGCGGCGAGCACTGCGGCGAAGTCATCGCGACCGCCGTTCTCGATGGCGTTGCGCACCGTTGCCGCCTGCTCGGGCGTGCCGTGCTGCATGACGTGGATGAGCGGCAGCGTGGGCTTGCCCTCGGCAAGGTCGTCGCCCAGGTGCTTGCCGGTGTCGGCCTCGTCGGCCGAGTAGTCGAGCACGTCGTCGATGAGCTGGAACGCGGTGCCCAGGTGCATGCCGAACTCGGCCAGCCGCAGCTCGAGCACCTCGTCCGCACCACCCAGGATGCCGCCCAGCCGCGCGGCCGCTTCGAACAGCTTGGCCGTCTTGTAGCGGATCACGCGCAGGTAATCGTCGATGACGACGTCCGCGTTGTGGCAGTTGAGCAACTGCAGCACCTCGCCCTCGGCGATGATGTTGGTGGCATCGGCGAGGACGCGCATCACGCGCATGTTCTCGACCCCCACCATCATCTGGAAGGCGCGCGAGTAGAGGAAGTCGCCCACCAGCACCGAGGCCGCATTGCCGAACAAGGCGTTGGCGGTCTTGTTGCCGCGACGCAGGTCGGACTCATCGACCACGTCGTCGTGCAGCAAGGTGGCGGTGTGGATGAACTCGACCACGGCGGCGAGCTCGTGGTGCTCGGTGCCCTTGTAGCCCATCGCACCGGCGGTGAAGAGCACCAGCGCCGGGCGCAGGCGCTTGCCGCCGCTGTGGATGATGTATTCGGCCACCTGGCGGATGAGTACGACATCCGAATGGAGGCGGTCGCGGATGACGGCATCCACCGCCTGCATGTCGGCGGCGATCGGCGCGAAAAGCTGCTTGACGGACAAGGCGGACACGCTCGCGGAAAAAGGCGGATGGTAGGCGCCGCGCGCGCGCGCCGTCAAGCCGCGCCCTGCGCTGCGCCCGCGTCTCGGGCCGCGCTCAGTTGCCGCCCTGGGCGCGCGTCACGGCGTTGTCGAGCGCCTCCTTGGCGGCCTTCTCGTCCGCCCACACGCCGGCGAGCTCCTCGTCGAGGATGCGGCGCACCTTCTGCCGCTCGACCGCAGGCTGGGCGGAAGACTGCGGCGTCGCCGGCTTGTGGGTCAGTTGCTCGACCGCCACCCGCACGTTCTCGAGATCATCGCCGAGCAATTCACTACGCGACGCCAGCAGGCCGGCCCGGTTCAGTGGCAGATAGCCGGTCTCGCGCTGCCAGGCGACCTGGTTCTCGGGTTGCAGCCAGAAGCTGATGAAGCGCGCAATGGCCTTGTACTCGGCAGGCTTCTTGCCCGCCGCTGCCCACAGCGCCGGGCCGTCGGCCACGGTGTTCTGCGGCGCGCCGGGGAAGTCCTCGTAATACGGCAGGCGCGACACGCCGATGTCCAGCGTGCCGCTGCGGCGGAAATCGACCCAGCTCGCCGACGGCGCGGCGATCACCGCGCAGTCGCCACGGGCGAAGCGCTGCTCGGACTCGGCCTGCTCGTTGAACACATGCAGGTAGCGCGCGCGCGTCCAGCTCGCCATCATCGCCACGTGCTTGACCTGGAACATGCCGTTGAAGCTGGGCACGGTGCGCTTGTCGCGCACCGCCGCCACCGGCTCGTTGTGCCAGGCGCTGAGGTTCTCGACCATCACGCGCCCGGGCTCGGACACCGTGTAGGGGCAGGTGTGTCCGGCGTCGGCGAGGCGCCCCAGGGTTTCCTGCAGCTCGAACCAGGTGTTGACCTGGGTCGTGTCCGGGTTCATGCCGGCACGGCGCAGGGCGTCGCGGTTCACGAACAGCACCGGCGTCGACAGGCCGATCGGCAGCGCCAGCAGGCGACCCTTGGCGTCCACCGGGGTGCGCGTCATCATCGCCGGCGGACGCACGGTCTGCAGCGGCACCCCGCTCTCGCGCATCAACGCATGCAGCGGCTTGAAGCGCGGCTTGCCAGCGACGAACTCGTCCTCGTCGTCGCCCTCGAGGATGAGCAGATGGGGCGCCGCCGTGCGCGTGCGCCAGTCGGCATCGTTCAGCACGACGCGGACGTCCTTCGACTGCGCATTGAAGCGCTCGACAAGCTCATTGAGCGCGGCCGCCCGGCTCTCGGGCAGGCGATGGAAGAGCTCGACCTGCTGGGATGCTGCAGCCGGCGTCGACGACACCGGCAGCCCGACCGCTGCGCACGCCACGACCACCCCGACGAAACCCTTGAAACGCTTTCTATTCATTGACTTGACACACATGACGAGAAGCCCGGACCGACGGCCCGGAGGCAACGGAATTATAGTGTCGCCGCCTCACGAAACGAACGCCCCGGATGTAACATGCGGCCCCTTCTTCAAGAATCCGTCACGCCGGCCGTTAATGGGATCAGAGCGCTTCAACGCCGTTGCCGACCGGCGCCGCCGCGCACCATCTTCACCAACGACCCAGCGCCCCATTCCGCCATGCGCCGTATCGCCTCGCGTCCTTCGCTGCCCGCCCTCGTCCTGATCGCACTGCTGCCGCTGGTGGCCGGCTGCGAACAGATCGCAGAGCTGCTCGAGCTGCCCAACCCGGCGCGCGACGCCGCACGCATGGAGGCCGAAGGCCGCGCCATCGGCAGCGCCTGCCGTCACGCCGGGCGCTCGCTGGAAGACTGCTACACGCTCAACGCCTCAGCGGACAAGGCCTCTGTCTTCGCGGGCTGGCGTGACATGAACGACTACATGATGGACCGCAAACTCGAGGTCGTGCCGTCGCGCTTCACCCAGCTGCCGACCGCCGCGGTCACGCCGCTGCCGGCCGAGGCATCGACGGCAGGCGACGCCCCCTCGCCCGGCACCGTCCGATGAAGTTGACACCGCGCTCGAGGGCGAGATCGAGCTGGCTGTGCGCCCCGGCCTCGCTGTTCTGCTGACCGAAGGTCATCGTACCGAGGCGGATCGCCGACACCTGCGGCCCGTTCTCGCCCAGCGGGCGATAGCTCATTTCACGCTTGCTCATCCACGCTCCTGTCGCATCCATGCGCCCAGCCCCCGCACGCTCCGCGGGCGCCAGGCTCGCCAGTGAGGCCGCGGCGGCTTATCATCGGGGGCCTCGGCCCCGCCCTGCACGTCCTGCAGATCCGGGCCCAATCATACTTCCGCGCCTGCGCGCCCTCGCCCAATGAATCAGCACACCCCCGCCGCCGGCCTGAACTGCGCTGGCCTGCTCGGCTATTGCCGCGCCGGTTTCGAGAAGGAACTCGCCGCCGAAGTCGACGACCTCGCTGCCGAGGCCGGCCTGATCGGCTTTGTGCGTGCCGAGCCCGACACCGGCTACGTCGTGTACGAGACCTTCGAGCCGACGCCACTGGGCGCTTTCGGCAATGCCACCGACTGGCAGCGCGCCACCTTCGCCCGCCAGCTGCTGCCTTGGTTCGCCCGCGTCGAAGGGCTGCCCGAACGCGACCGCGCCACCCCCATCGTCGACGCGGTCAAGGCCAGCGGTCAGCGCTTCTCCGGCGTGCTGCTGGAGACGCCCGACACCGACGAGGCCAAGCAGCGCTCGGGCTTCTGCAAGCGCTTCACCGAGCCGCTGACCAAGGCCCTGGAAAAGGCCGGCTGCCTGCGCACCAGCCGGACCGGCCTGCCGGTGCTGCACGTGCTGTTTACCGATGCCACCACCGCCTGGCTCGCCGCCGGCCAGCCCGGCCAGTGCTCGAGCTGGCCAATGGGCATCCCGCGCCTGCGCATGCCCTCGAGCGCGCCCAGCCGCTCGACCATGAAGCTCGCCGAAGCCTTCATGGTGCTGCTCGACGAGCACGAACGCGAAACCATGCTGCGCGCCGGCCAGCGCGCGGTGGACCTGGGCGCCGCCCCGGGAGGCTGGACCTGGCAGCTCGTGCAGCGCGGCCTGCGCGTCACCGCCATCGACAACGGTCCGCTGCGCGACGCGGTGATGGCCACCGAGATGGTCGAGCACCTGCGCGCCGACGGCTTCACCTGGCGCCCGCATCGCCCGGTGGACTGGCTGGTGTGCGACATGGTCGAGCAACCGAGCCGCATCGCCTCGCTGATGGCCGAGTGGGTCGCCACCGGGCGCTGCCGCTACGCCATCTTCAACCTCAAACTGCCGATGAAGCGCCGCGTCGAGGCGGTCGAGCAATGCCGCGAGCTGATCCGCAAGCGGCTCAACAGCGTCGGCCCCTTCGATCTGCGCATCAAGCACCTCTACCACGACCGCGAGGAAGTGACCGCCTTCCTGATGCTCAAGAAGTAGGCTGCGCCCACCGCGCGCGCGGGGATGGGAAGCCCCTGTGCGGTAAACGATTTTTCGTGCCGTGTATAATCCGGGTTTTCCCAATCCGGCAGTCGCGCGCACCTTTGCAGCGGGGCTGCACTCAATGCAAAGGCGCCCATGAGTTTCGCCGACCTCGGCCTCATTCCCGAACTGCTGCAAGCCGTCGCCGACGCCGGCTACACCGAGCCGACGCCGATCCAGCGCCAGGCCATCCCCATCGTCATCGCCGGCAATGACGTCATGGGCGGCGCCCAGACCGGCACCGGCAAGACCGCCGGCTTCACGCTGCCGCTGCTGCACCGCATCGCCCGCCACGCCAACACCAGCACCTCGCCGGCCCGCCACCAGACGCGGGCGCTGATCCTCGCCCCCACCCGCGAGCTGGCGATGCAGGTGTTCGAGTCGGTCAAGACCTACAGCAAACACCTGCCGCTGCGCTCGATCTGCGTCTATGGCGGGGTGGACATCAAGCCGCAGCAGATGGAACTGCGCCGCGGCATCGAGGTCGTCATCGCCACCCCGGGGCGGCTGCTCGACCATGTCGAGCAGAAGTCGATCAACCTGTCCCAGGTCGAAGTGCTCGTGCTCGACGAAGCCGACCGCATGCTCGACATGGGCTTCATCCCCGACATCAAGCGCATCCTCGCCCTGCTGCCCAAGCAGCGCCAGAGCCTGCTGTTCTCGGCCACCTTCTCGGACGAGATCAAGAAGCTCGCCGACCAGATGCTGAAGAACCCGCAGCTGATCGAGGTGGCGCGCCGCAACATGGTGTCGGAGACCATCACCCACGTCGTGCACCCGGTGTCCTCGGGCATGAAGCGCAACCTGCTCGCCCACCTGCTGCGCCACAAGCCCGACACCCAGGCGCTGGTCTTCGTCGACACCAAGCTGATGTGCGGTCGCCTGGCCCACTACCTCGAGCGCGCCGGCGTCTCGGCCGACGCCATCCACGGCGACAAGAGCCAGCAGCAGCGCACCGAGACACTTGAGGCCTTCAAGTCCGGCAAGCTGCGCGTGCTGGTCGCCACCGACGTCGCCGCGCGCGGTCTCGACATCGACGAGCTGCCCTTCGTCATCAACTTCGAGCTGCCGCACACCGCCGAGGACTACGTGCACCGCATCGGCCGCACCGGCCGCGCCGGCCACCACGGCAACGCCATCTCGCTCGTCAGCGCCGAGGAGAAGCACTGGCTGAGCGAGATCGAGAAGCTGATCAAGTTCCAGATCCCGCAGGAGATCGTGCCCGGCTTCGACCCCGACCCGGACTTCCACGAGGCCGGCTCGCGCGCCCACCGCGGCCGCCGTTCCGCCCCCGCCGAGCAGGCCGAGCGCGCCACGCGCGAGCGCGCGCCCGACAGCCGGCGCCCCGCCGCACGCGAGGGCGGGCGCGACAGCAGCCGTGAAGGCGGTCGCGATGGCGCGCGCGGCGGCAATCGGCGCGGGCGTTCGACGATCGCGGCCGACGGCTTCGACTTCAGCAAGCCCTACGAGCCGGTCAGCCCCGTCGCGCCGCTGCTTGGCCCCGACACCGCGGCGACCGGCGCGACTGCTTCCAAGCCCGACCCCCTGCGCCGCGGCCAGCGTCCGATCGCGGTGCTGCTCGGCGGCCTGGGCCGCAAGTAAGCCCACCCATCCGGGACGGAAATAGGCCCACCCGCCCCGTCTATTCCGTCCTCGGCGGCGGTCGCGCATCAAGTATTCTGGGTTGCATGCCGTAAAGGCCTGATCCCACCACCTGATGCCCCCTCGACGCTGCCGCCAGTGAACCCCTCAGGACGCCCTCCGGGCCCGCTCCCCACCCCGGGCCTGCCCCCCTCTTCGTCGACCTCGCCCGAGCCCTTCGTGCCCGATCTCTCCGAGGGCGCGGAGACCGGTGTCTATCTGGCGCTGCTCGAACTCCTCGACGAAGGCCTGATCATCACCGGCGACGAGGTCATCCTCGACGCCAACAGCGCCGCCTGCCAGCTGCTGCAGCGGGACTACCGCCAGGTGGCCGGCCGGCCACTGGCCGAGCTGTTTCCGAGCGAGGAGGCCTTCCTCGCCGCGCGCGCGCGCGTCCTCATCCAGGGCGAGAAGCGCGGCGCGCTGAGCTTCGCGCTGCCCGACGGTGAGCTGCGCACGCTCGACTTCATCGCCGCGCCCCGCCTGCGCCCGGGCATCCACGCCATCATCCTCAGCGCCCCCGGCGCGCGCCCGGCCGCACTGGCGGGCACCGCCCCTGCCGCGACCCGCCCGGCCACCTCTGCCGCGCCGGCGCGCACCGCCCCCGCCACGCCCTCCCGCGCCGCCGGCCGCGCGCGCCACCTGCCCCGCCCCGAGGCCGAACCGGCGCCGGACGGCAAGGCCGACATGCGGGCGATGTACCTGGCCTGTCACGATCTGCTCACCGGCCTGCCCAACCGCCGCCTGCTCGAGGCGCGCTTCGATGACAGCGTCGCCCGTGCCCTTGCGCAGCGCACCAGCATGGGCGTGCTGCGCATCGACATCGACGGCTTCAAGGCCGTCAATCGCGCCCACGGCGACGCCGTGGGCGACGCGGCGCTGCAGCACCTCGCCCACCGTCTGAACCAGGCAGGCGGCGCCCGCGCGCTGGTGGCACGCGAGCGCAGCGACAGCTTCCTGGTCCTGCTGCCCGAGCTCGACCTGCCGAGCGACGCGGGCCGCGCCGCCGGCGCGTTGCTGGCCGCCGTGGCGCAGCCGCTCGCGCTCGGTGCGCACAGCCTGCAGCTCACCGCCAGCGCCGGCATCGCCCTGTTCCCGCAGGACGGTCGCGACCTCGACACCCTGCTGCGCCACGCGCGCACCGCGCTTGGCCACGCGCAGCGCCTGGGCGGCAACAATCACCAGCCTTTCAACGGCCTCGCCGACAGCCTCGGCTTCGACCTGGCCTACCTCGAGAACGGCCTGCGCCAGGCCCTCGAGGCGGACGAACTGCTGCTGCATTTCCAGCCCCTGATCGACGCCCGCAGCGGCCAGGTGTGCGCCGGCGAAGCCCTGCTGCGCTGGCAACACCCCGAACTCGGCCTGCTGCCCTTTCGCCGCTTCATCGGCGCGGTGAGCGACCCCACGCTGCTCGCCCGCGTGGGCGACTGGGTGCTGGGCGCGGCCTGCCGCCTCGCCCGTCAATGGCCGGCCACGGCCAGCGGCAGCACGCCGCGACTGACGGTCAATATCGGCATCGAGCAGCTGATCCATGGCGACTTCGGCGAGCGCGTCGCCGCCACCTTGCGCAGCAGCGGCCTGTCGCCGCAGCGGCTCGAGCTCGATCTGGACGAGAAGGTGGTGGCGGAGGACGGCAGCAACCTGGCCGAGACCCTGCGCAGGCTGGCCGAGATCGGCGTGCGCCTGGCGGTTGACGATTTCGGCCGCGGCCTGTCCTCGATCCCGCGCCTGCGGCGCTATCCGCTCAGGGCGATCAAGCTCGACCCGGCGCTGGTGCGTGGCGTGGGCAAGAGCGAAGACAGCGAGGCGGTGGTCGAGGCGATCAGCGGCCTCGCCGCGACGCTGGGGCTGGAGGTGTATGCGCGCGGTGTCGAGGAGCCCGGGCAGCAGGCCTTCCTGTGCGCGCTCGACTGCCACTTGCAGCAGGGCCCGCTGTTCGGTCGGCCGATGCCGGCGCCCGAGTTCGAGGCCTTCCTCGCCGACAGCACTCAGTAGTCGAGCAGCGTCTGGCAGTCTTCCTCGCGCCCGGTGAGGCGGCTGAAACGCTGCAGGCGCTCGCGCACGAACGCATCCGGCAGGCGCCGATTCGCACAGTAGTCGCGCAACTGCATGGCGTGGGCGACATGCTGCATGCGCGCAACCGTGTCGGCCAGGGCCGGCAACGGGTAGCCCGCGGTGCTGCGCCAGGCCGGCGTCTCGCGCGCGGCGGGGCCATTGGCCGCCTCATCCTGAGCAGGTTGCAGCGACGGCGGGGTCTGGCCCGGCGCGGGCGTGTCGACCGGCGCCGGCGCCTGGCCAGCGGCAAGCCCGGCCCAGGCGGCGAGGCAGACCAACAACGAGGCAGACTTGAAACGCAACGGGCCGCTCCCGGAAACACGACATCCCCGGTAACGGCCCGCCACGCGCCAGACTTGAATCGCCCCCGCCCGCATGCGGCTGGCGGGGGCCTCCATCACGCCTCCAGCGTCTTCACGTGCTGGATCACTTCGCCGATCGCTTCCTGCGCGCTGCCGTACAGCATGCGGCAGTTGTCCTTGTAGAACAGCGCGTTCTCGATGCCCGAGTAGCCCGCGCCCTTGCCGCGCTTGACCACGATGACGTTCTGCGCCATGTCCGCATTCAGGATGGGCATGCCGTAGATCGGGCTCGACTTGTCGGTGCGCGCAACCGGGTTCACCACGTCGTTGGCGCCAATCACCAGGGCCACGTCCGCCTGGGCGAAGTCGGCGTTGATCTCGTCGAGGTCGAAGATCTTGTCGTAGGGCACGCCGGCCTCGGCCAGCAGCACGTTCATGTGGCCGGGCATGCGGCCCGCCACCGGGTGGATCGCGAACACCACCTCGACGCCGCCCTCCTCGAGCAGCTGCGCCATCTCCCACACCTTGTGCTGGGCGCCGGCCACCGCCATGCCGTAGCCGGGCACGATGATGACCTTCTGGCCGTAGCGCATCAGCGCGGCCGCGTCCATCGAGGACAGCTCGCGCATCGTGCCTTCGACCGCCTCGCCGCCTTCGGCCGCCGCACCGGTGAGCGGGGTGAAGATGATGTTCTTGATCGGGCGGTTCATCGCCTTGGCCATCAGTTGGGTGAGCAGCATGCCCGAGGCGCCGACCACGATACCGGCCACGATCAGCGCCGGGTTGCCGATGACGAAGCCCTTGAAGCCCACCGCCAGGCCGGTAAAGGCGTTCAGCAGCGAGATCACCACCGGCATGTCGGCGCCGCCGATCGGCATCACCAGCACGACACCGAGCGCCAGCGCGAGCACGAAGAACAGGAAGATCTCGAAGCCGCCGGGCGCATCGGAATAGGCCACGGTCAGGCCCACGCCGAAGGTCAGCAGCGTCAGGAAGAAGTTCACGTTGTTCTGCTGCGGCAGGCGGATCGCCTTGTTCATCAGGCCCTGCAGCTTGGCGAAGGCCACGCATGAACCGGAGAAGGCGACCGCGCCGATGATCGCGCCCAGCGCGAGCAGCGTCGAGGTGATGGCGTCGTGCTGCACGCCACGCACCAGCTCGATCGCGGCGATGCCCGCGGCCGCGCCGCCGCCCATGCCGTTGTAGATGGCGACCATCTGCGGCATGTCGGTCATCTTGACGATCTTGCCGCTGTACCAGGCCACGCCGCCGCCGAGCACGATGGCCAGCACCATCAGGCCGACGTTGTTGAGGCCGGGCATGAAGAAGGTCACCACGGTCGCGCCGACCATGGCGAAGCCCGCCCACACGATGCCCTTGCGCGCGGTCACCGGCGAGGCCATCGCCTTCAGGCCGAGGATGAAGACCACGGCGACGATGAAGTACGCCATGCTCACGAACCAGTTAGACGTCATTTGGCACCCCCTTCCTTGCGGCCGCCGGCCTTGAACATGCCGAGCATGCGTTCGGTGACGATGTAGCCACCGGCGGCGTTGGCCGCGCCGAGGAACACGGCGAGGAAGCCGATCACCAGCTGCACCGGGTCCTCCGGATCGGCATGTCCGAGTGCGACCATGGCGCCGATCAGCACGACACCGTGCACGAAGTTCGACCCCGACATCAGCGGGGTATGCAGGATCACCGGCACGCGCGAGATCACCTCGTAACCGGTGAACGCGGCGAGCGCGAAGATGTACAACGCGGTAAAGCCATCCATGGCGTGTCCTCCCTTACAGGCCGAGCACCTGCTTGACGCCGGCGTGGCGAACTTCGCCCGCATGCGTCAGGCAACTGCCGGACAGGACCTCGTCTTCCCAGTCGAGCGCGAGCGCGCCGTCGCGGATGAAGGGCGAGATGAAATTGAACAGGTTCTTGGCCACCATCTCGGACGCATGCACCGGCATGCGGCTGGCGATGTTGGTCGGGCCGATCACGAGCACGTCATTGATCCACACCTTCTCGCCGGCGACCGTGCCCTCGACGTTGCCGCCGGTCTCGGCCGCCATGTCGACGACCACGGCGCCCGGCTTCATGCGCGCGATCATGTCGGCGGTGATGATCTTCGGCGCCGGCTTGCCC
The DNA here is from genome assembly GCF_047806685.1 of Thauera sp. WH-1. Lineage (NCBI taxonomy): Bacteria > Pseudomonadati > Pseudomonadota > Betaproteobacteria > Rhodocyclales > Zoogloeaceae > Thauera > Thauera sp. WH-1. The sequence continues at coordinate 125,549 of NZ_JBLQGP010000008.1, forward strand.
GGAATGGCCGCGGTGGTGATCAGCGCATCGCACTGCGCCACCGCCTTCGCGAGGCGCTCGGCCTGCTTGGCCTTTTCCTCGTCGGTGAGCTCGCGCGCATAGCCACCGGTGCCCGCGGCCGACACGCCGGTGTCGACGAACTTGGCACCCAGCGACTCGATCTGCTCGCGCGTTTCGGGACGCACGTCATAGGCCTCGACCATGGCGCCGATGCGGCGCGCGGTGGCGATCGCCTGCAGGCCGGCGACGCCGGCACCGATCACCAGCACCTTGGCCGGGCGGATGGAGCCGGCGGCGTAGGTGAGCATGGGGAAGAACTTGGGCGAATGGTCGGCGGCGATCAGCGCACACTCGTAGCCGGCCACCGCGCCCTGGCTGGACAGGATGTCCATGCTCTGGGCGCGCGAGATGCGCGGCAGCAGTTCGAGCGCGAAGGCGGTAATCTGGCCCTCGACCAGCTGGCTCGCGCGCTCGGCGCTGGACCACGGCTGCAGCATGCCGCACAGCACGCTGCCCGGCTTCAGGGCGGCGATCGTCTCGGCCGGCGGGGCCTGCACGCAGAACACCACATCGGCGGCCGCACACACTTCGGCGGCGCTGTCGACGAAGCTGACGTCGGCAAAATCGGTGTCCCGGAAGTGCGCGGCCTTGCCGGCGCCCTTCTGCATCACCACCTGGGCGCCAAGGCCCTGATACTTCTTGACCACATCCGGCACGACGGACAGGCGTCGCTCACCGGGATGGGTCTCCGCTAGCACTCCGATGACCAGAGGCATGGGCGTATTCCTCCCTGTAAAACGGTATCAACACAGAATCGAAAGAAGCGCCGGCCGCCCTCTTTGTTAGTTCTCCCTGCCCCGCGCTTGCAGCGCCAGGAGCCGACGCGAAGGCCATATTACCGGCAATCCGGGCAGGCGTAATCATCCAAATGCACCATCCGCGCGCACGCGCGGCTGCGCCCGCGTGCCTCATGCACGAGGTCGGCGTCGATGCGGGCGCTCAGCGCGCGCCGGGACGGAAGGGCTGGGGGGGTGCCGGAACGAGCTTGACGATGGCCAGCGCGATGTTGTCGCCGCCGCCGCTGGCGCGCTGGCGCGCCTGCGAGATCAGGCGCTCGGCGGCGGCGCGCGGGGGCAGCTCCTGCAAGGTCGAGGCCAGCTCGAAATCGCTGAAGTAGGCCCACAGGCCGTCCGAGCACAGCAGGAAGCAGTCGCCGGCGTGCGGCGCCTCCTCGCGACCGTGCTCGATGCGCGGCTCGCGCTCGCTGCCCAGGCAGGCGAGCAGCACGTTGCGCTGCGGATGATTGAGCGCCCCCGCTTCGTCCAGCCGACCCTTGCGCTGCAGCTCGCCCACGAGCGAATGATCGGCGGAGCGCGACACCGTCGTGGTGCCACGGAAGTGATACATGCGCGAGTCGCCGCAGTGGGCCCAGTAGGCCTTGCCGTTCTGCAGCAGGAAGACCACCGCCGTGCTGTGCGGGTCCTGCTCGCTGGTGAAGCGGGTGAGCTTGATCACCGTGTGCGCCTCGTCGATGACGCTGCCGAGCAGGTGCTCGGGCGTCTCGTGCAGCGGCGCATAGACCTCGAAATTCTGGCGCGCACGGATCAGCACCTGCTCGGCCGCCATCGCACCGCCACTGTGTCCGCCCATGCCATCGGCAAGCACGGCCATCATCATGCCCGGCTTCTTCGGGTGGCCGAACAGTGCGACGCGATCCTGCTGTTCCTTGCGGTCGCCAGCATGCATGGCAACACAGGTTTCGGCGGTGAAGGACATGGGAGACGAAACTGGAGAGAATGGTTTTCGTTATTCGAGGCCGCAGCGGATCATAGCAACCCGCCCGCCTTGCCGGCGTGCCGAGCGCCACGGTCAGCCGCTTGCAAACACACGGAACGTGAAATTTCGCACGACACGCGGATCAGAATGGGCAAACCGTGCCCCGCGCCGGTTTTGTCTTTAACATCGCCGCCATCGCCTTCGACACGCCGGCGCCGCTCACCGGCCCGCCCCCGCGCCTCCGATGCTTTCCACCTCGCGCCTGCACCGCCTGCTGCCGTTTCTCGCCTGGCCTGCGCAATGGCGCGCCGGCGGCGTGCGCGGCGATCTGCTGGCGGGCCTCACCGTGGCCCTGGTGATGGTCCCGCAGGCCCTGGCCTACGCCAAGCTCGCCGGCCTGCCGCCGCATGTCGGCCTGTATGCGGCGCTGATCCCGGCGGTGGTCGCGGCGCTGTTCGGCTCCTGCGGCCAGCTCTCCACCGGTCCGGTGGCGCTGACCGGCCTGCTGGTGGGCGCGAGCATCCTGCCGCTGGCGGGACAGGCGGGCGGCGACCTGGTCGGCCTGGCGCTGCTGCTCGCCTTGCTGTCGGGCCTGATCCAGCTCGGGCTGGGCGTGCTGCGCCTGGGCTGGCTGCTCAACCTGCTGTCGGTGCCGGTGCTGATGGGCTTCGTCAATGCCGCCGCCCTGATCATCTGCCTGACCCAGATTCCGCCCCTGCTCGGCCTCGCCATGACGAGCTCGCAACACCTGGTGCTGGATTTTGCCAACGCGCTGGGCGGCGTGGCCGCGCTGCACCTGCCCGCGGTCGCCTTCGGCCTCGGCAGCCTCGCCGCCCTGCTGGTGTTGAAGCGACTGTGGCCGCGCCTGCCCGGCGTGCCGCTGGTGGTCGCCGGCGCCACCGCGCTGTCGGCGTGGACCGGCTTCGAAGCGGGCGGCGGCGCGGTGGTGGGCGCGGTGCCGGGCGGGCTGCCGGCATTGAGCCTGCCGCCGCTGCGCCCCGAGCTCATCGCCGCCGTGCTGCCGGCGGCCTTCGTCATCGCCATGGTCAGCTTCATGGAGGCCACCTCCAGCGCCAAGCTCATCTGCGGGCGCACGCGCCAGGCCTGGAGCCAGGACCAGGAGCTGATCGGCCAGGGCCTGGCCAAGATCTCCGCCGCCTTCAGCAGTGGCATGCCGGTGAGCGCCTCGTTCTCGCGCTCGGCGCTCAACTACGTCAATGAGGCCCGCAGCGGCCTGTCGTCCCTCGTCACCGCTGCGGTGGTGCTGCTCACCCTGCTCTACCTGACGCCGCTGCTGTGGCACCTGCCCAAGCCGGTGCTGGCAGCGGTGATCCTGCAGGCGGTGGTCAGCCTGATCGACCTCAAGGTGCTCGCGCGCGCCTGGCGCAGCAGCCGCGACGACGGCGCCGGCGCCGCCGTCACCTTCGTCGCCACCCTCGCCTTTGCGCCCAACATCCAGAACGGCATCCTCACCGGGCTGATGCTGTCGCTGGCGCTGCTGGTGTACCGCAGCATGCGCCCGCGCGTCGCCCTGCTCGGCCTGCACGCCGACGGCACCTACCGCGACCGCGAGCGCTTCGAGCTGCCCCACCCGCACCCCGCGCTGGTGATCCTGCGCTTCGACAGCCCGCTCAGCTTCGTCACCGCCGCCACCTTCGAGGACGCCATGCTCGGCGCCGCGCGCGCGCAGCCAGGCGTGAAGATCGTGCTGGTGTCGGCCGCCGGCATCAACGACATCGACGCCACCGGGCTGCACACGCTCGCCGGCCTGTTCGAGCGCTTTCATGCGCAAGGCCAGTCGATTGCCTTCTGCGGCCTCAAGAAGCAGGTCATCGACGCCATGGAGCGCGACGGCCTGTGGGCGCGCATCGGCGAGCGGGCGAACTACCGCACCGAGCACCAGGCGCTGGACGCATTGCTGCCGGCGCTGGCCGAGGCCTGATCCGCAGCCGCCAGGGCGCAGCGCGAGGCTGTCGGATTTCTTTACACTCTGCTCAGGAGGCTGAAACAAGCGCCCGGAGCATTGTTTTCATTGACTTTCGCGCGGCGCATTCGTATAGTGCGCGATTCTTTGCAGACCCATCAACTGGAGTAACACCATGTACGCGGTGATAAAAACCGGTGGCAAGCAGTATCGCGTTGCTGCTGGCGAAAAGATCAAGGTAGAACAGATACCGGCCGACGTGGGTTCCGAAATCACTCTCGACCAGGTCTTCATGGTCGGCGAAGGCGATGCCGTCAAGATCGGCACGCCCGTTGTGGCCGGAGCTTCCGTCACGGCGACCGTGGTTTCCCACGGCCGTCACGACAAGATCAAGATTTTCAAGATGCGCCGCCGCAAGCACTACCAGAAGCACCAGGGGCATCGTCAGAACTACACCGAGCTTCGCATCGAAGCGATCTCGGCCTAAGGCGAAGGGGGTAATCCGACATGGCACACAAAAAAGCTGGCGGTAGTTCGCGTAACGGCCGCGACTCGGAATCGAAACGCCTCGGCGTCAAGCGTTATGGCGGCCAGTTCGTGCTCGCCGGCAACATCATCGTTCGCCAGCGCGGCACCGAATACCACCCGGGCGACAACGTCGGCATCGGCAAGGACCACACCCTGTTCGCGCTCAAGGACGGCACCGTCCAGTTCGCGATCAAGGGCCCGTCGCGTCGCCGCACCGTGATCATCGTGCCGGAAGCGGCCTGATCGCACGCGTTCGATCGCATTGCAGTGCAAAAGCCCTATCCTTGCGGTAGGGCTTTTTTGTTTCCGGGGCGCGCCGTGTGGCGGACTCCACGAAGAGGTTGACCAGGCATGAAGTTTTTTGACGAGGCCCGCATCGAGGTCTACGCCGGCGACGGCGGTAACGGCGCGGCCACCTTCCGCCGCGAGAAGTTCATCCCCAAGGGCGGCCCCAGCGGCGGCGACGGCGGGCGCGGCGGCAGCGTGTATGCGGTCGCCGACCGCAACCTCAACACCCTGATCGACTACCGCTACACCCGCAGCTTCCGCGCCGAACGCGGCGAAAACGGCGGCAGCCGCGACTGCTACGGCAAGGGCGGCAAGGACATCACGCTGCGCTTTCCGGTCGGCACGGTGCTCAAGGACCTCGAGAGCGGCGAGCTCGTCGCCGACCTCGACGAGGACGGCAAGACGGTGCTCATCGCCCGTGGCGGCCGCGGCGGCCTAGGCAACATCCACTTCAAGTCCAGCACCAACCGCGCGCCGCGCAAGAAAACCATGGGCCAGGAAGGCGAATTCCGCAACCTGCACCTGGAACTCAAGGTGCTGGCCGACGTCGGCCTGCTCGGCCTGCCCAACGCCGGCAAGTCGACCTTCATCCGCAGCGTGTCCGCCGCCAAGCCCAAGGTCGCCGACTACCCCTTCACCACCCTCGCGCCCAACCTCGGCGTGGTGCGCACCAGCGAGGCGCGCAGCTTCGTCATCGCCGACATCCCCGGCCTGATCGAGGGCGCAGCCGAGGGCGCCGGCCTCGGCCACCAGTTCCTGCGCCACCTGCAGCGCACCCATGTGCTGCTGCACCTGGTCGACCTCGCCCCCTTCGACCCCGAGGCCGACCCCGTGGCCGACGCCAAGGCAATCGTCGAAGAGCTGCGCAAGTACGACGAGGCGCTCTACAACAAGCCGCGCTGGCTGGCGCTGAACAAGCTCGACCTCATCCCCGAGGAAGAGCGCGCCGAACGCGTGCAGGCCTTCCTCGACGCCTACGGCCCGGTCGAGCGCCACTTCGAGATCTCGGCGCTGAAGGGCGACGGCACCAAGGCGCTGATCTTCGCCATCCAGGACTTCCTCGACGCCGAGCGCGAGCGCATCGAGGCCGAGCGCGCCGAGCGCCACGCCGCCGAAGCCGCCCGCCTGGCCGCGATCGAAGCCGCCCGCGCCGCCGCCGACGCCGCCTATGAAAGTGAAGCCCTGCGCGACGAGGACGACGACGCCCTGCCCGAGGACGCGGCGGACGACGATGCCGACGCCCGCGACGACGCCGGGCCGGATGGCGCGCGCGCCTCCTGATCGAACCCTGACCCGGCACTGGCCGCGACCGACCGGCGCCTGCCCCCCTTTCCCGACCTTTCGAGCTCGCACGCATCGAGATGAGAACCAAGATCCGCAACGCCCGCCGCCTCGTGGTGAAGGTCGGCAGCGCCCTCGTCACCAACAACGGCGCCGGCCTCGACAAGGAGGCGCTGGACGCCTGGGCACGCCAGATCGCCGCGCTGCGCGCCGAGGGCCGGCAGGTGGCGCTGGTGTCCTCCGGCGCCATCGCCGCCGGCATGCAGCGCCTGGGCTGGCCGCGGCGCCCGCACGAGATGAACAAGCTGCAGGCCGCCGCCGCCGTCGGCCAGATGGGCCTGGTCGAAGCCTACGAAAAGGCCTTCTCCCGCCACGGCCTGCACACCGCACAGATCCTCCTCACCCACGAGGACCTGTCCGACCGCACCCGCTACCTCAACGCCCGCAGCACGCTCACCACCTTGCTGCAGCTCGGCGTGGTGCCGATCATCAACGAGAACGACACCGTGGTCACCGACGAGATCAAGTTCGGCGACAACGACACCCTCGGCGCGCTGGTCGCCAACCTGATCGAAGCCGACGCGCTGATCATCCTCACCGACCAGCAGGGACTCTACACCGCCGACCCGCGCAAGGACCCGACGGCCACGCTGATCGCCGAGGGCCGCGCCGAGGACCGCCAGTACGAAACCATGGCCGGCGGCTCGGGCAGCGCGATCAGCAAGGGCGGCATGATCACCAAGATCCGCGCCGCCCAGCGCGCCGCACGCAGCGGCGCCCACACCTGCATCGCCAGCGGCCGCGAGGCCGACCCGCTGCTGCGCCTGGCCGCGGGCGAGCCCCTCGGCACCCTGCTCTACGCCAGCAGCACGCCCTTGCAGGCGCGCAAGCAGTGGATCGCCGACCACCTGCAGCTCGCCGGCGACCTGATCATCGACGACGGCGCGGTGGCCGCGCTCAAGAGCGGCAAGAGCCTGCTGCCGGTGGGCGTGGTCGAGGTGCGCGGCGACTTCAAGCGCGGCGCGGCGGTGGCCTGTCGCACGCTGGCCGGCGAGGAAGTGGCGCGCGGGCTGGTGAATTATTCGGCGTCGGAGTGCCGGCGCATTGCGCGCAAGCCGACGGCGGAGATCGAGCGGCTGCTGGGTTACATCGATGAACCGGAGCTCATCCATCGGGACAACATGGTGGGCTAAAGGGCGTCGAACTCGCATCGCAAATGCACAACTCACATCCCCTTCGCAACGGCAGGCTGGCCATCACTGCCACTGAGACGGGTTCTAGAAGGTAAAGCCACAACGAGACCGCGCACGCCTGCGAAAGTGTCGGATTTTTTTACATCTCATAAGCACAGCATCCATCACTCCTATTTTTTCTCCTTTTTTATCAATGCCGTAGGATACAGGCACGGATTATGCTCAGTGAGATTCGGGCGCCACCGTGCACCGATCCAACAAAGGAGATTGAAATGAAAAAAGCCCTCTTAGTCGCTGCCCTCGGGAGCATGGCAGCCTTCTCGATGCCATCGTATTCGGCAATGGTCTCTGTCGCCGGTGTTACATGGGATACCGAGTGGACCGATGGAAGTACCCCGCCGATCGAGCAGGATTTTATCGGTGAGACGCAGTTCACGCAGTGGTTCAGCACGACCAACGATGCCGTCGGCACCTTGGGAAGCTGGACCACGGCTGACACCATCGGGAACGTGCTTGCCTCTTTAACCGGCGCCCCTGCGGCGGCTACGGGCTACTACCTGGCAGGCGCTGGCGAGTATATGCGTATCAACGACCCGGCAATGAGCATCATTCAGGCATCTCCAACGGGCGGCGGCGCGGGGAGTTTCTGCCCGGGTTGCGAGTTGACCTACGCATTTGGCGGAATTGGCCTCAACACGGACAATACATTCGATGTGACGGATGGCTGGGTTCGCGTCTACGTCGATAACACCCCCGACTTCAACACGCCAGTGAATTCTCAGGCTGTTGCGAACAGTGCGATCGGGGACATCCTGTGGCTTGACCTGACCATCACCAGCTTCTCTCTCCAAACTGGTACGGTCGATAACGGTTTCGTCTCAGCAGTCTTTGAAATCGTCGGCGGTGCAGCGGCTGACTACTTCGACCCCAAGAGTGTTGCCTACTCCGGAAGCGCTTTCTTCGGCACCCGGGCGACTCTTGACCCGAATTCGCGCTACTCCGGTGGCGGAAATGGCCAAGCGCTCGCAAACACCACTGCAGTTCCGGAGCCCGGAACCCTCGCCCTCTTGGGCCTTGGCTTGGTCGGTTTCGCCGCTAGCCGTCGGCGTACCGCCAAGAAGTGACACTGGCGGCTTTCCATGAGGCGAGCATGTTCCAACCGGTCCGTTGAAGCCTATTTACTGTAGCTTCGATCGAGATTGGGTGGAACACACTGGACTCACTCCCGAGGCATTACGGGAGTGAGTCCTTTGTTTTGTGCCCCCGGCGCGCCGCCGGCGCTACCACCTTACGATGGCAGGATATAGCGGAGGCAAGGGCGGCTAGCTGTATGTGACCGCCGGTAGGCGAGGCCACTTACTCATACCGCCCCGGCGCGATCAGCCCCTGAGGATCAAGCGCCGCCTTCAGGCGCTGCGAAAGATCTGCGCTGGCACGGTCGCGATCGCCCAGTCTTCCCATCTCCTGCACCCCGAGCCGATAGGGGTGGGTGCCGAGCGTTCGCCCCGCCTCACTGAGGGCGGCAAGACAGGCCCGCGCAGCGGCGGCTTCGGTGGCGTCGTCGCGCCTGAAGAGAATCGGCACGGTGCTGTCGAATAGCCTTGCATTGAGCGAGGTGAGCGTGATGAGCGGCTCGATTCCGTGCCGTTGGCACTGCTCCTCGACCATTTCCACATACTTGCGCACCGTGCCGGGGCGCATGGGAACGAGCGGCGCATACCACATCAGCCCGCAACCGTCGCGTGCGGGGTCCAGCGGCGTCCCCTGCGGCGGCATGGATCCCCCGCGCCAGTAACAGAGCGGGAGGGCCGTCTCATTGGGGCGCCCCTCGACGAGTTCCAGCGATTGTGCGATGGTCGCCGCGGTCTTGCCCACGCGCGCGCCCAGGCTGCCCGGCAGCTTCTGCGTCAGGCGGGCAAGGAATTGGGCCTGCCCCATGGAGAGGAAGACGACGCGGCTGGCGACACCGGCCAAGGCGCGGCGTATTTCGCGCTGCGCGGCGCGAACGACGCGGGATGTCCCGTAGAGCGTGCCGAAGCCCGTCCACGGCATGACCTGGTAGGCCCGCCCCATGGCCTCCACCGCCGCCGGCGTGATGAGACCGTCCGCACCGACCTGATCAGCCGGATACGGCGCGGCCATCGCGAGCACACGCCTGCGGTTCATGAGATTGATGCCACCCACGACCCCGGGAAGCGCAGCCAGAATGTCGCGCACGCGCTTGACGGCCTCCTCGAGCAGGCTGTCATCGCGCACGCCGAAGAACACGGCCTTGATGCACTGCGGGCGACGTGCCAGCGCGATCGACATCCGGGTGACGACGCCGTAACCGCTCTGCGTGAAGAGCCCATCGCAATAGGGCCCGACACCCCATTTGAACAGCCTGCCGAGGTCATCGCCAGCCAGTTCGCGCAGCATCCCGCGATAGACCGAGCCATCGGCCAGCACCGCCTCGATGTTCGTCACCGCGGCGAAATGATCGCCTTCGGGCGTGATGCCATAACCGCGCTCGAGCGCATTGCCGACCAGGCTGCATTGGGGCCCGGCACCCGTAACCGGCAGCAGGAAGGGATGTCTGCCACGATCCAGGAAGTCTGCCAGCATCTGCTGCGTGACGCCCGGCTCGAGCGTCACGATGCCCAACTCCGCGTCGAACTCGACGATGCGCGTGAGCCCGGACAGGTCGAGCACCATGCAGTCGTCGCGCACCGGCAGTGCCGTGCCATAGCCCCAGTTGCGTCCAGTACTGACGGGGTACACCGGTACGCCGAAACGCGAGGCAATGCGCATCACGTCGGTCACGAGTTCGCCGTGCTCCAGCCTCAATGCCCCAAGGAAGCGACGCTGCAGCGCCGTGGTATCCACCCCATACTTGGCGGCTGCAGCCGCAGCATCGAGCACCTCGAGCCCTGGCCCCATTGCTCGCCAGGCCCGCGTTGCCGCCTCAAGATCCATTCTGTTGCTCCACAATCTGCAAAAAAAGTGCGCGTGCCCCTCCGTCACCGCCTAGCGCTACGGTGAAGCGACGAAAGCCCCCCCAGAACCCGGCGGTCTGGCTGCAGCCCGGCGCACCGCGCGTGCCAGCGGCATCGGACGGCAAGCGCACGCCTCAAACAAAAAGGGCGGGCCAGTTGCCTGACCCACCCCTCGCACCCTCGTTCCGCCAGGCCTGATCGCAGCAGACCTGGCCGCGGCTTACGCGCGACGGCGACGGCCCGTCAGTGCACCCGCCGCGAGACCGATGCCCAGGAGCGCCAGAATACCAGGCTCGGGAACCTGGCTGAAACGCTCGGTGGAGATCGTGAAACCGAACTGCAGGGCGGTGCTCTGCCCCTCCGGCGTGGAGAACCCGAGGCAACCATCAGCCGCCCCGGCGGCGGCACACGCTGCATCCGAAAGCGTGCTCAGCACCCCTCCCGAGGTCGGGAAGATGTTGATGAAATAATCGTTGCCGTTGTACGTGAGCGGTTGATTGAGGAAGCCGGTCTGCTGGACGAAGATGTCGTTGCAGGGTGTGGGGCTGGAACCTATGACGCAAGTACCTGCTGTGTTTGGCGTCTCGGTGAACAAGATGTCGTAGAGGAGGGGAGGCAACGGCCCCGGCCCACCGCCGACGACTGCCTCCGCGGGCTGGGCCGCAGTGAGGTTGAGCGTTGCGCGCAGCACCGCACTGGTCAGGCTCGGGGCAAAGATCGGGTTGTTGTTGTGGGTCAGCGTGATGCCGGTAGCAGTGGTGCCCAGCTGCGGGCTGTCGCCGGTGATCTGGGTGACCACATTGCCCGGCGCCGCCGGATCCGTGATCATCAGCGAGGACTGGTTACCTCCCGTGGTGGCAGGCGCTCCCCAGGAAAGGGTCTTCTCATCGCCTGACAGGGTGATACCTGCAGTCGGTGCGAAGCTTTGCCAGACCCCAGTCAGGCTGTAAGTCCATTCGGTAACCACCGTCGCCGCCTGGACGGTCGCGGCACTCGCCAAGCCTACCAGTAGGACGGAAAGCTTCTTCAGAGCTGGACGTGATTTCATGGTGACTCTCCTCGTGGATGGCGAGACGTGAGTTTTTCGTCTCAGGTGACAAATTCTTGTCGGTATAGACCACTAAGCAAGAGCCAGGCCAGAAAAGAAAGAATAAAAAAACTCTTAAAAAACCGTCACTTCTAAACAAACCCCGATCAAGCCCCTGTTATGCCTCGCAAACTTGTAAAAAAATCCGACATCAGTCCGCTTCCTGGGGGCCTTGCAGGAAGGCAGGCTCGTTGTGGCTGAGCTCCATCTGGGCATGGATCTCTCGCCACAGCGGCTTCATGATCAGGCGCATGTTGCCAATGGTCTCGTGCACGTCGAGCATCGACGGCACACGCGTGCCGCGATGCGACACGGGGCCCCCGATCTGCCGAATGTCGACCCCCAGGCGGGCAAAGTGGGTCGCCAACCTGGGCTCGGTCAACATGAAGAGCACATCGATTCCATTGCGCGCCGCCAGCGCGATCGCCCCCATGTAAAGGCCGATCGGGATGTAGGGGAATCGGGGCTGGTCGCCGACACCGAAATCCTCTTCCTGAATCGACGTACTGACGCGCTCCTCGCCTTTTCTGCGGCGGAATGCGCGCCGGACGGCGAGACGTGATACCTCGGCGATTCGCTCACGCGGCAGCTTGGCCGGATCGACGATCGAACGATCGATCGTCGCGGCACAGGTGTTTTCGAAGGGCAAGGGAGTAAGAGGCGAGTCGGGATCGGTCAATACGAGCCGGGTGCATCCAACCGGGTAAGCGGGCGTGCCGACCTTTCGCAGCAGGCAGTGCAGGCTGCGGGCATCATATTCGTCCGTCTCGCGACGGTCGGGACGCACGGGCTCGAACTGCAGATCCTCGCAGTAGACCTCGTGGCGGATGCGATAGACCGCATTGCGCAGATCATCATCGAGCGCAGCGCCAATCCGAAAGTACTTCCTGAACCCATGACCCAAGTTGAAGTTGTCGAGGAAAGACATGGCTGGCTGTTCCGAGAAAGTTAAATCGACTGACGCAGGGCATCGACGACAGGCGTGCGAGACACCCGCCGTGCCGGCAGCAAGGCGGCCAGCACGGTTGCGACAAAGCCGACGATCCAGGCCAGCACGACCGTCAGCAGATCCGGCCGGATGTGCGCGGTGTACCCCTGATTCGAGTTGGGAGGAGGTGGCATCGGGATTCCAACTGCCGAGATTGCGCCGGCCAGCGCAAGCCCGAGGATAACGCCAAGCCCGGCGCCGATCATGCCGAGCAGCATGTTCTCGAGCACGACCAGGCGAAATACGTGGGCGCGCGTGTTGCCCAGCGCCTGCAGGGTGCCGAATTCGCCATAGCGTTCGAACACGCCCATATTGACTGCGTTTGCGACCGACAGCAGGACCATCAACAGGATGATGAACTGCAACACGCCAAACTGGCGGTCGTAGAGCTCCACCGCCTTGTCGTAGAAATCCGACAGCTCGCGCCAGCCCCGGGCCTCGAGATCCGGCGGCAGGCTGGCCTTGATCAGCGCCAGACTGCGGTCGGTGTCTTCGGTCCGCTCCAGGGCGACGACGAGCAGGTTGGCGCCTGTGCTGAACATCAGTTCCTGGGCCGCCGGCAGCGGGATTCTGACCGCGCGCGCGTCGAAGTCCTTGGAGAAGGTCTGGAAGATGCCCACGACTTCGAAATCGACGGTATTGAGCCCGCCCTCCGCGGTGTTGGTCACCAGCGTGACGCTATCGCCAGGCCCCACATCCATGGACGCGGCCACGCCCTGGCCCAACAGGATGCCAAAGGCGTCATCGCCACGGAGTTGGCGGCCCGATAAAAGATTGATATAGCTGCCGAGGCGCGCTTCCTTGTCGGGATCGATGCCCTCACCAATGATCGCGAGGTCGCGCCGGCCGTTGTTGAGCAGACCGGAAAAGTTCAAGCGTGCCGTTACTTCAGCGACGCCGCCATGTTTTTCGAGCCTGCTGGCGACGCCTGTAACGTCCTCCATCAGGAAGCGCTCCGGCTGCCGGCTCCCACGATCGAGAAAACCATCGCGAAAGACCTGAACGTGTCCCGTCTGCGAATGCACGATGGCCTCGCCGAGCTGGAAGAAGATGTCCTTGACGAAGCCTCCGGCCAGAATCAGGCCGGCGACGCCGAGCACGACCGCGGCCAAAGTCATCGCCGTGCGGGCCTTCTGCCTGAAGATGTTGCGAAGCGCGAGCTTTGTGAGCATTCGGGTCAACGCTGGTGACGAAGGGCATCGACGATGTTCATGCGAGAGGCCTTCCAGGCTGGTAGCAGGCTTGCGAGGAGTGTGGTGAAGAAGGCCAGCACGAACGCGTCCAGCATCAGCTCCGGAGGAATTCTGATCCCGGCCGTGTAGCCCCGCGCCATGCCGGGGGGAGGCGGCATCGGAATACCCACCCACGAGATGAATTCGCCGAGCAGATAGGCGAATCCTACCCCGAAGATGCCGCCGGCAAGACCCAGCAGCGCACCTTCGCACAGAAAAAGCGACAGGATGCCGGCACGCCGCACCCCCAGGGCCATCGAGGTTCCGATTTCACCGGTGCGCTCGATGACGGTCATCGACATGGTATTCGACACACTCAGGATCACGATGAGGGCAATCAGCAGCCGCACGATGCCGATCTGCCGGGAGTACAGCTCCACCGTCTTGTTGTAGAAATCAGCAAGCGCGTGCCACGGGATGACCTCGAACTCGGTCGCCGGCAACTTTTCGGCCAGGCCGCGGACGACGCGGGAGGTGGCGTCCGTATCGCGGAGCAGCACGACCCAGGTAGTCGCGCCTTCAACGCGCATCAGGGTTCGCGCCACCGCAATCGGCACGCGAAGCACGGTGTCGTCGTAGGCCTTGGTGGTGGTCGCAAAAAGCCCGGTGACCCGCAGCTCGACGGCATTGACGCCCCCCGAGGCCGTCGTCGCCAGCAGTACGACCTGGTCGCCCGGAACTGCGCCGAGGTTGGCAGCCAGGCCTTCGCCGAGCAGAACCTCGTTCTGCGCCTCGGGGGCCAGGTCCGCCCCCGCCACGATCGTGATCGCCTTCGTGATGGGCGCCTCGAGCTGGGGCTCGATCCCTTCACCGATGAACGAAATCGTCGAGTCTTCCTTGCTGATGAGGCCACTGAAGGCAAGCCGGGGGGCAACGGTCAGCGCATCCGGCGCCGCCGCAGCGAGGGCCTGCGCCTCTGAGGGCGGCAACAGATAGTTGTAGGGGTCGCCGAGCCCCTTGCCGAAATAGTCCGGGCGGGTGATCTGCACGTGACCAAGCTGCGAGTGTATGGTCGTCTCGCGCATGTCGTGAAAGATCCATTGGATGAAGCCGCCTGCGATCAAGTACGCAATTACGCCGCCGATCACGGTCGCAAGCGCTAGGCCCGTGCGGCGTCGTTGTCGCGCGAGGTTTCTTGATGCCAGCCGGATTACGGACAGGAGTCTACCGCGCATGGGGCAAGGGCCAGATGAAAATGGACGATTCAAGTGTGCAAGGGAAATGAGGCCGGTGACGCCCAGAGCGTCGAACCGGCCTCGCCTTTTGGCTTCGATCAGCCCTTCAGCGCCTCCCTGATCTGCTCCAGCGTGCTCGGATCGTCGATCGTCGTCAGATCCCCCGCATCACGCCCTTCGGCCAGGGCCTGGATCGAGCGCCGCAGCATCTTGCCCGAACGTGTCTTGGGCAGGCCGCCGATGAAGTGCACCCGCGCCGGACGGGCGATGGCGCCCAGGCTCTCGTCCACCTTCTTCATCACCTCCTTCTCGAGCGCGGCGCGCTTGTCGGCGGTGTCGACCGTGGTCGCGTCCTTCACCACCGCAAAGGCCATCGGCATCTGTCCCTTGAGCTGATCGGCCACGCCCACCACCGCCACTTCGGCAATCGCCGGGTGGGTCTGCACCGCTTCCTCGATCTCGCGCGTGCCGAGACGGTGGCCGGCGACGTTGATGACGTCGTCCATGCGGCCGAGGATGGTGTGGTAGCCCTTGTCGTCCTTGATGCCCCAGTCGGACGAGGAATACACCACCGGGTCCTTGAACAGGCTGAAGTAGGTGCTGACGAAGCGCTCGTCCTGGCCCCACACGGTCGACAGGCAGCCCGGCGGCAGCGGCGGCACGATGCCGACGATGCCCTTCTCGTTGGCGCCGCACTCGGTGCCGTCCTCGCGGAAGATGCGCAAGTCGTAGCCGTAGACCGGGAAGGCGGGCGAGCCGAGCTTGATCGGGCTGTCCTCGACGCCGCGGCAGATGGCGAGCATCGGCCAGCCGGTCTCGGTCTGCCAGTAGTTGTCGATGACCGGGATGCCGAGCTCACTCATGATCCACTCGTGGCTGGTCTCGTCCAGCGGCTCGCCGGCCAGGAACAGGTGCTTGAGCGAGGACAGGTCGTACTTCTTGAGGAAGGCCGGGTCCTGCTTCTTCAACACACGCACCGCGGTGGGCGCCGAGAACATCACGCTGACCTTGTACTTCTCGACGATCTGCCACCAGATGCCAGCGTCGGGGCGCAGCGGCGTGCCCTCGTACATGATGGTGGCCATGCCGGCGATCAGCGGGCCGTAGATGATGTAGCTGTGACCGACCACCCAGCCGATGTCCGAGGTCGAGAACATGGCCTCGCCGGCCGCACCGGTGAAGATGTGCTTCATCGACGCGGCCAGCGCCACGGTGTAGCCGCCGGTGTCGCGCTGCACGCCCTTGGGCTTGCCGGTGGTGCCGGAGGTGTACAGGATGTAGCTCGGCTCGGAGGACTCCAGCCACACGGCCGGCACCTGGGCGTCCATATGCTTCGCGCGCAGCGCGGCGTAGTCGACGTCACGGCCTTCGACCTTGGCGAAACCCTTGTCCAGGCCACGGTCGACGATCAGCACCTTGGCGGGCGGGAATTCGGCCAGCCTGCAGGCTTCGTCGACCAGGTGCTTGTAGGGCACCGGCTTGCCATTGCGCATGCCGGCGTCCGAGCTGACCATCAGCACCGGCTTGGCGTCGTCGATGCGGGTGGCGAGCGAGCCGGCGGCGAAGCCGCCGAACACCACCGAGTGGATCGCGCCGATGCGTGCGCAGGCGAGCATGGCGAACGCCGCCTCGGCGATCATCGGCATGTAGATCAGCACCCGGTCGCCGCGCTTGACGCCCAGCTCCTGGTAGATCGCCGCCATGCGCTCGACTTCGCGCTGCAGCTCGGCGAAGGAGTAGACCTTCTCCTCGTTGGTCTCGGTCGAGATGTACACCAGCGCGCGGTCATTCGGGCGCGCAGCGGCGTGGCGGTCCACCGCGTTGTAGCAGAGGTTGGTTTCGCCGCCCTTGAACCACTTGACGAAAGGCGGATTGGAAAAATCGCAGATCTGTTCTGCGGGCTTGTTCCAATGCACGAGCTGGGCCTGTTCGGCCCAGAACCCGTCGCGGTCTTCGATGGAACGGCGGTGAAACTGCTGGTAATCGGTCATTGCTTCCTCTCTCCCTTCGATTTTCCCTGTACTGCAAATGACGTGTTGCCTGCACCGCAGCGCCGGGACAGCGCAGCGAAACCTGCGACCACTCCCACTTCAAATGGAGGTCCGGGTGGCCTCCGCATCGTCACCGTCGGTCGCGCTTCTGTGCTTGAGCGCTTCGAGTTGCCTGAGCGGCAGTCCGCAGTGAGTTTTCGATTCTAGCAATTCGAGCAGCGGCATCAGCGCTGCGATGATTTCGGGCAGCTGCGCCTCGACCTCGGCGCGGGCGCCGGCGCGCACCTGGCGCAAGGCGTTGTCGATGCTGACGAGGCGGCCGAGCTCGCGCTCGATCAGCGCCGCATCCACCTCGCCCGCATCCGCGACCACCCGATTGCCGCCGGCGGCGCGCGCCGCCGCCGCCCGTTCGAGCGCGAGCCCCAGCAGCTCGCTGACGGTGTTGCGTCCATCGACCGCCGCATTGGCCACGCCGATGCTGAGCGTGACGCGGATGCGCTCCTCGCGATAGCCCATCACCAGCTTCTCGACGCTGCTGCGCAGGCGCAGCGCGAAGGCGCAGCTCGAGACACGGTCGATGCCCGGCGACAGCAGCGCGAACTGCGAGGCCGAGTGCTGCGACAAGGTGTCTTCGGTGCGGATGCGGCTGGTGAGCATCTTCGACAGCTTGCGCAGGATCAACTGCACGACGTGCGCGCCGTGGCGATCGACCAGCTCGTCGAACTGGTCGACCTCGATCACCAGGGCCGCGATGTCGGTGTGGCGGCGGCGCGCTTCGGACACCCCCTGGGTGGCGCGGTGCTGCAGGTAGCCCGCGCTGGCGAGGCCCGTCTCGGGGTCGACCGGGCTCTGGCTCGCCAGCGCGGCACGGCTGCGCTCGAGCTCGTGCTGGGCCTTCGACAGGCGCACCAGCGAACTCAGGGTGGCGAGCAGCTCGACGCTGCCGGCGCCCTTGGCGACGAAGCCGTTGGCGCCGAGGGCGAGCGCACGCTCGCGCGCCGACTCGTCCTCGTCGCCGGAGATGATCACCACCGGCAGGTCGCGCACGCGCGACACCCTGGAGGCGCGGATGCGCTCGAGCAGGCCGTAGCCATCCAGGCGCGGCATGCCGATGTCGGTGAGCACGAGGTCGATCGCGGGGTCGACCAGCAGCGCCTCCCAGCCGGCTTCGCCGTCGGGTTCCTCGCGCACCTCGAAGCGGCCGCGGATGAGCTTGACGATCGACGCCCGCACCATGCGCGAGTCATCGACCACGAGGATGCGCGGCAGCTTGTCGTCTTCGCTCGTCACCACCGCCGCTCCCCCACCTTGCTCAAGCCTCCTCGCTCCGCTGCGTTCTGTGCTGTCGATCAGGCGCCGATGCGGACCACCGTGCGGCCCTTGACCCGGCCCTGGATGAAATCGTCGAAGGCGGCAGGCAAGGCATCGAAATCGATCGTGCGCGTGACGGCCGCCAGGTGGCGCGGCTTGAGGTCGGTGGCGAGGCGGTCCCACACGCGCTGGCGGGTGGGAAAGCCCATGTAGCCCGAGTCGATGCCGAGCAGGCTGACACCGCGCAGGATGAAGGGAAACACCGTGGTGTCGAGCTTGAAGCTGGCGGCGTTGCCGATGCTCGCCACCGTGCCCGCCTGCTTCATGGTCGCCAGCACCCAGTGCAGGATCGGCCCGCCGACGTTGTCCACCGCGCCGGCCCACTGCGCGGCCTCGAGCGGGCGCACCTTGTCGAGGTCGATCTCGGTGCGCAGTTTGATCTCGGCGGCGCCGAGCATCTTCAGGTAGTCGGCCTCGGCTGCCTTACCGGTGAGCGCCACAACGTGATAGCCGAGGCGGGCCAGCATGTCGATGGCCAGCCCGCCCACGCCGCCGGTGGCGCCGGTGACGATGACCGGGCCGTTGGCAGGCGCCAGGCCGTTGTCTTCCATGCGCACCACGCCGAGCGCGGCGGTGAAGCCGGCCGTGCCCAGCGCCATGGCCTCGAACAGGTCCAGCCCGGCGGGCAGCGGCACCACCCAGGCGGCGGGCACGCGCGCGTATTCGGCATAGCCGCCGTGATGCGCGACACCGATGTCGAAGCTGGTGGCGATGACCTTGTCGCCGGCCTTGAAGCGCGCATCGGCGCTATCGACGACCTCGCCGCACAGGTCGATGCCGCCCACGCAGGGGAAGCGGCGGATGATCTTGCCCGCACCCGTGGCCGCCAGCGCATCCTTGTAATTGATGCTGGAGTAGTGAACGCGGATCGCCACCTCGCCGGCGTCGAGCTGCTCGGGCGCGAGCGTGCCCATGCGGCTGACGACCTTGCGCTTGTCGTCCTGGTCGATCACGAAGGCCTTGAAGGGGGTCATGCGGGCATCTCCTGTGCGCGGTCCTGGAATTCGGCAACGCCGATGACGGCAAGTTCGGCAGGGAACTCGGCCGCGCGCCGACGCTGCGAGCGCCATAATTATAGCCCCAAGCCAGGCTTGGCCTGTGCTTGGCGCGCACGCCTTCAGTTCCCCCGCGTGCCGCCGATAATGACGATATCTGCCGCCCCCCTGCCAGAGCCGCGCATGCCCCAGCTGCAACACCCCCTGCCCTCGGTGCAGGCCTACGTCGATCACTTCTCCGCCCAGCCGCTGCCGGTGTTGCGCCATACCGTGCGCGCGCTCGAGGCGCTGCGCCACAGCGAGGAATCGATCGGCGCGCGCCCGCTCGCGGCGATCGTGCTGTCCGACCCGCTGATGACGATGCGGCTCTTGACCCACATCGAGCGCAACCGCCGCCAGTCGCAGAACCACGACATCACCACCATCGAGCGCGCCGTGATGATGCTGGGGGTGGAGCCTTTCTTCACCGCCTTCGGCGCGCTGCCCACGGTGGAAGCGGCGCTTGCCCCCCGGCCCAAAGCCCTGGTCGGCGTGCTGCGCGTGATCGCGCGCGCGCGCCAGGTCGCAGAGCTCGCGCGCGAGTTCGCCATCGTCCGCCGCGACCTCGACGTGCAGGAGATCACCGTCGCCGCGCTGCTGCACGAGGCCACCGAGATCGTGTGCTGGATCTTTGCGCCCGAGCTGGCGCTGCAGGTGCAGGCGCGCCAGGCCGCACAGCCCGGCCTGCGCACCGCCGAGGCCGAGCGCGCCGTGTTCGGCGTGAGTGCCGCGGAGATCCAGCTCGGCCTGGTGCGCGCCTGGCGCCTGCCCGAGCTGCTGGCACCCCTGCTCGACGCCAGCCAGCAGGACAACCCGCGCGTGCGCACGATCCAGCTCGCCGCCGACTTCGCCCGCCACCTCGCGCACGGCTGGGACGACCCCGCCCTGCCCGACGACATCGCCGCCATCGAGGCCCTGCTGCACCTCGGCCGCGAGGCCCTGCTGCAGCGCCTGGGGATGCCGGAAGCGATCCGCCCGCGCTTCCTGCCGCCGGCACCGGCCAACGACTGAAGGCCTGCCGCGGCCTCGCCCGCCAGCCCTCAGCCGCAGAAGATCAGGTTGCCGAAGTCGATCAGCAGCGCTGGGTGCTGGTAGGCGGCAAAGATCAGCGCAAGCACGGCCGCAGCCAGGATGCCGAGCAGCAGGCGCAATAGCGGAGTCTTCATGCCGGCGGTTTGTTCATGGCAGCGGTTTCTTCATGGCTCGGCCCTCATCGCGCCGCGGTGCGCAGCAGCGGCGCCTCGCGCACCGGCAGCGACAGCAGCGCGGCGAGCACCGACAGCGCGATCGACAACCACCAGGCGATCAGGTACGAGCCGCTGAGGTCGAAGATGCGCCCGCCCAGCCAGGCACCGAGAAAGCCGCCGATCTGGTGACCGAGGAAGACGATTCCGTACAGCATGCCGACGTAGCGCAGGCCGAAGATCTGCCCCACCAGCCCGCTGGTGAGCGGCACCGTGCCCAGCCACAGCAGGCCCATCACCGCGGCGAACACGTACAGGCTCAGCGTGGACAGCGGGAACATCAGCAGCGCCAGGATGGCGACAATGCGCAGCGCGTAGATGCCGGCCAGCAGCCCCTTCTTGCTGTAGCAGCCGCCGAGCCAGCCCGACAGGAAGGAGCCGAAGATGTTGAACAGGCCGATCAGCGCCACCGCCGTCATGCCGATGTTGGCCGACAGGCCGCCATCGACGACGAAGGCCGGCAGGTGCAGCATGATGAAGGCGGTCTGGAAGCCGCACACGAAGAAGCTCCAGAACAGGTAGTGGAAGCTGGGCGTGCGCATCGCCTCGTGCAGGGCCTCGCCGAGCGACTGCTGGAAGCCGGTGCTGCGCTCGCTGGTGCCGGTGACAGCGGCCGCGAGCGGGATGATGAAGGCGATGCCGACCGCCAGCCACAGCAGCGCATCCTGCCAGCCCACCGTGCTGATCAGCGCCTGCCCCACCGGCAGCACCGCGAACTGGCCGAAGCTGCCGCCGGCCGAGGCCAGGCCGAGCGCCATGCTGCGCTTTGCCGGTGCGGCCATGCGCCCGATCACGCCCAGCACGACACTGAAGGTGGTGCCCGACAGCCCCATGCCGATCAGCAGGCCGGCGCCCAGATTGAGGCCGAGGGCGGTGTCGGCATGCGCCATCACCACCAGGCCGACGATGTAGAGCAGCGCGCCGCCGACCAGCGTGCGGCCGGCGCCGTGACGGTCGGCGAAGGCCCCGGCGAAGGGCTGGAACAGGCCCCACAACAGGTTCTGCAAGGCGATCGAGAAGGAGAACAGCTCGCGCGACCAGCCCTGGTCGGCGGTCATCGGCGGCAGGAACAGGCCGCCGGTGTGGCGCACGCCCATGGCCAGGGTGAGGATGAGCGCGCCGCACACGAGCACGACGCCCGGGCGACGCAGAAGGGACGGCAGTTCGAACGACAAGAGTGGGGATTCCGCTTTCTGGTTTTGTTTGCTCGCCGCCGTGGCATGCGCAACATCCGCGGCGAGGACGGCAGTATACGATGGCGGCGTCCAAACTGGAGTCGCCCCCAATGAGCATCGGTACCGCGGTTGTCCTTGGCCTCGTCGTCCTCGCGCTGGTCTATGGCGTGGTGGTCTATAACGGCCTCGTGCAGTTGAAGCACAACATCGCCAAGGCCTGGGCCAACATCGACGTGCTGCTCAAGCAGCGCCACGACGAGTTGCCCAAGCTGGTCGAGGTGTGCCGCCAGTACAAGCAGTTCGAGCAGGAGACGCTGGCGCGTGTCACCGAGGCGCGCGCACGTGTGGCCAGGGCGCGCGAGGCGCACGACGTGCCGGCGCTGGGCGCGGCCGAGAACCTGTTGCGCGCCGGGCTGGGGCAGATCTTCGCGGTGGCCGAGGCC
Source organism: Thauera sp. WH-1 (assembly GCF_047806685.1). Taxonomy (NCBI): domain Bacteria; kingdom Pseudomonadati; phylum Pseudomonadota; class Betaproteobacteria; order Rhodocyclales; family Zoogloeaceae; genus Thauera; species Thauera sp. WH-1. Next base: position 147,254 of record NZ_JBLQGP010000008.1, read on the forward strand.
TACCCCGAGCTGAAGGCCAACGAGCATTTCATGCAGTTGCAGACCCGCATCACCGCGCTCGAGAACAGCATCGCCGACCGTCGCGAGTGGTACAACGAGTCGGTCAATGTGCACAACATCCGCATCGAGCAGTTTCCCGACCTGATCGTCGCCCGCCTGTTCAACTTCATCGCCCAGCCGCTGCTGCAGTTCAGCGTCGCCGAGAAGGCCGATGTGGACCTGAAGGCCTTGTTCAGCGCCTGAGCGCTGCGCGCACCCACACCCCTCCGTTTGCCGACCCACGCGCCTTAGCCCGGCCCGCGCGCCATGCTCGTCCGCCTTCGCCACAGCCGGCGCCAGCTCGCGCTGCCGGCGCTGCAGTTCGGCCTGGTGCTGGCCGTGCTGCACTTCGACCAGGGCGCGGCCAGCCTGATCGCGCTTGCACTGCTGCTCGCCACCGGCCTGCTGGGCTGGGTGAGCGCGCTGCGCCATGCCCGCCTGATCGACGACACGCCGACCTCGCGCATTGCCTCCGCCGCCCAGGGCTACGCCGAGCTGCGCGGCCGCGCCCAGCCGCTGGGCGGCACGCCGCTGCTGTCGCCGGTCGATGGCCTGCCGGTGCTGTGGTACCGCCTGCTGATCGAGCGCAAGCAGCGCGACGGCAAGTGGCGGCCGGTGAGCCGGGACGAGAGCGAGGCGTCCTTCCTGCTCGAGGATGGCAGCGGCAGTTGCGTGATCGACCCCGACGGCGCCGAGATGCTGGTGCGCCGGCGCGACCTCACGCTGCGCGACGAGCTGCGCTACACGCAGTGGTCGCTGATCCGCCACGACCGCCTGTACGTGCTCGGCGACTTCGCCACGCTGGGCAGCATCGATGCCGATTTCGACCTCGCCGCCCAGGTGCGCGACCTGCTCGCCGAGTGGAAGACCGACCACCCTGCCCTGCTTGCGCGCTTCGACCTCGACGGCAACGGCGAGCTCGACCTCAAGGAGTGGGAGCTGGCGCGCGCGCAGGCCCGGCGCGAGGTGCGCCAACGCCAGGCGGCGCGGCTGTCCGCGCCCGAGCTGCATGTGATGCGCCAGCCGCAGGACCGCCGCCTGTACCTGATCTCTGACCTCGACCCGGCGATCATCGCGCGCAACTATCGCCGCCTGGCGGCTTTCCACGCCGCCGTCTTCCTCGGCGCAGCGGCAGCGACCGCCTGGTTCGAGCAGATCGGCGTGTTCTGAGGCGGGCCACCAGCCGGGTCCGGCGCGCGCCGCCGGCCTTGGTCCGGCGCCCCTGCCACCGCTCAGGCGCGCGACTCGAGTTCTTCCCAGCGCAGCATCGCGGCCTCGATCTCGCCGTCCAGCGCTTCCAGGCGGGCCTTGATCTGGGCGACCTCCTGCGGTGCGTTCTGGTATAGCGCGGGGTCGGCCATGCGCGCATGCAGCGCGGCCTGCTCGTCCTCGAGGGCGGCGATGCGGTCCGGCAGGGACTCGAGCTCGCGCTTGTCGTTGAAGGACAGCTTGCCCGGCCGGTTTGCGGGCTTGCGCTCTGCGCCGCGGCCCTTGTCGGCCGGCGCCGGCGCGCGCTTGACGCTGTCGCGCGCTGCCCGCTCCTCGGCACGCTGGGCCTGCACGCGCTGCCAGTCGCCATAGCCGCCGGCGTACTCGCCCCAGCGCCCGTCGCCCTCGGCGGCGATCACCTGGGTGACGACGTTGTCGAGGAAGGCACGGTCGTGGCTGACCAGGAACAGGGTGCCGTCGTAGCCGGCCAAGAGTTCCTCGAGCAGATCGAGGGTCTCGATGTCGAGGTCGTTGGTCGGCTCGTCGAGCACCAGCAGGTTGGCCGGGCGGGCAAACAGGCGCGCCAGCAGCAGGCGGTTGCGCTCGCCGCCGGAGAGCGACTTGACCGGCGAGCGCGCGCGCTGCGGCGCGAACAGGAAGTCGCCGAGATAGCCGATGACGTGCTTCCTGTCGCCGCCGATCTCGACGTAGTCCGAGCCCGGGCTGATGACCTCGGTGAGCGGCAGCTCGGGGTCGAGCTGTTCGCGCAACTGGTCGAAGTAGGCCACGGTCTGGCGCGTACCGCGGCGCACGCTGCCCTCGTCGGGCTCGATCTCGCCGAGGATCAGCTTCAACAGCGTGGTCTTGCCGGCGCCGTTGGGGCCGATGAAGCCGATGCGGTCGCCACGCAGGATGCGGGTCGAGAAGTCACGGACGACGGTCTTGCCGCCGTAGCGCTTGGTGACGTGGGTCAGCTCGGCCACCATCTGGCCGCTCTTGTCGCCGGTGTCCACCGCCAGGCTGACGTTGCCGAGACGGTCGCGGCGCGCGGCACGCGCGACGCGCAGGGCCTCGAGCCGGCGCACGCGGCCCTCGTTGCGGGTGCGGCGGGCCTCGACGCCCTTGCGGATCCACACCTCCTCCTGGGCGAGGAACTTGTCGAAGCGCGCGGCGGCCTTCTCTTCGGCCTCCAGCTCCTCGGCCTTGCGCCGCTGGTAGTCGGCAAAACGCCCCGGATAGCTCGCCAGCTTGCCGCGGTCGAGCTCGATGATGCGGGTGGCGACGTTGTCGAGAAACACGCGGTCGTGGGTGATGACCATGACCGCGCCGCGGAAGTCGCGGATGAGCTCTTCCAGCCACAGGATGCCGTCGAGGTCGAGGTGGTTGGTGGGCTCGTCGAGCAGCAGCAGGTCGGGCTCGGCCACCAGCGCCCGCGCCAGCGCGACGCGCTTGACGCCGCCGCCCGAGAGGCTGGAAACCTTTGCCGCGGGGTCGAGTCCGAGACGGGCCACGACCTGCTCGACGCGCTGGTTCAGCCGCCAGGCCTCGGCCTGCTCGACGGCATGCTGCAGCGCATCAAGCCGGGCCAGCGCCGCCGGCGTGGCGTGGTCGGCGACCGCGACCATGGCGGCGTGGTAATCCACCAGCAGCTGCGCGGCGGCGCCCAGGCCGTCGGCGATGGTGGCGAAGACGTCGCGCTCGAGCGCAAAGTCGGGCTCCTGCGGCACATAGGCGGTGACCATTTCGGCCTGCCGCCAGACTGTGCCATCATCGAGCGCCGCCTGACCGGCGAGCGCGCGCAGCAGGCTCGACTTGCCCGAGCCATTGCGCCCGATCAGCGCAACGCGTTCGCCCGCGTCGAGCTGAAAAGTCACATGATCGAGCAGGTCGACGTGACCAAAGGCCAGGCAGGCGTTATCGACGGAAAGCAGGGGCATGGCAGGTGAGGCAGCCGCGGCCGCCGATCGGAAACAGGGGTGCCGATTTTAGCCCCGTGCTGGCATCCGGGGCGGATTACCGCATAATGCAGTGCACAATTTCTTGCCCGACCGGGTCCTTGCCGGTGCCGGGCCCGCGGCCCCGCGACTCGTGCGCGAGCGCATCACCGCCGCTTATGGAAGCATGAACATGGAAAGACTCCTCGAACGTTTCGGCCAGCCGGAACAGGATCAGGTCGCCCTGTGGGTGGCCCTGGTCGACAAGCTGCGCCCGCCGCGCGCGACCCAGACCGACAAGGCGAGCGCGAACCTGAAGGCGCTCAGCACCCTGCTCGCGCGCCGTTCGGATCTGCTCGCCAACCTGCGCGCGGCCACCCTGCGCCTGTTCGCCGAGCGCAAGCAGGTGACGATGTACGTGGCCTCCGGCCTGCTGCCCTCGACCGGCTTCTTCTCCGAGACCTCGCGCCGAATCGGCAATCGCCTGCTGCCCGAGGTGATCGACACCGCCCACCTGCGCGACCTGCTGTCGGCCGTGTTCCACCGGGTGGACGACGAGGTGTGGGTGAACGCCATCCCCGATGCGGACTGGCGGGCCTTCCTGCACCTGCTCGTCGGCCACCAGACGCCGATGTTCGAGGAGGACGCGAGCCCCCTGCCCCATGCGGTGCGCGAGATCCTCGAGGCGCTGCGGGTGCTGTCCTTCCACGTCTCGGCGATCGGCCTCGACCGCGAACTGGTGCGCATCGACCCCAACCTCGAAGAGCACGAGTCGCCCTTCCTGGCGCAGAACGCCGAGCTGCTGACCTATATCCAGCACTACAGCAACTGGTGGACCACGCCCGGCGCGCTGATCGCCGACGACAAGCACCTCACCGTAATGCTCCATCAGTGCGACGAGATCCTGCAGCGCGTACGCAAGCGGGCGACCCGCATCGGCACCAGCCTGACGCTCACCTTCAAGCTCGAGCGCCTGCGCCAGCACCTCGAGCGCATCAACGAGCTGACCGCGCTGCTCTCCGAGCTGCGCACGCGGCGCGTGGTCGAGGACGCCGCGCCGCGCATCGTGCGCCTATTCAAGACCCTGGTGCGGGCCGAGTGCCGCAAGAACATCCTGGCAGACTACTGGGGCAAGAACGTCGAGCTGCTGTCGCTGCGCATGACCGAGAGCGCGAGCAAGACCGGCGAAAAGTACATCACCAGCAGCCGCCGCGAATACTTCGGCATGCTGTCCTCGGCCGCGCTCGGCGGCCTGATCATCGCCTTCATGGCGGCCAACAAGATCGTGCTCGGCGAGCAGGGCATGGCCCCGCTCAACGAGCTGCTGTCCTTCTGCCTCAACTACGGCCTCGGCTTTGCGCTGATCCACATGCTCGGCGGCACGGTGGCGACCAAACAGCCGGCGATGACGGCCAACGCCATCGCCGCCTCGATCGGCGAGGCCAAGGCCAAGGGCGGGCGCGACCTCGAGGATCTTGCCGACCTGATCGTGCGCACCATACGCAGCCAGGCGGCCGCCATCATGGGCAACATCGGCGTCGCGATTCCGGTTGCGCTGCTGGTGGGGCTGATCATTCAGCTTGCCACCGGCAGCCATTTCGTCACGCCGGACAATGCGCACAAGCTGCTCGACGAGATCGACCCGCTCAGCGGTGCGCCCTTCTTCGCCGCGATTGCCGGCGTGTGCCTGTTCATGTCCGGCCTGATCGCCGCCTTCTACGACAACCTGTCGGCCTACAACCGCGTGCCGCAACGCCTGCGTCAGCTGCGCTGGCCCAAGCGCGTGCTCGGCGAGGCGCGTGCAGACCGACTGGTGATCTACATCGAGAACAACCTGGGTGCGATCGTGGGCAACATCTTCTTCGGCTTCCTGCTCGGCGGCGCCACCGCGATCGGTGTGCTGTTCGGGCTGCCGGTGGATATCCGCCACATCGCCTTCTCGTCGGCCTACCTGGGCTATGCCTCGGTCGCGCTGGACTTCGCCATCCCGCTGACGACGGTGCTGGTGGCCTTGTCCGGGGTGCTGCTGATCGGCATCGTGAACCTGCTGGTGAGCTTCACGCTGACGCTGAGCGTGGCCATGCGCGCCCGCCGCATCAGCTTCGAACAGGGCCGCAGCCTAGGCAGCCTGCTGGCGAAGCGCCTGCTGCGCGCGCCGCGCGCGTTCCTGTTCCCGCCGCGCAACAACGAGCCGACACTTGGTCCGACGCCGCCAAACGGCTAGAATGCGCGCCCTGAGTCTCGTCATAGTTCAATGGATAGAACGGGCGCCTCCTAAGCGCCAGATCCAGGTTCGATTCCTGGTGACGGGACCACCAGCTCCGTCCCGGCGATGACCGGCCCGCCCCGGGCCCCGCGCCCGTCCGGCCGCCCGCAACGCATCCGGCCCTCCTGCATGCCTCGTTACCCGCATGTGCTGTTCGACCTCGACGGCACCCTGATCGACTCGGCCCCGGCGATCCTTGCCAGCTACCGCGCGGCCTTCGCCGCCGCCGGGCGCGAGGCCGTGGTGCCGATCGATGCCGGCATCGTCGGCCCGCCCCTGCTCGAGACCCTGCAGATGCTGGCCGGCACGACGGACGCCGGCGTGATCGAGGCCCTCGCTGCGCACTTCAAGGCCAGTTACGACACCCGCGGCTACCGCGAGACGGCGGCCTACGATGGCGTGGGCGAGATGCTCGCGCGACTGGTCGAGGCGGGCTGCACGCTGTCGATCGCGACCAACAAGCGCCTGCACCCGACGCGGCTGATCCTCGCGCACCTGGGCTGGGCGGATCACTTCGATGCGGTGTACGCGCTTGATCTGTTCGAGCCGCGTCTGCCGCACAAGGCGGCGATGATCGCCCGCCTGATGCAGGATCGCGGCATTGCGCGCGAGCAGGCGGTGTATGTGGGCGACCGCAGCGAGGACGGCGAGTCGGCCGACGCGAACGGCCTGCCCTTCCTCGCCGCCACCTGGGGCTACGGCAGCCTCGGTGCACACGAACTCGCGCCGCACTGGCGCGCGGTGGCCACCCCGGCCGCGCTGGCCGACGCGATCCTGGCGCCTTCCGCTACCTGAGCTCGCCCAGCAGGCGGTGCAGGTACTCCACCGGGATGGCGTAGCTGATGCCGGAGGGGTCGGACAGCACGTTTTCCTTGGTGGACTTCACGAACACCATGTTCAGCACGCCGATCACCTCGCCGCTCGCCGGGTCGTACAGCGGACTGCCGCTGTTGCCCGGGTAGGCCGTGGCGTCGAGCTGATAGACGCGAAAGACGTCGTTGGCCAGGCGGCGAATAAGGGCGGGATTCAAATCGCGCGCGTTGGCCTGGGGAATGCCGATCGGGGTGATCGCTGCAACGATGCCGCGATGGGTGACCGGGGTCATGCCGAGCACATTGCCGATCGGAAAACCGGTAAAGGCGACGGTCTGCCCCTCCTGCACGCCGCCGGCGCGCGCCAGGCGCAGTGCCGGCAGCGGCGGGCCACCGGCGAGCTTGAGCACGGCGAGGTCGCGGCTGCGGTCGGCGGCGCCGACAGCCACCTGACGCACGCTACCGGTCTGGCCTTCGCCGGGCACGACGATGACCAGGGCCTCCATCTTGTCGCTGTCGATGCGCTCGGGCAGTACGTGCGCATTGGTCGCGACGAGCTGGCCGTCGCCGACCACGAAGCCGGTGCCGCGAAACTGGAAGGCCGGGCTGCGCGTGCGCTGGTACGTGCCCACCGCCACCACCGAGGGCTTGATGCGCGGCACCGTCGTCACCAGGTCGGCCTGCACGAGGGCCGGCAAGCCGACTGCAACAGGCAGCGCGAGCGCCTGCGCCAGCAGGCGGCGCCGTCCGCGGTCCGGCACCGGCTGCGGGAACGAGGCGGGAGTCATGTGTCGTGGTCCTCCTGGCGAGCCAGGCGCAAGGTGCGCAACATGGGGCTGGGCGCCACCACGTTGCTGTCGTAGGGGTGCCGGCCGTCGCCGACATGGCGCAGGATGCGCTCGACGTAGGCCCGCGTCTCGCTGTAGGGGGGCACGCCGCGGAAGCGATTCACCGCCCCTTCGCCGGCGTTGTAGGCGGCCGCCGCAAGCGCGACGTCGCCTTCGAAATAGGCCAGCAACCAGCGCAGGTAGGCCAGCCCGCCGCGGATGTTCTGCTCGGGATCGTAGGGCTGGCTGACATTGAAGCGCTGCGCCGTCTCCGGAATGAGCTGCATCACCCCCATCGCGTTCTTGGGCGACAAGGCCTGCGGATTGAGCGCCGACTCGGTGAGCGCAATGGCGAGCGCGAGTTGCGGCTGGACGCCGTAGCTCGGCGCAAGCTCGATGAGCAGGCGCGCGACCTGCTGGCGCGCCGGCGGCAGGCGGGCGACCAGCGCCTCGACCGGCCAGCGTTGCGCCAGCAGCTCGGACGGCGTGTGCAGGCAATCGGGCACGGCACCGGTGTACTCGCCGGTGAAGCGCAGCATGCGTTCGGCGTGGGCGTTGCCGAGCTTGGCCGCCATGGCGAACAAGGTGCCGGCGTAGGCATCGTTGCGCTCCACGCCGCGGCCATTGGCGTACATCCAGGCCAGCGCGTACATGCCTTCGGGGTCGCCCAGGCGGGCCGACTCGCAGTACAGCCGAGCCGCGTAGGGCTGATCACGCGGCACGCCCTCGCCGTGCTCGTAGCTGAGCGCCTCCTCGGCCAGATAGCGCGCCTGCAGGGCGAACGCCTTTGCGATCAGGTCGTCGCTGGCCGAGGCCGTGCCCGCGGAGGTGGCCCCGGCGCAGGCGAGGCACACCCCAAACGCGATGTGCCGGATGCGTCCAGCCACGCCCGGCACGCGGCCGGGCCGAAGCGTTGAAGGCGGAGGGGCGTGGTCGCGACTGGCCATGACTATTTATGGCAGAAGATGCTTACAGCCGCCACACCTTCACCCCTGCGGCAGCGAGCGCTGCGGGGTCGTAGCTCGACTTGACGTCGGCGAACACCCCTTGCGGCGCGAGCTTGGCGAGCAGGGTCGACAGCGGCATGTCGACAAACGCCTCGTGCGCCACGGCCGCGACGATGGCATCGGCCACCGGCAGGGCATCCCATGGCGCCAGGCTGACGCCGTACTCGTGCTCGGCTTCGGCGGATTCTGCCACCGGGTCATGCACGTGGACCTTGCAGCCGTAGCTCTGGAGCTCGTGGATGACGTCGATCACCTTGCTGTTGCGCAGGTCCGGGCAGTTCTCCTTGAAGGTGAGGCCGAGCACGATGACGTCGGCGCCCTTGACATGCGAGCCGGCGGCGATCATCTGCTTGACCGTCTGCTCGGCCACGTACTTGCCCATGCTGTCGTTGATGCGGCGGCCGGCGAGGATGACCTGCGGGTGGTAGCCGAGCATCTCGGCCTTGTGCGTGAGGTAGTAGGGATCGACGCCGATGCAGTGACCGCCGACCAGGCCGGGGCGGAAAGGCAGGAAGTTCCATTTGGTGCCGGCGGCCTTGAGCACCTCGAGCGTATCGATGCCCATCTTGTGGAAGATCACGGAGAGCTCGTTCATCAGCGCAATATTGAGGTCACGCTGGGTGTTCTCGATGACCTTGGCGGCCTCGGCGACCTTGATCGAGCTGGCAGGATAGACACCGGCGGTGATCACCGAGGCGTACATCTCCTCCACCTTGGCCAGGGTCTCGGGCGTGTCGCCGGAGACGACCTTAAGGATCTTGGTGACCGTGCGCTCCTTGTCGCCCGGGTTGATGCGCTCGGGCGAGTAGCCGACGAAGAAGTCCTGCTTCCACTTCAGGCCCGACTCGCGCTCGAGGATGGGAATGCAGACCTCCTCGGTGGCGCCCGGGTAGACGGTGGATTCGTACACCACGATGGCACCGCGCTTGAGATGGCGCCCGGCGGTCTCGGAGGACTTCACCAGCGGCGTGAAGTCGGGCTGGTGAGCGTCATCGACCGGGGTGGGCACGGCGATGACGACGAAGTCGGCCTCGCGCAGGACCGCGGGGTCGGTGTGGCAGCTCAGCTGGGTGGCGGCACGCAGGTCGGCCGACGACACCTCGCCGGTGGGGTCGATGCAGTCGCGATAAGCGGCGACCTTCTGTGCGGAGAGGTCGAAGCCGAGGGTGCGGTACTTCTTGCCGAACTCCACGGCGAGCGGCAGGCCGACGTAGCCGAGGCCGATGACGGCGATGGTGGTCATGGGAATGTCCTTGGTGCGTTGATTCTGAAAGGTGTTCACAGCGTTTTCTGCAAGGCCACGGCCTCATTGTGCAGCGGGCTGCCTTCCTGGAGGCGCGGCAGCAGCCCGTCGAGCTGGCTGCGCGCGTCCGCGGCACGACCGACCTTCGCAAAGGCCTTGGCCAGGTTCAGGTGCAGCGGCAGCAGCTCGGGCCCGAGCTTGACGGCACGCTGCAGGTTGGCGAGACCGGCATCGACGTCGCCCCGTTCGACCTGGATCATGCCGACGGTATCGATGATGGCCGGGTTCTCCGGTGCCAGCCGCAGCGCCTGCTCGGCAAATTCGAGGGCCTTCGGATCCTTCACCTGGTTCGCGGTCCACGCCAGGTTGTTGAGGATCAGGGCGTTCTGCGGAGCCATCTCATGCATGCGGCTGAACAGCGCGAAGGCGTCGGCGTGCCGATTCTCGGCGAGCGCGCGCTCGGCAAGGTAGCCGCGCATCACCAGGTCGGTAGGGTTCTTCTGCAGCCAGTCGGCCCCCATGCGGTCAGCATCGGCCTTGCGCTCGGCCCGCAGCAGCACCGCGTGCAGGCGCGCGGCGACCTGGCCACCGCCATTGCGTTCCACCGCGCGCTGCAGCGCGGTCGCCGCCTCGGTCCAATTACCGCCGTTGGCATGGATTTCGCCCTCGAGGAAATAACCGAGCGGACGGTCGGCATGGCGGGCCTGGGCGTCACGCGCCACCCGCAGGGCGCCCGCGCGATCGCCGTGCTCGATGAGCAAGGCGATCAGGCGCTGTTGCGCCTCGACGGCATCGGGGCTGATGGTCAGCGCACGGCGCAAGGCCTGCTCGGCGGCACTGTTGTCCTTCAGCGAACGATGGACGTCGGCGAGCTGGATGAACGGGACCGGCGAACGCGGCTGCAGGCTTGCCAGGCGATTGAGGGTCGAGACTGTCTGCTGGCTGTCGCCGGAGGCGATCTGGGCGCGGGCGAGGGTCTCGACCACGCGGGGTTCGTCGGGGTGCGCGGCCGCCACCTTCTGCGCGACCTGCAGGGCACGCGGAAAGTCGCGCTGGCGCAGATGGTGCTGAACCAGGGCGAGGTTCGGCGCCACCGCCCCCGGCGAGGCCGCCTCGGCGCGCTCGAGCGAAGCCAGCACGGTAGCCGCTTCGGCACCGGTTGTCCGCTGCAGCTCCGCCAGCGTGAGCAGGGCCTCGACGTTTCGGGGGTTGCGGTCGACGATCGCCTGGATGCGCGCCAGTGCATCGTCCGAGCGCCGCTCGGAGAGGTCGATCCTGGCCAGGTTGACCGCGGCAGCAAGGTAGTCGGGCTGGGTCGCCAAGGCCTTCTCGAAGGCCGCGCGCGCCGCAGGCACATCGCGCTTGGCCAGCATCAGACCGCCGAGCAAGTTGTGCACGAGCGGATTGTCGGGCTGCTTGCGGGAGAGCTGCTCATGCGCAGTCAGGGCCTGGTCCAGCTCGCCACGACGCAGGTGAGCCACGACCAGCGCGAGTTCGGCCTGGATCGCGGTGTCGTCCATCGCCGCCGCGGCCTCGAGATCGGCAAAGGCGGCCGGCGCATCGCCACCGGCCAGGCGCGCCACGCCCAGGCGCAGTCGGGCCTGGGCATCATCGGGCGAAGCCGTGCTGGCGCGGGCGAAATATTCCTCGGAGCGTTCGAAATCACCGTTGGCCAGGAACACCTGCCCGGCGAGGCCGAGCAGGCGCGCATCGGGCTCGGGCATCTGCAGCAGCGGCTGCAGCAGTTCGAGGGCACGCGGCGCTTCGCCCGTTGCCAGATGCGACACGACCAGCGCCTGCCTGGCCATGACCGCGCCGGGCGCACGCTCGAGCACCCGCGACAGATGTGTGCGGCCGAGCGCATGCTCGTTGAGGCGCACCAGCACGGTACCGGCAAGGAGTTCGGCAGGCAGGTACTGCGGTGCCTGCCTGAGCACCTGCAGCAGCTCATCGCGCGCCTCGACGAGGCGGTTGTTCCTGAAGTCCATCAGGGCCTTCAGGTAGCGCGTCGAGGGATGGCCGCCAGCCGCCGCCTGCATGGCTTTCAGCGCAGCCTCGGCGTCCTCGACCTTGTTCTGGCGCAACAGTTGCGACACCAGCGCGAAGTGATAGTTGACCGCCGCCGGCGCCTGTCGAATCGCTTCGCGCAGGGCAGCGACCGACTCGTCGGCCCGGCCCTGCAGGAGCAGCGCGTCGGCGAGCACGGCATGGGCGTCGGCGAAGGTGGGCGTGCGCTGGATGGCTTCCCGGGCCTCGGCCTCGGCCGCCTTGGCATCGCCCTTGAACAGATGAGTGCGCGCCAGCCCGACCCGGGCATGGGCTTCGGCGGGGTCGGCTGCGAGGGCCTCGACGTATTTCGCCTGCGCCCGATCGACGTCGCCCTTGGACAGATGCGCATCGGCCAGCGAGGCCAGGATCACCGACTGCGACTGGGCGTCGCCAAGCCTGACGTCGCCAAAGTCCTTCAGCAACTGGTCGAATTCACCGGCCCGCGCCAACGCACGCGCCAGCAGCGGCGCGACCTCGTCGCGCGGGTAGCCGAGTTCGCTCGCCCGCGTCAGTTCCTTGACGGCGCTGGCGAGCTCGCCCTGCTCGAGCTGGATGCGCCCGAGCAGGAAGCGCGCTTCGGTCAGGCTGCCATTTTCCTGCAGGGCATTCTTGAGCTGGATGCTGGCGGCGTTGAGATCCTGCTTGGCGATGTAGCCCTTGGCCGAATCGAGCATCTGCTCCGGGCTCTGGCCACAGCCCACGAGCAGGAAGGCCGACAGCGCCGTGGCGGCAAGGCCGTGGGCCCGGCCGGGCCAGCGCTGCGGACGGCGTGCATTGTGTTTCTGGCTCACGAACCATTCTCCTTCTTGAGGCCGAAGCGGCCGAGTAGATCATAAAGGGAGGGGCGGCTGACGCCGAGGATTTCGGCCGCGCGGGCAATGTTGCCGTTGGTGCGGGCGATGACCTTGAGCACCGCGTTGCGCTCGGCCTCTTCGCGCACCCGGCGCAGATTGAGAAACGCGAGATCGTCCTCGGGCGCCTGCAGGCCGAGATCGGCGGCGGTGATGGCATCGCCCTCGGCCATGATCACCGCACGCTTGATGCAGTTCTCGAGTTCGCGCACGTTACCCGGCCAGGCATGGGCGTCGATTGCGGACAGGGCATCGTCGGCGAGTACCAGCGAGCGGCGCCCGTTATCGCGTGCAAAGCGTTGTGCGAAGGCATGCGCGAGCAGCGCCGCGTCGCCCTCGCGCGCGCGCAGCGGCGGGATCTCGATGACGATCTCGGCCAGCCGGTAGTACAGGTCTTCGCGGAACACGCCCTCCCTGATCTGCGCCTTCAGGTCACGATGGGTGGCGCAGACGATGCGCACATCGACCGGGATCTCTTCGCGGCCGCCGACGCGCTCGATGCAGCGCTCCTGCAGGAAGCGCAGCAACTTGGACTGCAGCGGCAGCGGCAGGTCGCCGATCTCGTCGAGGAAGAGCGTGCCGCGATGCGCGGTCTCGATCTTGCCGAGGGTTTGCTTGACGGCGCCGGTGAAGGCCCCCTTCTCATAGCCGAACAGCTCGCTCTCGAGCAGGGTGTCGGGGATGGCCGCGCAGTTGATCGCAACGAAGCGCTCACCGGCCCGCGGCGACAGCGCGTGCAGGCCGCGCGCGAGGATCTCCTTGCCGGTGCCGCTCTCGCCGAGCAGGGCGACGGTGACCGAAGCGGAAGCCAGCTTCTCGATCGTGCGACAGATCTTGAGCATGGCCGGGTCGCGCGTGATGAGGCCCGACAAGGGGCTGCCCTGCAGCGCGGCCAGGCGCGCGTTCTCCATCTGCAGGTCGTGCATGCGGAAAGCGCGGTCGATGGTCAGGCTCAGCAGCTCCGGCTCGAAAGGCTTGGCGAAAAAATCGTAGGCCCCCATCCCGATCGCCTTGACCGCGTTCTCGCGGTCGTGCTGGCCGGTGAGCACGATGACCTTGGTGTCGGGCGCGAGGCTGAGGATCTCGCGCAACAGCCGGAACCCCTCGCTGACGTCGTCGGGCGCAGGCGGCAGTCCGAGATCCATGGTCACCACCGCCGGCTCGTGCTTGCGCAACTGGTTGATCGCGCTCTCGCGGTCATCGGCGACGACCGTGTCGCAGGCGTCAAACGCCCACCGCATCTGCTTCTGCAGCGCCGGATCGTCCTCGACGATCAGAAGCGTTCGCTGCTTGTCGGACATGGAACTCACTTTCTCCTGCTCTTTGAGCTCACTGAGCGCGACGCACACGCTGCAGTGTGATGGTGACGCACGTACCCTTGCCCACCTCGCTGTCGAAGTGCAGCTGGCCGCCGATCTCGTTGAGGTACTGACGGGTCTCGAACACGCCGATCCCCATACCGCTCGCCTTGGTGGTCTGGAACGGCCTGGACAGGCGTTCGCGCAGAAAATCGGCGCTCATCCCGCAGCCCGTGTCCTGCACCACGATGCTCAGAGCCTTGCCTTCAGCCTCCCCGAGCGTTACGGCCACCTTACCATCCTCGTCGGTGGCATCCAGTGCATTTTGCACGACATGACCGATGATTCTTTCCAGGCGCTGCGGGTGGGCATTGACTTCGGTCTCCGCGTCGACTTCGACGCGAACCTCGATCGCGGGCAACTGTCCGCGCTTGCCTTCGCACACCGATTTCAGCAGCGGCACCAGATCCACTGGGCGCGCCGGGTCGATCGAGCGCTTCTCCTGCAGTTGCGTCATCAGGCCGCGCATGCGCGACTCGACATGGGCCACGGTCTCGAGCATGTCCTGCTGGAACTCGGGATTGTCGCGGTGGCGCTCGGCGTTCCGAAGCATCAGCGATAGCTGCGCGACCAGGTTCTTGAGGTCGTGCACCACGAAGGCCGACATGCGGTTGAAGGAATCGAACTTGCGCGCCTCGAGCAGGGCTTCGGCGGCGAGCATGCGGTCGAGATAGCCGGCGGCCTGGCGCTGCGCAGTCTTGAGCAGATCGAGCACCTCCCAGTCGATCTCGAACGGTGCGCGCGGCGAGCTGAGCACGACGAAGCCGATGAGGCTGTCCGAGGCCTTGAGCGGAATCACCAGCCAGGCATCACCGAACGCGGACAGCCATGGCGGCAGCTTGAGCCCCTCGTAATGCCCCGGCCGCAGCCGGTACTCCTCGAGGTTGATCACCCATCCGCGCTCATCGAGAAAGCGGCAGAACGGCGACTCGAGCGGCTCGACGGCCGTCATCGGCGGATGATTGAGCCGGGAGTGCATGGTGCAGCTCCCGTACTGGTCGCGCAGCCAGAGCACGCCGCCCGGACTTTCCACCAGATCGGACAGCGCCTTGATCACCGACTGACCGAGATCCAGCCCCTTGTCCGCGGCGGACAAGGCCTGGGTGAAGCGCAACCACTCGTTGCGGTAATCGTAACGGTACGAGAACAGGTGCTTGCTGATCAGCACCCGCAGCCGGGCCCGCAAGGCGCCGGAAAACAGCAGCGCCCCGAGCAGCACCAGGCCCGCGAACAGCAGCGTCATCTGCAGCGCGCGTCCCCAGTCGCCGCCAAAGAAGCGCACATAGTAGGCCGCGCCCGCAATCACCAGCAGATACGCGCCCGCACCGGCCAGCGCGGTCGAATGGAAGACCATCTCGCGCGACATCGACATGCGCAGCGTCCACGAGGGACTCCGGGTGCCCGAGAGCGCGATCAGCGGGATCAGGAGGGCATGGGCGAGCCCGCGCACCGCCCATACGTCGGGGTCGATACGCGAGAACAGGAAGGCGTCGGCGAAAAGATAGAGCTCGAAGATGTAGCCTGCGGCGAGCGCAAGGCAGAGCGGCTTGATGCCCCAGCGCGAGCTCACCGGAATCCCGCGGTACAACTGCTCGACAAGCATCAGGCCAACGATCGAATGGGCAAGCCAGGCAACAAGTACCGGCTGCAGGCCGAGGGTGCCGCCATCGAAGACGCCCTCGAGCACAATCGCGACCAACTGGAACACCAACACGCCGACCGCAAGCAAGGCCGGCCAGCGCAGCCTTCTGCCCCACAGGGGCAGCGACAGCACGATCATGAAGGCAAACCACGCCGCACCGCGCAACACGTCCAGCACGGCGGACAGGACCAGACTGGTTTCACCCGGCTGCCACGCATTGACCGCGGAGGCGAGCGCCCACAGGCAGGACAACAGCACCGCAGTGAGCAGCACCCCCCCGGGCAGCGCACCGCGCCAAGCGACGAAGATGTAGAGCCCGAACAACAAGTAGGAGACGGCGGCAAGCCCGTAGCTCCAGGTCGCCACCTCAGCCACCGCTGGCCCTCCTCAACACGAAACGCGCCTCGTGCTCAGGCTCGAGCGCGAGGCGCAGCATGCACCGCCTTGCGGGCCACCGGCCGCACTCCACCGACACACTCAGTGCGCGCCCTCGCCGGTGAGCACCACGCGCACGGTCTCGAACAACACCAAGGTGTCGAGGATCAAGGTGTGATTCTTGACATAGTACAGGTCGTACTGCAGTTTCTCGGCCGCGTCGTCCACCGAGGCTCCGTACTGGTAGCGCACCTGCGCCCAGCCCGTCACGCCCGGCTTGACGCAGTGGCGCACCGCGTAGAACGGGATTTGCTGCGTGAGCTGATCGACAAAGAACGGCCGCTCGGGGCGTGGCCCCACCAGGCTCATGTCGCCCACGAGCACGTTGAAGAGCTGTGGCAGTTCATCGATGCGCAGCTTCCGGATCACCCGACCCACACGCGTCACACGGTCGTCATTGGACGTCGCCCAGCGCGGCTTGCCGTCGCGCTCGGCGTCCCGCCTCATGCTGCGGAACTTGACCACGCGGAAGGGCTTGCCACCGAGTCCGACCCGCTCCTGAGCATAGAAGATCGGCGCGCCATCCTCGAGCAGGATCAGGATCGCGGTCACGATCATCACCGGCAGGCTCAACACCAGAAGCAAAGAGCCCACCACCAGATCAAAGCAACGCTTGACGAAAGTCCTCGCCCAACCTTGCCGGAACCCGTCTCCGTAGATCAGCCAGCTGGCACGCAGCGAATCCAGTCGGATCTGCCCCTGCACACGTTCAAAGAAGGACGACAAGTCGAGGATGCGGATGCCCGCCAGCTTGCAGTCGAGCAACTCTCGCAGAGAAAGCACCCCACCGCGGCGTTCACGCACGGCAACGATCACCTCATCGACACGCAGCTTGCGCGCGACATCGAGCAGGCTGCCCGGCGGCAGGACCTGCCGCGGCTCCACCTCCACACGCTCGTTCGCGCCCGCGGGAAGAAAGCCGACGACATCCACGCTGCGTTGCAGCGGCCGCATCAGGTCCCGTTGAACGGTCATCGCATCGCGCCCGGTGCCAACAATCAGTACCCGCGGCACGAAAAACCCGGCCGCCTGGCGCTGATTCACCAGACCGCGCAGCAAGAGCAGCAGGCACAGCAACACCAGCACGCTCACCTGCAGCGAGTGAGGTGCGATCTCGGCCCACGGAAGCAAGCCGAAGATCACATAGGCGACCGGCACGCTCACCACCAGCGACAGGCCGACGCGCGCAAAGACCTGACGATGACAACGCTGGTAGACGGGCCGATACAGGCCCATCGCCGTATTGAGCGCAACCATGCACGCCGCGAACGCCAGTGCCGACGGCACACAGACGGCCCAATCCGGAACATCGGGGGCAGCCTGGAAGGCAACCGCACCGAGTACGATGGCAAAAAGCATCGCCGCGTCGAACAAGACCTGCTGCAGTGTGTGCGTCGGAAGGTAATGGCTGACGATCTTGAGCATGAAGCGCCCCTGAGTCCTGTTTGCTCGACAATGGACAACCGTTGATGCCCATGCCTTGTGCACAATGCAATCAACTTAGCTCAAACGAGAACGGATGCCCGTTAAATCCTTCACACCGAGCCTTGATCGAACAAACTCAAGAATCTCGATAGACAACAGATTCACCCAAGACATCAATGACGTACGACTAATCCCGCAGTGCAGCATGGGCATTCGATTCTAGCATGCGGTGCGGGGCGCCCCGTACAATGGCGCCCCAAGCCCTTACACACAAGGAGAAACACATGAGCAGTTCGAGCCGCAACTTCGCAGAGCTCTACGGTTACCGCTTCGAAGACCTCACGGTCGGCATGAGCGCCTCCGTCTCGCGTACCGTCAGCGAAGCCGACATCCTGATGTTCGCAGGCGTATCCGGTGACACCAACCCGGTTCACCTGGACCAGGAGTTCGCCACGAGCACGATGTTCGGTGGCCGTATCGCCCACGGCATGCTGTCGGCCGGACTGATCTCGGCCGTCTTCGGTACCCGCCTTCCCGGGCCAGGCTGCATCTACCTCTCACAGAACCTCAAGTTCAAGGCCCCGGTGAAGATCGGCGACACGGTCGTCGCCCGGGTTACCGTCAAGGAACTCAAAACGGAGAAGCGTCGCGCCGTGTTCTCGACAATCTGCACGGTCGGCGACACCGTCGTTCTGGATGGCGAAGCGGAACTCCTCGTACCCGCCCGCAGCTAAGTCCGCACTGGCGTCGCCTAGGGCTTCAACAGGCGACGCCACACCTGCCGTTGCGGCACGAACTTTCGGCTTTTTCACTTCGCATGTCGGCGCGCGTCTAAGACTACCCAGTGGTGCGCGTTGAATTCGGGTACAAAGCTCGCGTCAGCCAGCGCCGTGAGCGCTGCGCCGCCAGACATACGCCGGCTCGGTGGCTCGATGCCGCGCTCGCGCATCCAGCAATGGACCTGATTGGCATTCACGCGGTTGGCCAACGCGCCCCCGGCCACCGAGACACCCGGCTCACGACAGGCCGCGACCACCGACTGTTTGAAGGCTTCGCTGTGCGTACGCCGGACTCGACGCGGGATGATGACGTCCATAGTGTCGACCATCAAGATTGATGGACACGATCTTCAATGGGCTAAGCGGCTGAGGGAAGGTGGGTTCGCCGGCCGCTTACCTTCTCGCGCGTTTTCAGCGGGAGTGATCCTTTTTGTTGACGTAAAAACGCCCTGGACTCGTTGGAGTGCAGGGCGTTTTTTGTGTGGTTAGTCTGACGATGACCTACTTTCACGAGGGCGGACCTCACTATCATCGGCGCATGTGCGTTTCACGGTCCTGTTCG
>NZ_JBLQGP010000009.1:0-156143 GCF_047806685.1 Thauera sp. WH-1
GATGACCAGTCCCAGATCGGTTACCCGCCGTTCGCGTTGGAGGAAATTTCTCAGCCGCTATGTCTCCTGATGGCCGGCTGCCGCTATTGGAAACCGCATCCGCATAGCTGCCATTGATCGCGAGTCGAGGCGGATGGCGAGCTACAGGTCAGGCGGTGTTGATGCCGTGCGGGCCGCTGGTGACGATGCCCGCATTGTAGGTGTCTAGCCGAGGGGAGGCATGCAGGGGGACGAGTCTCACCGTACGCTCGTCGCGGAGGCTGAGTCCAGGGGGATGATCCAGTTGGCGCGGGGCGGCAGACGCCGCGGCCGGTAAGTGATGGTGTCGAAAGGAAGAGGGCCGATGAGTCCTGAACTTCTCGAATTGCTCGTGACGCGTGAGATGCCCTTCGGAAAGTACAAGGGGCGGATCATTGCCGACCTGCCCGGGCACTATCTTGCGTGGTTCGCGCGACAAGGGTTCCCGCCAGGGCAACTCGGCCAGCTGTTGGCGTTGATGCACGAGCTCGACCATAACGACCTGGTCGGACTGCTCGATCCACTGCGCAGGCGCCGATGACGCGAGCTCGATGAGCAGGTCGCCGAAGGCCTGCCCAAAGGTGCGCTCAAGGCTGGGGTCGCGCGGCTTTGGCGACGATTGGCTCGCATCGCGCCGCAGCCTGGTGCTTGTCGTGCCGTCCGTGCCTGCTAGGCTGGACTTCAACGCCGTCGTGAACCCTGTGCATCCGGAGTTTGCGAGACTCAGGGTGAGCACGCCAGAGCCCGTGGCGTGGGATCGACGACTGTTCAGCTAAGGAATCCCTGATCAACTGATGTTCTGAGCGCGCTCACCCAAGCCAACCGCTTCCGCTGACTCCGATGATCGATTTTTCCGCGCCTACCGCTGTTTTTCGAGGCCTTTCAGCCCCCGAGCGCCCGTTTTCGGACGCAGCGGGCGGATTTCGCCCGTCAACTCATCAAGGCGCGCCTCGCAAGATAGAGATTGGTCAAACCGATCAGCGAGAACACCTGTGCGGCGTTCTTCGCGATCCCCTTGTAGCGCACCTTCGTGTAGCCGAACTGGCGCTTGATGACGCGAAACACGTGCTCGACCCGAGCACGGATCGAGGACATCTTGTGGTTGAAGCGCTTGTTCGCCTCGGTCAGCGGGTGCTGCTTGCTGGCCTTGAGCGAGACGCCCCAGAACAGGCCCGCCTTGCGGACCAGACGCTTGAGCTTGTTGTTCACGTAGCCCTTGTCGCCGAACACCGCCCGGTCATCTTCACGCACCAGGTGCGGCAACTGGTTGATGTCCGAGACGTTGGCAGGCGTCACGGATACGGTATGCACGAGCCCGGAATTGACGTCGGCACCCACGTGGACCTTCATGCCGAAGTACCACTGGTTGCCCTTCTTGGTCTGATGCATCTCGGGGTCGCGCTGCTTGTCCCGGTTCTTCGTCGAGGGGGGCGCATGGATGATCGTGGCGTCGACCATCGTGCCGCCCTTGAGAAGCAGCCCGCGCTGTTCAAGGGTGTCGTTGATGATGTTCATCATCTGCCCGGTCAGCGCATGCTTCTCGAGCAGGTGGCGGAACTTGAGGATCGTCGTCTCGTCGGGCATCGCGTCGTCGGTGAGGTCCAGCCCAGCAAAGCGGCGCATCGACTCGACCTCGTAGAGCGCATCTTCCATCGCCGGATCCGACAGCGCGTACCACTGCTGCATGAAGTAGATTCGCAGCATCGTCGCAAGCGGCATCGGCGGACGCCCGCGTCGGCCCGTCGTCGGGTAGTGCGGCTCGATTACTGCCAGCAGCGCTGCCCAAGGCACGACCTTCTCCATCTCGGCCAGGAAGCGCTCCCGGCGCGTCTGTTTCTTCTTCCGTTCGAAAGCCAGCGAGGCGAAGGTCGTTTGCTTCATGGTGGCAGCGCGGTTTATGACTTCAGTATTTTACAGGCTCTGAATAGATCAGAGCTTCCCTAAGTGCTTTCGTCGCAGGCGCCGTCGGTGCGTGCGCGGCCCGTGCCTTGTGCAGCTTCTTGTAGCTGTCGATCAGGCGCTGGTGTCGGTCCAGACCTTCCAGCTTCATGCTCGTCGGCGTGAGGCCGAAGAAGCGCACGCGGCCGTCGACCGACCCCAGTACCGCGTCCATCCGCTCCGTGCCGAACATGCGGCGGAAATTGGCCACGTAATCATCCAGTTCCAGTTCGTCGTCCAGCACCACCTCCAGCACCACATTCAAGGCCTGATAGAACAATCCGCGCTCGACGGTGTTCTCGTTGTATTGCAGCAAGGCTTCGACGCGCTCCTTGGCCTCTTCAAACTGCTGCAGGGCGAGGTGGATCAGCAGCTTCAATTCCAGAATCGTCAGCTGGCCCCACACCGTGTTCTCGTCGAACTCGATGCCGATCAGCGTGATGATGTCGGTGTAATCGTCGAGCTCGCTCTCTTCCAGGCGGTCGAGCAAGGCCTCCAGCGCGTCGTCGTCGAGGCGGTGCAGGTTCAGGATGTCGTCGCGGAAGCGCAGCGCCTTGTTGGTGTTGTCCCAGATCAGGTCGTCGACCTGATAGACCTCGGAATAGCCCGGCACCAGGATGCGGCAGGCGATGGCGCCGAGCTGGTCGTGCACTGCCATGTACGCCTCCTTGCCCATCTCCGCGAGGATGCCGAACAGGGTCGCGGCCTCGGCGGCGTTGGAGCTCATTTTGGTGTCGTGGCCGTGGCCGGAGAAGTCCCACTCGACGAAGTCGTGATCGGCGCGCGCGCTGAAGAAGCGCCACGACACCACGCCGCTGGAATCGATGAAGTGCTCGACGTAGTTGTGCGGGTCGGTGACGACCGCGGTCTCGAAGGTCGGCGGCGGCAGGTCGTTCAGGCCCTCGAAGCTGCGCCCCTGCAGCAGTTCGGTCAGGCTGCGCTCGAGCGCCACCTCCATGCTCGGGTGCGCGCCGAACGACACGAACACGCCGCCCGTGCGCGGGTTCATCAGGGTGACGCACATCACCGGATACAGCCCGCCCAGCGACGCATCCTTCACCAGCACCGGGAAGCCCTGGCGCTCCAGCTCCTCGATGCCGGCGACGATGCCGGGATACTTCGCCAGCACGTCGGCCGGTACGTCGGGCAGCGCGATCTCGCCTTCGATGATCTCGCGCTTCACCGCGCGCTCGAAGATCTCCGACAGGCACTGCACCTGCGCCTCGGCCAGCGTGTTGCCGGCGCTCATGCCGTTGCTGAGGAAGAGGTTGTCGGTGAGGTTGGTCGGGAAATACACCACCGCGCCGTCCGACTGGCGTACATAGGGCAGGGCGCAGATGCCGCGTTCGATGTTGCCGGAGTTGGTGTCGACGAGATGCGAGGCGCGCAGCTCGCCCTCGGGGTCGTAGATTCCAAGGCAATACTCGTCGAGCAGCCCGGCGGGCAGCGCATCCTTGCGGCCGGGCTTGAACCAGCGCTCGTTCGGGTAATGCACGAAGGGCGCGTTGGCGATGTCCTCGCCCCAGAACTGGTCGTTGTAGAAGTGGTTGAAATTTAGCCGCTCGATGTACTCGCCCAGGGCGGAGGCCAGCGCGCTTTCCTTGGTCGCGCCCTTGCCGTTGGTGAAGCACATCGGCGAATGCGCATCGCGGATGTGCAGCGACCACACGTTCGGCACCAGATTGCGCCACGACGCGATCTCGATCTTGATGCCCAGGTCCGCCAGCACCTTCGACATGTTGGCGATCGTCTGCTCCAGCGGCAGATCCTTGCCGAGGATGTAGGTGTGGGCGTCCGGATCCGGATTCAGCGTCAGCAGGGCCTGGGCATCGGCGTCCAGGTTCTCCACTTCCTCGATCACGAACGCCGGCCCGGTCTGCACCACCTTCTTCACGGTGCAGCGCTCGATCGAGCGCAGGATGCCCTGGCGGTCCTTGTCGGAAATGTCGGCCGGCAGCTCGATCTGGATCTTGAAGACCTGCTTGTAGCGGTTCTCCGGATCGACGATGTTGTTCTGCGACAGGCGGATGTTGTCGGTGGGGATGTTGCGCGTGTCGCAGTACAGCTTCACGAAGTAGGCCGCACACAAGGCCGACGAAGCCAGAAAGTAATCGAACGGGCCGGGCGCAGAGCCATCGCCCTTGTAGCGGATGGGCTGATCGGCGATGACCGTGAAGTCATCGAATTTGGCTTCGAGACGAAGCTTGTCCAGAAAATTGACCTTGATTTCCATCGGGGAATCCTGAAAGGGCGCTCAACGCGAATCGGGCGCCATTATCCCCGTTTCCCCGGCAGCGCTGCGCGCCCGCTGAGGCGGTGGCGAGCTGCGACAACTGCATGGCGGGCGCAGTCGGCCTGGTCATTGTTGCGTTTTTGGCAATGAAATTTTTCCACCTGTCGCCTATTTCGCTACGCCAGATGCGTCTAAAGTCCAGCCATAGCAGTTCCATTGATCGTGCTTGGTGTCGATCGCAGGCCCGCTTGTGGCCCTGCCGACTGACGCAAGCCCACAGAACCTCAAAGGACGCCCCATCATGAAACGCTTCGCGCTCGCCCTGTTGTCGACCCTCGCCCTCGCCACGTCTGCCGCCCACGCGCTCGAGTACAGCGAGGTGCTGGCTGACAAGAGCCAGATCACCTTCGGCTATCAGCAGATGGGCGTGTCGATGGAAGGGCGTTTCGGCACGTTCAGCAGCGAACTCCGCTTCGATCCCGCTGCGGTCGATTCGGCCAGGGCCGCGATCGAGGTCGAGCTCGCCAGCGTCGACACCGGCCTGCCCGATGGCAACGAGGAGGTGGCACGCAAGACCTGGTTCAACACGGCGGACTTCCCCACCGCCCGCTTCGAATCCACCGCGGTGAAGGCGCTCGGCGGCAACCAGTACGAGGTCGCCGGCACGCTCACGATCAAGGGCACGACCAGGGACGTCGTCGTCCCGGCCACCTTCACCCCCGAGGGTGACACCGGCGTGTTCGAGGGCAGCCTCAACATCCAGCGCGGCGACTTCTCGATCGGCGAGGGCGCCTGGAAGGCCTTCGACGTCGTCGCCAACGACGTGCTCATCAAGTTCCGCATCACCGCCGCGGCCCGCTGAGCCACCGCGTCGCCATCCCCCTTCCGTCGCTAACACCCCTTCATTTCTGCATCCCCCCAACCTCAAGAGGATTGACTCATGAACCGTATCGCCAAGCTCTCCGCCGCCCTGATCATCGCCGCCAGCGCCACGACCTCCGCGTTCGCGGCGCCCGAGACCTACAACGTCGACCCCACCCACACCTTCGCCAACTTCTCGTACAACCACTTCGGCCTGTCGACGCAGATCTCGAAGTTCGAGCGCAGCAGCGGCACCGTCACGCTGGACAAGGAAGCGAAGACCGGCGCGGTCGACATCACCATCGACATGACCTCGGTCAACACCGGCTACGAGACCTTCAACGGCCACATCCAGGGCGAGGACTTCCTCGACACCGCGAAGTACCCGACCGCCACCTTCAAGTCGACCCAGGTGACCTTCGACGGCGACAAGCCCGCCACCATCGACGGTGAGCTCACCATCAAGGGCGTGACCAAGCCGGTGACGCTGACGGTGAGCCACTTCGCCAACATGCCGCACCCGATGCTGAAGAAGGACGCCATCGGCGCCAACGCCAGCACGGTGATCAAGCGCAGCGAGTTCAACGCCGGCAAGCACGCGCCCTACGTCGGCGACGAGGTCACCATCACCGTCTCGATCGAAGCGATCCAGAACTAAGCGCGCGTATCAAGCCGGGCGCCGCCGCAGTGCGGCGCCCGCGCATGCAGGCCTTCATACCGGCAGGACATGGAAACCATGGAGCTCCGACGCGCCGCAGCCCGCGGCCTCGCCGACTTCGGCTGGCTGCATTCGCAGCACAGCTTCTCCTTCGGCAGCTACGACGACCCGCAGCACATGGGCTTCTCCGACCTGCTGGTGATCAACGAGGACCGCGTGCGTCCGGGGCGCGGTTTCGACACCCACGGCCACCGCGACATGGAGATCTTTTCGTATGTCCTCGAGGGCGCGCTCGAACACAAGGACTCGATGGGCACCGGCTCGGTGATCCGCCCGGGCGACGTGCAGATGATGAGCGCCGGCACCGGCGTGCGGCACAGCGAATTCAACGCCTCGCGCGAGCCGGCATCCCCTATTCGGTAACGCGCCACGGCAAGGGGGGCGGCATGAGGCGAGGCGCCTGGCCGTCGCCCACCGGGCCGAAACGGGCGCTGCGCGGTTCGCCCTGTTCCCCTCGTTCCCATTCGGCCTGCGCCTCGGCGATCGTCGCCTTCGTCCAGCCGACGAAGTTCCACCACATCAGCACCGGCTCCGCGAAGGGTTCGCCGCCGAGCACAAGCAGCCGGGTGCCCGCGCTCAGAGTGAGATGCAGCGCGTCGCGCCCGCGCCCGAGGTAGGCGAACTCGTCCGCGCGCACGGTTTCGTTCTCGATCCCGGCTTCGCCGACCAGCGGCAGCATTCCGTACTCGAAGTCCGGGTTCAGCGCCAGGTGCAGCGCGGTGGCGTCGTCGCAGGCGATGTCGAGGCCGAGGAGCGGGGAATACAGCCGCGTCGGCGCAGTCCTGCCGGCATGCGTGCCCGCCAGCAGCGTCAGGCGGGCGCCGTTTTCCTGCCATTGCGGCAGGTCGGGGTGGTGGGCGAAGTCCGGCGCGCAGGCTTCCGCCTCGGGCGGCAGGGCGATCCAGAGCTGCGCCGCATGCAGGGCTTGTCCATCGTGCAGCGAGTCCTCGGTGTGGGCGATGCCGTGGCCGGCCGTCATCAGGTTCACCTGCCCGGGGCGGATGATCTGCGCGTTGCCCAGGCTGTCGCGATGCATCACCTCGCCCTCGATCAGCCAGGTGAAGGTCTGCAAGCCGATGTGCGGATGGGCGCCGACGTGCATGCCCTTGCCGGGGGCAAAGCGTACCGGCCCGGCATGGTCGAGGAAGCACCACGCCCCCACCATCCGCTGCTGACGGCTGGGCAGGAAGCGGCGCACCAGCATGCCCTCGCCCAGGTCGGCGCTGCGGGCTTCGATGCGTGTGATTGCGTTCATGAGGTATGCGCCTCCTCTTGTTCAGCGGTTCAGCGTTTTTTAGATGGGCTTCATCTTACGTCACTCTTGAAGGGCCAAATTCGGCGAGATCCTCGACTTTGATCGGGCGGGAATGCCCGACCGCATTGCCGCTTCTGGCGAGCCCTCAGACCGCGGCCTTGAGCGCCGGCACCTGCGCCGCGGGCTTGTGGTGCTCGCGTACCAGGGTCTCGGCGCTGAAGCGGAAGCTCGACGGGTACTTGGCCTCGAGGCGGTAGAGCACGCTCAACAGCCAGCGCAGGTAGGCGACGTCGCCGCAGTGCTCGAAGGCCTCCTGCTGCAGGGTGGGCACTTCGCGCAGGTCGCGCAGGATGGCGCGCACCAGGCCTTCGCGGATGTCGGGGCCGTAGAACACCTCGTCGAGGATGTGCACCCGTCGCGCCGGGGTGTCGGGCGCGGCGGGGTCGCAAGGGGCATGCTCCCACTCGGTGTGCCACCAGTGCTTGTCGTCGAGGTAGCGCGAGCGCCGCACCACGGTGTCGGGCGCGAACTTCAGGCGCAGGGTCTGCAGGGTCTGCGAGTCGATCGGCGCCAGCATGTCGTGCAGCGTCACCCAGCCGTCCGCGAAGACCTGGCTCGCCTTGAACACGAACTGCAAGTCGCCGTAGCGTGTGTCGACGGCGTCCTCGCCGACTTCCATGCGGAAGAAGACGAAGTCGTCGTCGGCCTTCTGGTACTTGTCCGAGGCGGTGGTGAATTGCGAGCTCGGTAACACGAACCAGTCCTGCAGCCGCTGCAGCGACCACAGCATGCCGACGTTGGCGATGGCTGCGCGGTGTTGCGAGGCGGTGGTGTGCTTGAGGCGGAAGGGCAGGGTGAAGAGCGCGACGTAGAGGTCCTGTTCCGCGCGCGACATCGGCTTGAGCTGGCGGCGCAGCGCCAGCAGGTTGGTGCGCGACAGGGTGACGATGTCCTTGCAGTCGCCGCCCAGCCGGCCTGCGCGCAGGGCACGCCGCCAGATACCGCCCTGTTTGACCCTGGCGTAGGCGCGCTTCGAGTACAGGAAGCGGAACAGCTTCTGCACCTTCTGCATCTCCTCGGCGGTGTAGTTGGTGCGCGCCTCGCGGGGAAAGCGCAGCTCGGGACGGGCGCGCTGGGCGGCGGCCTCGGACGCTGGAGCCGGCTTGTCCTTGTCGGCTGCGGGGTCGTCCGGTGCCTCCAGGGCCCAGTAGGCCTCGCGCGCGCGCTCGAGCACCGTGGCCACATTGAGCAGGTCGAGCGCGACGTCGCGCATGAAGGCCGGCGTGCCGCCGCGGTCCTCGCCCTGGTAGGCGGGGATGTCCATCTCGAGCATGCCCCCGCCGCCGGGGCGGGTGTAGGGCGCCAGCACCGCGAGCGTGGCCTCGAGCAACTCGATCGTGCGCGCCATGTCCGCGCTGGCGATACCGTCCATGTGGCTCAACTGGTCGGCCAGCCCGGCGGCGCTGCCGAGCAGCGTGCGGAACTCGGAGGCCTTCATCCGCGGTTCTCAGGGCTGGCGATCGTCAGCGTGACGCCACTCACGCTCGCCAGCGGGGGCGTGCCGCCTTGCTGCACGTAGGCGGCCAGTGCGCGCTGGTAGAGGCTCGCCGCCTGCCTGGCCTCGACTTCGGCTGCGCGCAGCGCGACTTCCTGCGCGCGCATGTCTTCGGAATAGGGCTCGGTGCTCGGCCGCGCGCCCACCACCGCATCCAGGTAGAGCCCGCCCGAGGCGAGCAGCAGCGTCGCGGGCTCGATCGGCGTGGCACGGTCGATCGTCGCCCCGCGCAGCTCGGCGGCCAGCTTGGCGACGCGCTGCGCGAGCGCCGTGTCGGCGTTCTCGGCGGGCGCGTCGTCGGTGGCGCCTAGAAATCCGCCGCGGGCGCCCGGAGCCCAGCCCAGGGTCAGCAGGCCGACCGAGGAGTCGCCGCCCGTGTCCATTTCGGCGTCGGCGTCGGGCGCGCGATCATCGACCACGGTGCGCTCAATGCCGCCCGTCCCCACCTCGTCCGCCTCGTCACGCAGCCCTCTGGCCAGCAGGCGGTACGCCCGCGGCCGGGCGTACTCGGTCGTCACCAGCGCCTCGAGGGCGTCGATGACCCGCGCCAGGCAGGCGCCGCGGGCGTCGTCGGACAGGTCGAAGGGCAGGCGGGCGGCGCGGAACTCCTGCACCACCGCGTGCAGGTCGCCGATACCGAAGCGGCTCGATTCATAGACCCCGCTGCCGGCGATGATCTCCACCCCGGGTACCACCTCGAAGGCCAGCTCGTCGAGGAAGATGCCGCCTTCGTGGCGGTTGTACAGGCGGTGGAACATCAGGTTGAGGGTGCGCCCCTCGTTGATGTTGCGGATGGTAGCGCTGGTCTGGTCGCGGTTCTCGACCGTGCTCTTGGTGCTGGAGGTGGTGGACACCTCCTCGCGCGAGTGCTGGTTGACCGCCTGCGAGGCCTTCTTCGCCACCTTGCTCACCGCCTGGCAGAAGTTCTTCAGCGAGGTGCTGGTGCCGGCGCTGGCGCTGGCCTCGGCGGTGACGCCGAAGTAGCTGCCGGACACCGAGGTGGAGAGCTTCATCTCGCTCGAGCGCTCCTGCTCGGCGCGGGTCTGGTCCTCCATCTCGCTGCTCAGGTCCTTGCTGTCGCTGCGGCTGAGGTCGAACACCGAGGTGGCCGAGCGGCTCACCGTGGTCTCCTGGGTGAAGTTGCGCGACACGGTCACGGTGCGCTGCTCGCCCGGAGCGAGGTTGATGCTGCTGACCAGCTCACCGACGTGGCTGCCCTGCCAGCTCATGCGGTAGGACAGGCCCTCGAGCAGCGACAGCCGCGGCAGCACGGTGGCGGTGACGCCCGGCAGCGGGTGCTTGAACACGCTGTACTTGACCAGCGCCGAGCGCCCGGTGATCGAGTCCTCGAACACCGGCAGCATCACCACGCAGCGCTGGCGGAAGGCTTCGCTCGCGTCGCACTGCTCCATGACGGTGCGCAGGCGGGTGCCGTCGGCGGTGACGAAGCCCTCCGGGTCGCGGTGGAAGACGAACACGGCCTTGCCTGTCTGGCGCAGCGCGGTCTGCATGTCGGCCACCGCGTCGCGCGAGGTGTCGACCTTCTCGTAGTCCGCCACCACCTGGGTGTGCGCTCGCTCGTCGAACACGGTGCGCGTGTTGGTGCCGACCCGGATGAACAGGAACTTCTTCGGCTCGTACACGGTGCGTGCGTGACGCGTGGTCCACCGCGCCTCGCGGCGGAACTGGCGGTAGATCTCGCCCGCCTTGACGTCGACGTCCTTGCCGTCCGGGAACTTGAATTTCTGGTCCTCGAGAAACAGGTAGAAGCCGAGGTCCGCGGCCTGCGACACCAGGCGCTCGAGCCGGCGATCGACGTCGTACTGGCGCATCTGCAGGCGCAGCGACTCGGTCTGCAGGCGCTCGACGGCGTCGATGTCCAGGCTCTGCGCGATGATCTGCTCGATCGAGCGCGTGGTGGCCTTGCCCACTTCTTCCGCGACCTTGGCGGCGAAGTCGCGCTGCTGCAGCAGTTCGCGAAAGCAGCGCTGGATGATCGCCGGGCGCAGGTCGGCCTCGGTGTATTCGGTGAAGGCCGTCTTCGCCTCGTCCGGCGACGCGAACACCAGGTCCGCGCCCTCGACCTGCGCCCAGCCGGCCTCATAGCCCTCGGTGGTGACGAAGCTGTCAAAGCGCAGCACCTCGCCCGCGCGCGGCTGCAGCAGGTACCAGCGCCCACTGGTGTGCTGCAGGGCGATGTCCGAGGGCGGCGTGTCGTCCGCCGCCCAGGTGAGCTGCGCGCCACCGGGTGCCTGGGGGTTGGCGAGGTCGGTGCGGTAGAACACGCGCGCGACCTGCGTGGGCGGATCGGCATCCGGCGCGGGCGGGGGCGGTGGCGCAGGCACCACGCGCACGATCTGCGCCCCCGCGCCACTGCACAGTTCGGTCAGCTGCGTTTCGGTGGGCGGCGCGCTGAGGCCCCAGGCGCGCTCGAAGTATTCGCGCAGCGCGGCGATCGAGATCTCCCCGCTCGGCGCCAGGTGCTGCAGGATCTCGCCCCAGGGGATGTCGACCGCGCGCTTGCGGCGGAAGGACAGCGTCGGCGCCGCCTGCCGCGCCGGGACGGGATCCTGCACGCCGAGTACGCTCGGCAGGGGGGCGAACGGCGCCGCCTCATCAACGGCGGGATACGCAGCCTCGGCGGGGCGCTCGGCGCGGGTCGAAGCGGGTCCTTCAGGGCCTTGCTGTGCCATCAGCGATCCTCCATCCCCTGCGGCGGTCGGCGGGGCGTGCATGCCTTCACCATAGAAACGCGAGCCGCGATCGTCCACCCCGAAGGCGCCGATTTGCCGCCCGCCCGGGCGGCAGCGTAGTCTGCGCGGCGCGCGACAACGGCGGGCTGCACTCTTCCGGCCCGCCCGGAGTGCATCGCATGGAATTCGCCAAGATCTTCATCACGCTGGCCGCGCTGATCAACCCGTTCGGGGCGATCCCGGCCTTCATCGGCCTCACCCGGGGACAATCGGCGCTCGAGCGGCGGCGCTGCTGCACGGGCTGGGTGTCGGCGATTTCGCTGTGGCCGTCGACGACGAAGTTGGCGATCAGGTCCCACATGACGGGCGAGGACTTCATGTCGGACATGATCAGGTCTCCTGCATGCAATTGGGGCGCGCCCTTCCGCTTCCCTATGCCAATAAGGTGGAGGCTCACGCGTGATTGCCATGCCAGCGCGCTTCCAAGTTGACCCGCGGAAGTGCGCCGCCCTCATCGACTGGACAGGTGGCTCACCGGTTTCTAAGCTCAAGAAAAGGAGATCGAACAGACTGCACCGGCCGGCCCTCGGCCGTGCTTATAGGGAGGCAGTCATGGACCCGGAAGGCAGGACTTCGATCGGTAAACGCATGCTCGGCGCCCTCGGCGCGTGCCTCACGGCCGCGTGTGCGTCGAACGCGCCTTATCACACCGCGTCGGAAGATGGCGGGGCGTGCAGGACAGACCCCGGTTCGCCGGCGTGCCGCAGCAGCGCCTACCAGGAGTTCGAGCGCTTCGATCTTGCCTTCGCGGAGTTCAGCGAGCGCGGCAATGCCTTCGACGACGGGAGGGTACAGGCCGTGCTAGCGAGGATCGCAGCCAAGGCGCGTAAGGACGGCGTGGTGCTGATCGTGTTCGTACATGGCTGGAAGCACAACGCCAGCGAGGACGATCCGAACGTCCTCAGCTTCAAGAAATCCCTGGAGACGATGACGGGTGTGCTCGGCACTTCCTTCGCCGGGACGGCGCTGGGTTCGCGTCGCCTCGTGGGCGTCTATGTTGGCTGGCGCGGTGCGAGCATCGAGCTGCCGCTCCTGAAAGAGCTGACCTTCTGGGATCGCAAAGCGGTGGCGGAGGAACTCGGGAGCGGCGGGGTGACCCGCCTGCTGCTCGACCTCGACCGGATCACGGCTGACGAGGCGCGCAACGTGATGGTGGTGGTCGGCCATAGCTTCGGGGGTGCAATCGTGGTGCGTGCGCTCTCCGACCTGATCACCGAGCGCGTGACCAACCGGGCGGAAGACGAGCGTGCGCGGGTCTTCGGGGACGGCGTGCTGGTGCTCAACCCGGCGATCGAGGCCAACCAGGCTTTGCCCTTCGTGGAGGCGGCGCTGCAGCGGCCGTACGCGCGGGACCAGCTGCCGCTTTTCATCTCGATCAGCTCAGACGCCGACTCGGCCACGCATTACGCCTTCCCGGCGGGCCAGACGGTCGGGCTGGCGACGTGGAGGCAAGCCGACCTGCAGCGTTCCTACTACCACGACCGCAGGGCGCCGGACCAGTCGCTGCCGCTGCGCGAGCGCCATCTCGACGCCACCACGGCGGGCAACTTCGCGCCCTTCCTGACCCATCGCCTGCATGCGAGCGGGCAGGGCGCGGCGGTGAGCTTCGAGATGACGCGCTGCGACGCGGTGCCCGAACACTGCACGCCCAAGGGCTGGACGACCCTGTCCGGCCAGCCTGCGATCGGCCCGCTGCCGGCGAACTATCCGCTGTACTTCATCAAGACCGATGAATCGGTGATGGCCGACCACAACGACATCTTCAACCAGCAGGTGCGCACTTTCGTGTTCACCGTGATCGACGACGTGGTGCGCAGGAGCCTGGGCGAGACGAGGCGGGCCGATGCCGCGAAAGCCCTCGCCGCGCCGGTCGAGCCGCCGCTGATCGCCGATCCGGGGCGCTTCACCGCGCGCATGAAAGAGATCTGGAAGGTGGTGGAGCCGAAGTCCGAATGAGCGCCGCTGCAGCCGCTCCCCGTCGCACGGGCGCCGGATCCGGGCGTGCGCGTCGCCGCGATCAGTCGGTGGACCGAGCCGGTCGTCGGGCCGACACCACCCAAGCCACGGCCCAATACGTCGCGGTGGCGAGGCTGCGGGGCACGCCCACATCGATCGCCGCCAGCCCCCACTTGTCCGTGACGCCATCCTTGCGCCCCAAGGACGCACGCCCTCGGGCCACCACCTCGGGCCACCACCTCGGGCCACCAATTGGTCGATCGTCTTGCTCATGACAAAGTCTTTATCGAGATCTTCTCTCGGCAGGACGTCGGCGTGGAGCTATGTGTTCAGGCTCTGCGCTTAAGGTCCGCTTAAGCCTCTCCCGGCAGCATCGACCCCGGTTTCACACATCGGGATCGAACAAGCATGGATCTGCCGTGGCTCGACCACCCCTCTGCGCGCGACGCCGCCCTGTCGCCCGTGCCGCGCAGCCTTCACCTCGTCCCTGCCGATGCCGCGCGCCGCACGGCGGTGCAGGGCTTCATCCGTGAGCGCTTCGCCGCGCACTACCAGGCCGACGTGCGCCACTTCATGCCCTGCCTGTTCGGCCTCGAGGCCGACGACGGCAGCCTGCACGGCGCGGTCGGCTGCCGCAGCGCGGTGGTGCAGCCGCTGTTCCTCGAGCGCTATCTCGACGAGCCGATCGAGGACCTGATCGCCGCCCGCGCCGGCATGACGGTGGCGCGCGCCGACGTGGTCGAGGTCGGCAACCTGGCCGCGCGCGGCGCCGGCCTGTCGCGCCTGTTGATCGTCGCGCTCACCCGCCTGCTTGCCGCCGAGGGCGTGCGCTGGGCGGGCTTCACCGGCACGCCGGCGCTGATCAACAGCTTTCGCCGCCTCGGCATCGCGCTCCATCGGCTGGCATCGGCCGACCCGTCGCGCCTGGGCGTCGATCACGAGCAGTGGCGCGCAGAGTGGGGCACCTATTACGACAACCGCCCGCAGGTGATGGTGGCCGAAGTGCCGGGCGCCGATCGCGCGCTGGCCACGGCCGGCACCTATCGCCATTTCGGTGCGCAGGAGGCGATGCATGGCTTGTGCAGCTGAGGCGCTGTGGGCGGCGCTCGCGGGCTACGGCGAGCGCATTGCGCTGCGCGATGCGGCGCTCGAATGGAGCGGGCAGCGAGTGCTGGCCGAGGTCCAGGCCCGGCGTGCCGCGCTCGATGCCCTCGGTGCGCAGCGCGTGGCGCTGGCGCTCGACAACGGCGCCGACTGGGTGGCCTGGGATCTGGCGCTGCTCGCCAGCGGGCGGGTGTGCGTGCCGGTGCCCGGCTTCTTCTCGCCGCAGCAGCAGGCCCATGTGCTCAACAGCGCCGGCATCGACACGCTGATCGGCGACCCGGCGGTGGCGGCGCGCGTCGAGGGTTTTGTGGCGGTGGCGGCGGGCTGGGCAGGGACGTATCGGTCGGCGGAAACCGGGCCGGCTGAGACCGGTGCGTCGGACAGCGAGCGCAAAGCCGAGGCCGGTGCGGTAGGGGCGCGCCTCTTCCGCCGCACACCGCGTTCGGTCCCGGTCTTGCCCGCCGGCACCGTCAAGATCACCTACACCTCCGGCACCACCGGCCAGCCCAAGGGCGTGTGCCTGGACGCCGCCGCCCAGCTCGCGGTGGCCAGGAGCCTGGCCGCGGTCAGCACCGCCTGCGGCGTCGAACGCCACCTGTGCGTGCTGCCGCTGGCCACGCTGCTCGAGAACGTCGGCGGCGTGTATGCGGCCGTGCTGGCCGGCGCCTGCGTCGACCTGCTGCCGCAGGCTGCGCTCGGCCTCGCCGGCGCCAGCGGTTTCGATGTGGTGCGCTTCATGGGGACGCTGCATGCGCGCCAGCCGCACAGCGTGATCCTGCTGCCGCAGCTGCTGCTCGCGCTGGTCGCCGCGGTGGAGCAGGGCGCCGCGCGTCCGTTCAGCCTGCGCTTCGCCGCCGTCGGCGGCGCACGCGTGGCGCCCGCGCTGCTGCGCCGCGCCCAGGTGCTCGGCATCCCGGCCTTCGAGGGTTACGGCCTGTCCGAATGCGCCTCGGTGGTGTGCGTGAATACGCCGGGTGCGTGCCGCATCGGCACCGTCGGCCGTCCGCTCGCGCACGCCGCGATACGCCTCGCCGCCGATGGCGAGGTCGAGGTGCGCGGCGCGCGTATGCTCGGCTACCTCGGCGAGCCGGCGCCTGCCGGCGAGTGGCTGCCGACCGGCGATCTCGGCCACGTCGACGACGGCTTCCTGGTCCTGCACGGGCGCAAGAAGCACCAGTTCGTCACCGCCTTCGGGCGCAACGTCAATCCGGAATGGGTGGAGGCGGAGCTCGCCGAGCAGGCGCCGATCGCCCAGGCCTGGGTGCATGGTGAGGCGCTCGCCGCCAACGTCGCGGTGATCGTGCCGCGCCACGCCGACTGCGCCGATGCCGAGATCGACGCGGCGATCGCGGCGGCCAACGCCGTGCTGCCCGACTACGCCCGGGTGCAGCGCTGGCTGCGCGCCGACGCGCCCTTCACCCCGGCCAACGGCCTGCTCACCGCCAACGGCCGCCTGCGCCGCGCGGCGCTCGCCGAGCGCTACCTGGCGCGCATCGCCGCCTGCGCTGAGCTGGACGTCCTGGCGGATCCGGGCGACCCCGCCCCCTTCCTTCCTCTTGAAAACGAGATCGACGCATGACTTTCTTCCAGATCCTGCAGGACCGCACCGCCGCCGAACGCGACTATCTGCTCGCCGCCCCGGTGCTGCACCACGCGGTGGCGGGCACGCTGCCGCGCCATACCTATGTCGCCTTCCTCACCGAGGCCTACCACCACGTCAAGCACACCGTGCCGCTGCTGATGGCCTGCGGCGCCCGCCTGCCCGAGCGCCACGAGTGGCTGCGCAGCGCGATCGCCGAGTACATCGAGGAAGAGCTGGGCCACCAGGAGTGGATCCTCAATGACCTCGCCGCCTGCGGCGCCGACCCCGACGCGGTGCGCCACGGCCAGCCGGCGCTGCCGACCGAGCTGATGGTGTCCTACGTCTACGACCGCATCGCCCGCCACAACCCGGTGAGCTTCTTCGGCATGGTCAATGTGCTCGAGGGCACCAGCATCGCGCTCGCCACCCGCGCCGCGAGCGCGATCCGCGGCAGCCTCGGCCTGCCGCCGGCGGCCTTCAGCTACCTCAACTCGCACGGCAGCCTCGACCAGGAGCACATCCGCTTCTTCGAGGGGCTGATGAACCGGCTCGACGACGACGCCGACCGCGAGGCCGTGGTGCACACCGCGCGCGTGGTGTATCGCCTCTATGGCGACATGTTCCGCAGCCTGCCGCTGGCGCAATGAGGGCGAAGGCGATGGAGCTTGCGAACTGCAAGGTGCTGCTCACCGGCGCCAGCGGCGGCATCGGCCAGGCGCTGGTCGAGCAGCTGTGCGCGGCCGGTGCCGAGGTGCTGGCGGTGGGGCGCGACCCGGGCTCGCTCGCTGCGCTCATGGCGCGCTTTCCGGGCCAGGTGCGCCACGTTGCCGCCGACCTCGCCGATGCGGCCAGGCTCGACGCGGTGGCCGCCGCCGCGCAGGCCTGGGGCGGGGTCGATTGCGTGATCCAGGCTGCGGGGGTGAATCGCTTCGGCCTGCTCGAGCAGCAGGACGACGCCGCCCTCGCGCAGCAGCTCACGGTGAACCTGCTGGTGCCGATGCAGCTCACCCGCCGCCTGCTGCCGCTGTTGCGCCAGCCGCGGCGCGCGCTGCTGATGTTCGTCGGCTCGACCTTCGGCACCATCGGCTTTCCCGGCTTCAGCGCCTACAGCGCGAGCAAGTTCGGCCTGCGCGGCTTTGCCGAGGCGCTGCGCCGCGAGCTCGCCGACAGCGGTATCCGCGTGCTCTACCTGGCGCCGCGCGCCACGCAAACCACGATGAACGCCGACGCCGTGGTGGCGATGAACGCCGCGCTGGGCGTGGCGATGGACGTGCCGCAGCAGGTCGCGGCGCAGATCGTGCAGGCCCTGCGCGACGAAGCGCCCGAGCGCGCGCTCGGCTGGCCGGAGAAGCTCTTCGTGCGCCTGAACCGGCTGCTGCCCCGGGTCGTCGATCGCGCGCTGCGCAAGCAGTTGCCCACGGTGAAGCGCTTCGCCGCGGCGCAGGCCGAGGGCGGCCGCGGCTGAGCCCGCACCGAGAAGCCGCGCGCCTGGCGCCCCGGGGAGCAACGGTCTGTAGGAGCAACGGTCTGTGGGAGCGGGCTTGCCCGCGAATGTCGCCAGATCAAGCGTCACTTTCGCGGGCAAGCCCGCTCCCACGCAACGCGCGCGTCGCTGCGCGCGAGGCTGGTACGCTCGCCGCCGAAGGCGTCAAATACCCCCCAAGGAGGAACACCCCCGATGCGCATCCTGCTGGTCGAGGACGACGAGGCCCTGGGCGAAGGCATCCGCGTCGCGCTCAAGCCCGAGCACTACACCGTGGACTGGGCGCACGACGGCGCCAGCGCGCTGCATGCGCTCACCCATGAGGACTTCGGCCTCGCGATCCTGGACCTCGGCCTGCCGCGCATGGACGGGCTCGAGGTGCTGCGCCGGCTGCGCGCCACCGCCAACCCGACCCCGGTGCTGGTGCTGACCGCGCGCGACGCCACCGCCGACCGCATCGCCGGGCTGGATGCCGGCGCCGACGACTACCTGGTCAAGCCCTTCGACGTCGACGAGCTCAAGGCCCGCATCCGCGCGCTGCTGCGGCGCAGCGTCAATCGCGCCCAGCCGGCGCTGCACTACCGCGACGTCAGCCTCGATCCGGTCGCCCAGCAGGTGAGCTACCGCGGCCAGCCGGTGGCGCTGCAGAGGAAGGAGTTCCTGCTGCTGCATGAGCTGCTCGCCCAGCCCGGCCGTGTGCTCACCCGCGACCGCCTGCAGCAGGTGCTGTACGGCTGGGACGAGGAGGCCGAGAGCAACGCGCTCGAAGTGCATATCCACCACCTGCGCAAGAAGCTGTTCCCCGAGCTGATCCGCACCGTGCGCGGCGTCGGCTATCTGGTGGACAAGGCCTGATGCGTTCGATCCGCAGCCGCACGCTGGCGCTGGTGCTCGGCCTGCTCGCGGTGGGGCTGAGCGCGATCTCGCTGGTCAGCTACCGCGACGCGCGCCACGAGATCGAGGAGCTGTTCGACGCCGAACTCGCCCAGCAGGCGCGCCTGCTCGCCGGCATGATCCCGGCCGGGATGGCGCCGGCGGCGCGGCTCGCACTGCAGCAGGCGCTCGACGAGGCGGTGGTTGGCAGTGCGGCGGCAGCCGGGGCTGCGACCGCCGGCGACGCGCGTGGCGACAATGCGGGCGGTGGCGAGGGCGACCGCCGCAAGCGGGAGGACGGTGTCGAGGAGGAGGGCGGTGAGGCCCGCCTGCAGGGTCATGAGTACGAGAGCAAGCTCGGCTTCGTGGTGCTCGACGACCAGGGCGCCAGCCTGCTGCGCTCGGCGAGTGCGCCGGTCGCCGCGCTCGCGCGCCTGCTGGGCGCTTCGTCGGCCGCCCAGCCCACCGCTTCGTCAGCCGATCCGGCCGTCACTTCGCCCACTGCGCCGCCCAACGCGCCGTCAGCCGCCGCCGGGGCGGCACCCCCGCCCGCCGCGCCCTGGCGGCCCGGCGCGCATCTCGCCGGCTATCACACGGTCGCGCTGGACGATGGCGACTGGCGCCTGTTCGTGCTGCGCGACGCGCGCGACCGCCAGTGGATCGTGGTCGGTGAACGCCAGGACGTGCGCGGCGAGCTGGTTGGCCGCATCACCCTGCGCAGCCTGCTGCCCGATCTCGTCGGCTTGCCGCTGCTCGCCCTGCTGGTGTGGCTGGCGATCGGCTGGGGCCTGCGCCCGCTCGCGCGCGTGGTGCAGCGCCTGAAGGAGCGCGACCCCGAGCGCTTGTCGCCGCTCGAGGTCGACGACGTGCCGCAGGAGCTCGAGCCGGTGGTGGCCTCGCTCGACCGCCTGCTGCTGCAGGTGACCGCGCTGCTCGAGCGCGAGCGCCGCTTCCTCGCCTACGCGGCGCACGAGCTGCGCACCCCGCTTGCGGTGCTGCGCATCCACGCCCAGAACGCGCTGCAGGCGCCCGACTGCGCTGACCGCGATGCCGCCCTGCGCCAACTCGAGGGTGGCATCGACCGTGCCACCCGCGTGGTGGCGCAGCTGCTGACGCTGGCGCGGCTCGAGCCCGACGCCGGCAACCGGCACATGGCGCGGATCGATCTGCTGGCGCTGGCGCGCCAGGAACTGGCCGAGCTCACCCCGCTCGCGCTCGAGCACGACCAGGAGCTGGCGCTCGAGGTCGCGGATGCGGACGGGGAAAAGGCCGGGGAAGGCAAGGGGAGAACCGAGGAAGGCGCGCCCGCCCGCGATGAGGGGGCCAAGCGGGGCGGGGACTTTCGCCTCGTCGCCGATGGGCCTGCGCTGGGCATCCTGCTGCAGAACCTGGTGAGCAACGCGGTGCACAACACGCCGCCCGCAGGGCGGATCCGGGTGGTGCTCGAGGCCGGCGCGCAGGCGGTGGCGCTGCGGGTGCAGGACAGCGGCCCGGGGGTGGCGCCGGCGCTGCGCGACAAGGTCTTCGAGCGCTTCTTCCGCGCCGGCAACGGCGCGGGCGCGGGGCTGGGCCTGTCGATCGTGGCCCGCATCGTCGAACGGCATCGCGGCACGATCAGGCTTGGCGACAGCCCGCTGGGCGGGCTGGAGGTGTGGGTGCAACTGCCGCGCACGCGCGCGGACAGCCGCGGCGCGCCTTATTCGGTCGGCGCAAAGCCGTAGTAAGAGCCGTATGCGGACGGCGCGGGCGCGTAGGCGGCGACCTTGATCGCATCGGCCAGGCGGACCTTGTCGGTGAAGCCGTCGATGCCCTGCTGGTCCGCACGCCATCTGGCCTCGACTTCATGCTCCGAAAGGCCTGCGAGCTGGAGGTTGTCGTCAAGGCGCGCCGAGCGATATTCGAAGGCCGTGTCGTGCGCGATGAACAGGGTGTGCGGGCAGGCCGTGATGCGGGTCTCGTCCTGCGGGTCTGCACCCATCACACGCTCGCCGCAGAACGGGCAATGGACCGGCGTGTAGTAGAAGGAC
This sequence comes from Thauera sp. WH-1, assembly GCF_047806685.1. NCBI lineage: Bacteria > Pseudomonadati > Pseudomonadota > Betaproteobacteria > Rhodocyclales > Zoogloeaceae > Thauera > Thauera sp. WH-1. The sequence continues at coordinate 20,357 of NZ_JBLQGP010000009.1, forward strand.
TTGAGTTCAGTGCGTTGAATGAGCTGGGGCATTGGATCTTCCTGGCTGGATGGGGAGGCTTGGGCGAGGCGAATTCCGCCGCTTCGAGCAGCGTGTGTTTCGTCATGAAGCGATTTCCGCGGCCCAAAAAACACAAGGCCCGACTTGGGTCGGGCCTTGTGTCGATCAGTGAAGCCGGCCTGCACGCAAAGCGCAGGACTGCAGCACGGTTCAGTCGGCGGAACGGATGTTCGACGCTTGCAGACCCTTGGGGCCGGTGGTCACGTCGAAGGTGACGCGCTGGCCTTCCGCGAGGGTCTTGAAACCCTGGCCCTGGATGGCGGAGAAGTGGGCGAAAAGGTCATCACCACCGGCTTCCGGCGTGATGAAGCCAAAACCCTTGGAATCGTTGAACCACTTGACGGTACCTGTTGCCATGTCTTGAATCTCCTGAGAATGGGGAAAGCCCCCTGAATGGGGCGAGTTTCAAGACGGCGAGGTATGACTTGAGGATTAAAACCGAATGCTCGGATACTAAACCGACAAACAAACTACACGACTTGAAGATCGCTGCGGCGCAGTATGAGCGAAACGCGGCAATAAGGATAGGCATTTCTTCCAGCGCGCCCGCGCGCTGTCATGCGGTGAGGCGCCAGAGGGCGCAGGGCTGCCCACATCCCGACGTGGTCAAGGCGGTCAGGGGGTCTCGTGGCCGTATGCCGAGAAGCCGGAAACCCGCGGCGCACGGACGGCCTCGGCGATGGCCTCGCCGATGCGTGGATCCCTTGCCTGCTCGGCAATCTGGATTAACGTCGTGCCATTTGCCATGCGCACGTCGGTGGATGCGCCCGCCTCGAGCAGCAGCCGCACGACATTGTAGTGGCCGTTGGCGACCGCTTTCAGCAGCGGGCTGGAGCCGTCCTTGGCGATGAGGTTGGGGTTGCCCCTGTTCGCCAGCAGTTGCGCGACCACGTTCAGGTGCCCTCGGGCCGCAGCCTGCAGCATGGGCGTGATGCCGGCGTGGCTGGTCAGGTTGGCCGAGGCACCCTTGCGCAGCAGCAGCTTGACGACGTCCTGGTAGCCGTTGAATGCGGCCCAGTGCAGGGGCGTGTAGCCGTCGGCATCCTCCGCGTTGACGCTGGCGCCGAGGCGGATGAGCTCGAGCGCGAGCGTCTCCCTGCCGTTGAAGCAGGCGATCATCAGCGGGGTCCATTGGCGCGGGTCGCGCATGTCGACGCTGAAGCCGGCACTGATGAAGAGCATGCAGACATGCTCGTCACCGGCCTCGGCAGCGCGCACGAAGGCGGCCACGGTGCGCGCGATGCCCAGCCGGTCGAGTTCGGCGATGGCGCGCTCGTACTCCCACAGCGTGCCGCTGAACGGCTTGGCCACGGTCGGATTGGCGGACTGCGGCTTGATCGCCCCGATCCTGTCGTAGGCGAGGCTCAGGCTCAGGATCTCGGCGCCGACCTCGGGCGGGAAACCGCTGCGCCCCGGGCGGCTGGAGACCAGGAGTTCGGTGAAGTAGTCGGCCAGCGCCCCGCCGTCGTTCCACAAGTCGTCGAGCCGCTGCGCCACATGCGGATACTGCGCGACGAGCTTGCGCGGAAACTTGTCCCCGAACTCGGTGGACAGCAGGAAGGTCAGGGGTGGCGGGGTATCGGTCATCTTTGCGCGGCTGGAAGCCTTGCCTCGGGTAATGAAGTCTCCTTCAGTCTAGACGTCAAATGCGCCGTTTGCGCGCGCTCATGAGCGCGTATCGGCCCCGGCTGCCTGGTCGGGGGCCAGCTCCTCGTCGGCATAGGCGAGCGCGATGCGCCTGAACTCGTCGGCGATCACGAGGAAGGCGTCGAGGATCACCGGGTCGAACTGCGTGCCGCGCCCCTCGGCGATGAGGGCGACCGCCTTGTCATGCGGGAAGGCGGGCTTGTACACCCGCCGGCTGATGAGCGCGTCATAGACGTCGGCGATCGCCATCAGGCGCCCCGGCAGTGGGATGTCCTCGCCCCTGAGGCCGTGCGGATAGCCCTTGCCGTCCCAGCGCTCGTGATGACCGAGGATGAGCTCGCGCGCGAGCTTGAGGAAGGAACTGGCGCCGTGCTCGCCACTGGCGACCTCGAGGGCCTTGCTGCCGTAGATGACGTGCTGCTTCATCTCCTCGAACTCTGCCTCGGTGAGCTTGCCGGGCTTGAGCAGCACGACGTCGCGGACCGCGACCTTGCCGATGTCGTGCAGCGGCGCGCAGCGGTACATCAGCTCGACCGTGGAGGGGTCGAGCAGGGGCTGGTAGGGGCCGTGCCGGCTCAGGTAGGTGGCCAGCGCACGCACATAGTGCTGGGTGCGCTTGATGTGGCTGCCGGTCTCGGTGTCGCGGTACTCGGCGAGCGAGGCCAGGGCCTCGATGGTGACCTGCTGGGTGAGGTTGAGCTCGGCGGTGCGGGCCTCGACCAGTTGCTCGAGTTCGGTCTCGTAGCGCTTGAGCGCCAGGTGGTTGCGCAGGCGCGCCTTCACCAGCACCGGTTCGTAGGGCTTGCGCACGTAGTCGACGGCGCCGAGTTCGAGGCCGATGGCTTCGTCGCCGGTCTGGTCGAGGGCGCTGACGAACATCACCGGGATATGCTCGGTGGCCGGGTCGCGCTTGAGCCGGCGGCAGACCTCGTAGCCGTCCATGGCCGGCATCATGATGTCGAGCAGGATGATGTCCGGTTGCGGGTCGGCGTGGGCGATTTCCAGCGCCTTGGCGCCCGACAGCGCGGCGTGCACCGTGTAGTCGGCGCGCAGCAGCTGGCGCAGCATCTCGATGTTGTCCGGGGTGTCATCGACGATCAGGATGCTCTGTTTCCTGTTCTCGGCTGTCATCGCCTGTCCTGCAGTTCAACGGTCTTGGTGGGTTGAGGGGCCCAGCGCGCCTGCCAGTCCGTCATCGCGGCGTCGAGCAGGCGCAGCGCGCTGTCGAAGTCGAAGCGGGTGACGTGTTGCGCCAGCGTGTCGATGCGCAGGTCCTGCCCGTCGGTCAGCGTGCGCAACCGGGCCATCGCCTCGACGGCGTCGGTGTCGCTGCGTGCCAGCAGGCGACGCAGCTCCGACAGCGCTGCCAGCACCGCATCGCCATCGACCTGTGCGGTCTCCGTCGTCAGCGCCGCGGGCGCCGCCGCGCAGTGTGCCAGTGCTTGCAGCAGCGGGCCAAGCGCCGCGTCGACGGCGGCAGCGAGGGGGGCGAGGTCGTGGTCTGGCGCGCCCGCCCGGCAGGCGGACTCGAGCGCCTGGGCGCTGGCGGACAAGGGCTGTGCGCCGATGCTGGCCGCCACGCTCTTGAGCGTGTGCGCAATGCGGCTGGCCGCGTCGCGGTCGCCGGCGGCCAGCGCCGTGTGGAAGCGCGCCAGCGCATCATGCTGGCCGCTGACGAACAACTGCAGCATGTGCGCGTACAGTGCCGGGTTGTCGCCGGCGTGGTGCAGGCCCTGCGCCTGGTCGATGCCGGGCAGCGCCGCCGTCGGCAGCGGGACCGCCGTGGCTGGCCGGCTGCCCGGGGTGATGCGCGCGGCAGCCGGCGCGGCCGCGCGCACACGCGGCGTGACCCAGCGCGCAATGGTGTGGAACATCTGGCCCACATCGAGGGGTTTGCCGATCTGGTCGTCCATGCCGGCCGCCATGGCCTTGTCGCGATCGCCGGCCATGACGTTGGCGGTCATCGCGATCACCGGCAGGGCCTTCATGCCGCGCTGGCGGATGGCCTGCGTCGCGGCGTAACCATCCATCACCGGCATCTGCAGGTCCATCAGCACGCCGTCGAAGGACTCGCGCTCGAGCCAGTCGAGTGCCTCGCGGCCATTGCCGGCCACCCGTACGCTGATGCCGGCATTGGCGAGCAGGTCGATCGCCAGTTCCTGGTTGAGCTCGTTGTCCTCGACCAGCAGCAGATGGGCACCGCGCAGTTTCGCGTGGAGCGCGTGCAAGGCCTCGTCGCGCAGGCCACGATGAGGGCGCAGCGTCGCTGCCTTGCCATGCGCGGCGAGGATGGCCTCGAGCAGGCTGGAGGGCGTGACCGGCTTGGCCAGCAGGCCATCCGCCCCGCTCTCGGGCGGGAGCCCATGCACGTCGCGCGCGGTGACGATGAGCAGCTTGGGCACGCTCTCGGCCGCGTGGCCGGTGCGAATGTGCTGCACGCATTCCAGCCCGTCCATGTCGGGCATGATCCAGTCGATGAAGGCCATGCCGAACGGCTCGCCGCGCTCGCACGCGTGGCGGATGGCGGTGATCGCCTCGGGGCCGCTGGCCGCGGTCGCCACCTTGAAGTGGAGCGCCTCGAGCATGTGGGCGAGCACTTCGCGCGCGCTGTCGTTGTCATCGACGACGAGGACGCGCTGGCCGTCGAGGTCGGCGCGGGTGGCCAGCGCCGGGCTCGCCTCCTGGCCACGGCAGACGATGGGGAGGGTGAAGTGGAAGGTGCTGCCCGCGCCGGGCGTGCTGTCGACCCAGATCCGGCCGCCCATCATTTCGACCAGGTTCCTGGAGATGGCCAGGCCCAGGCCGGTGCCGCCATAGCGCCGCGTGGTCGACTCGTCGGCCTGGCTGAAGTGCTGGAACAGCCGCGCCTGCTGTTCGGCGCTGATGCCGATGCCGGTGTCGCGCACGCTGAAGTGCAGCACCAGCGGGCCGGGCGCGCAGTCGGGGGTCGGCAGGTCGGCCTCGCCCGCGGCGTCGGCGGCGACGCGCACCCGCAGCACGATCTCGCCCCGCTCGGTGAACTTCACCGCGTTGTAGCCGAGGTTGGTCAGGATCTGGCTCAGGCGCAGCGGATCGCCGACAAGCTGGCAGGGCAGGCCCGGCGGGACGTCGAGCAGCAGCTCGAGCGCCTTCTCCTCGGCCTTCAGGCCGACCATGCTGGCGAAGTCGGCGAGCACGTCGCGCAGCGAGAAGTCGACCTGCTCGATCGTCAGCTTGCGCGCCTCGATGCGCGAGAAGTCGAGGATGTCGTTGATCAGCCCGAGCAGCGACTCGGCCGAGCGGTGGACCTTGCTCAGGTAGTTGCGCTGGTGCTCGGTCAGCGCGCTGTTGAGGGTCAGGTGCACCATGCCGATGATCACGTTCAAGGGCGTGCGGATCTCGTGGCTCATGTTGGCGAGGAAGGCCGACTTGGCGCGGTTGGCGTCCTCGAGCTGGGCCGCCGTGGCTTGCAGCTCGGCAGTGCGTTGCGCGACGCGGGCTTCGAGCTCGCTCTGGATGGCATGCAGTTCGGCGGTGCGCTCGGCAAAGCCACGCGCGAGCGATTCGAGTTCGTCGTCCGTGCCCAGCGGCGCGCCCAGCTCCTGTGGCGTCCGGTTCGACTGCACCCGCCGGTAGAGCGCGAGGATGGGGCTGGCGATCGAGTTGCCGATCCAGGCCGACAGGAACACCGCGATGAGGGTCAGCAGGGCACTCAGCAGCAGCACGCTGCGCACCACCGTCCATACCGCGTTGCGCTGCATGGTCTCCGGGATGCCGACCTCGAGCTGCAGGCCGAGCGCCTGCAGCAAGGGCGCGCGGGCGTCGGGCGCGAGCGACTGGCTGATGTAGCGCGCGTCCGCCACATGGTTGTGGGCGAGCAACTCACGCCCTTCGGCAGACAGCCGGAAGTAGGCCCGCGGGTCGTTGAGTGGCTGGCGCAGGCTGATCGCCCGGAGGTCGAACTCCACCACCACCGCGCCCTGCACCGTGTCGTAGAACACGATCGGCACCACGACCGCGAGGTGGTCGCTGTCGGGCGTGATGAAGAGGGCGCGGCGGCCGAGGGCGAGCGCACGGCGCAGCGCGGGCGAGGCGTTGTAGTCGGCCACGCGGCCACGCGCCTGGTACAGCGGCCGGCCGTCGAAGTCCACCAGCGAGAACGTGGCGACGTCGCGCCCCTCGGCGAAGTTCTCCGCGAGCCTGGGCAGGTAGGCCTCGCTGCCACGCGGATCGATGAGGCCGTTGATGACGAGCTGGTTGTCGGCCAGGCGCTCGGTGTTCTCGACCAGATAGGCGATGCGCTGCTCGAGCAGGGCCTGCGAGAAGCGCCCGACATCGAGCAGGGTGCCGTGGACCTGGCGCTTGAGGTGGCCGTCGAGCAGCACTGCCACCATCGCCGTCGCCAGGATCATGGTGGAGGCGACGAAGCCCGACACCTGCAGCACCAGGCGCTGCTTGAGGCTGCGGCGCGGTGGCGGGGCGGGCAGGCGGTCTGGCGGGGAGCGCGACATGATCGGCTTCAGGGTTCGCGCGCGATGCGCGCGCTGTCGTCGGCGAGGCGCACCCGGTGGCCGTCGGCTCGCCCCAGCGCGTCGTGGCGGTCGGCGGGCAAGGCGAGCGCCGGGTGCCGCACCGCGCCGTCGTGCCCGGCCAGCTGTTCGAGGGCGCGGCGCACGGCGCTGCGTTCGGTGGTGCCGGCCCGGGTGATTGCGCGCGCGAGCAGGTGAACCCGCTCATGGGCCCGGACCACCGCCTGTGGTGCCGTGACCGCGCCTGCGTCGCCGGCGGCATAGCGTGCCAGGTAGCGCCTGCTCAGCTCGACGGCGGCGGGCCGCGGGCCGTCCACCAGGCTGAAGCTCGACAGCCGGCCCGGGTCGAGCCTGGCCGGGTCGTCGTTGGTCGTGACGCCCCACATCCGGCAGGATTGCGCGCCGTCAGCCGTCGAGCCGGTGCCGGCCGCCCCCACCACGAGCAGGGGCAGGCCGGTCTCCTCGGCCACCGCACGCTCGGCGGCGACGACGTCGCCCTGCACGCCGGCGAGCATGGCCACCACGTTGGCACGGGCGGCGAAGTGGCGCAGGTTGTTCGCGCCGACGGCGGGCCGACCGCGATGATCGCGGACGATCAGCTTGAGGGGCTGGCCGAGCACCCCGCCTGCGGCATTGATCTCGTCGATGGCGAGTGTCGCTCCGCGCCTGAGCCCCGTTCCGGCGACGCTGCAGTCCTGTGACAGGTCGGCACTCAGGCCGATCACGATGTGCTGGCCGCGGCCGTACTTGTGCTCGAGCAACTCCTCGCTGAGCGCGAGCAGCTGCGGGCCGATGTCGTGCTCGAAGCGCTCCGCGATATGCGCGGTGGCGGTGGCGAAGCGCGCGCGCTCGGCCTCGTCGAGGGTGTGGATGCTGACGCCGGCCTGGCGGATCGTCTCCAGCAGCACGGCCTCGCGGCGATGGGTCTGCTCACGCTCCCAGGGCGTCAGGGCACGGGCGGTGTCGATCAGCAGCTGCTGGGTGGACGAGGGCAGGGTGTCGAACACGCGCGCACTGATCATGAACACGTAGCCGAGGTAGCCGTGGCTGCTCAGGGTCAGGTGGGGCTGCACCTCATGCAGGCCCATGCTGGTGATGGCGACCAGCGGGTTCTCCTGCCCCTCGACCACGCCGTCGGCCAGGGCCTGGCGCAGCGCATGGAAGTCGATCGAGATCGGGTGCGCGCCCAGGGCCCGGAACTGCTCGATCAGCAGGCGGCTCTTCATCACACGCATGGGAAGCCCGGCAAAGTCCTCCACGCGTCGCAGCGCTCGCGTCGCGGTGAAGTGCTTGAAGCCGTTCTCCCAGAAGGTCACGCCGACGAGATCGATCGCGCGCAGCTTGTCGAGCAGCATGCGTCCCGGCTCGCCGTCGAGCATCTCGTACAGGTCTTCGCGGGTGGGGAAGTAGAACGGCAGGTCGGCGTACTGCATTGCCGGCACGGCGACGCTGATCTTGGCGGTAGGGGTCAGCAGCAGGTCGAGCTCGCCCAGGCGGGCCATCTCCAGCATCTGGTCGTCGGTGCCGAGCTGCTGCGCCGGGTAGAGCACCACCCGGATCTGGCCCTGGCTGCGCTCGGCCACCTCCTCGGCAAAGCGCGCGGCCGCCTCGTGCAGGGCACTGTCGACCGGGATGTTGTAGCCGAAGCGAAGCACGCGCACCGACTCCGAGGCCGCCGCGGGCGGGTCGGGTGGGGTGGCTTCACCCCTCGGCAGCAGGGAGGCCAGCAACACCGCGGCGATCAGCAGCAGGAGACTGATGGTGGCGGTGACTGGGTTCCTGAACATCGTGCCCTTCCTTACCGCAGTGCGGGCCGACGGCCGCCGAACTCGCGCACATGCGCCTCACAGCATGCGCTGCAGTGATTCTTGCGTTGTCCCGGATTCTATTCCCGACGCCAGGCGGCGCCTGCGCATTCCTGCACGGCGGCGCGCCGGCGGGGGGCTCAGTCCGCGGTGGCGGGCGCGCCGGTGAAGAAGCGCTCGGCGAGCGCCTCCAGCCCCAGCGTGTGCAGCAGCGCGGTGAGGCGTTCGGCCGGCCGGCGGCGCGGCAGGTCCTTGTAGCTGGCGATGATCAGCTCGTTCTTCATCGAGTGCTCCCAGCCCACCAGCTCGGTCACGCTCACCTGGTAGCCGTGGGATTCGAGCTGCAGGCCGCGCAGCACGTTGGTGACGTGACTGCCGAATTCGCGCGTGTGGATCGGGTGGCGCCACAGCTCGGCGATCGGCTGGCGCAGGGCCTGCTGCTTGTTCTGCCGCAGCACGCTGGCGACCTCGGCCTGGCAGCAGGGCACGAGCACGATGAAGCGGGCACGCTTCTCGAGCGCAAAGCGGATGGCGTCGTCGGTGGCGGTATTGCAGGCATGCAGCGCGGTGACGACGTCGATGCGCTCGGGGAGCCGCTCCGAGTGGATCGACTCGGCCACGCTCAGCTTGTGAAAGCGCATGCCGGCCGAGAAGCCCAGCTTGTCGGCGAGGCGGCGCGAGCTCATTACCAGTTCGTCGCGCGTCTCGATGCCGTGGATGCGGCCGGCCGGCGCGTGCTGCTTGAAGAACAGGTCGTGCAGGATGAAGCCGAGGTAGGACTTGCCGGCGCCATGGTCGACGAGCTGGATGTCGGGCCGGTGGGCGAGCGCCTCGACGAGCAGCGGCTCGATGAACTGGTACAGGTGATAGACCTGCTTCAACTTGCGCCGGCTGTCCTGGTTGAGCTTGCCGTCGCGGGTGAGGATGTGGAGCTGCTTGAGCAGCTCGATGGATTGCTCGGGGCGAATCTCGGGGGGCTGGGCGGTCATGGTGCGGCGTGCCGGGTGCGTGGAAGTGCGCGGACTGTACTCCGCTCGCCGGCGCGGACCAAGCCTGCGCGGACCCTGTCGTGGGGGCGCGGGCGGGCGCCGGGCGCGACGCAGGGCGAGGATCGCGGCTATGCTCTCGCGCTTTCGAATCAGTCGTGTTGATGCGCGCCGGCGGCGGCGCGCTTCCTGGGCAGCAGGGGGAAGAAGCAATGCAGGGCAGCAAAGCAAGCACGCTGGCGCACCAAGGCGCCGCGCCGTCATGGGTCGGGCGCGTGCCGCCCGCCTTCATCGTCATCGCCGCCGGCATGGTGGCCGCGCTGCACATCGGCAAGATGCCGCCGGCGATTCCGGTGCTGCGCGATGCGCTCGGCGTCAGCCTGATCGAGGCCGGCTTCCTGCTGTCGATGGTGCAGATGGCGGGCATGCTCACCGGCGTGTTCATCGGCCTGGCGGCCGACGGTTTCGGCCTGCGCCGCAGCATGCTGCTGGGCCAGCTCACGCTGGCGCTGGCCAGCCTGGCAGGTGCGTGGGCGACGCAGCCGGCCGAACTGCTGGTGCTGCGTGCGGTGGAAGGCTTCGGTTTCCTGCTCGTGGTGCTGCCGGTGCCCAGCCTGATTCGCCAGCTCGTGCCGCCGAGCAGGCTGGCGCTGCACCTGGGGCTGTGGGGCACCTACATGGCGACCGGTACCGCGCTGGTGCTGGCGGGCGGCCCTGCGCTGATGAGCCTGGCCGGCTGGCAGGGCCTGTGGGTGACGCTGGGGCTGGTGTCCCTGACTGTGGTTGCCTGGCTGGCGTGGCGGGTGCCGTCCGACCGAGCGCGCCGTGCGGTGGCCGCGGCTGCCGCGCCCCCTGCGGCTGTGGCCCTGCCCGTGCGCTGGTGGGCGCGGCTGCGCGACACGCTCACCAGCTGGGGGCCGTGGCGGGTGGCGATCACCTTTTCGATGTACTCCAGCCAGTGGCTGGCGGTGATCGGCTTCCTGCCGGCGATCTATGCCCAGGCCGGCCTGTCCGGGCAGGTGGCGGGGCTGCTGACGGCATTCGTGTGCCTGGCCAACGTCACCGGCAACGTCGCCGCCGGGCGCCTGCTGCATCGCGGCGTGTGTGCACGCCACCTCCAGTACGCCGGCTTCGTGGCCATGGCGCTGACCGCCTTTCTCGCCTTCAGCCCGCTCACCGTCGAGGCGCCGATCGCGCGCTATGTCGCGGTGGTGCTCTTCTCGGCGATCGGCGGCCTGATTCCGGCGACGCTGTTCGCGCTCGCGGTGCATGTGGCGCCCAACGAGCACACGGTGTCGACCACCGTCGGCTGGATGCAGCAGTGCTCATCCACCGGCCAGTTTCTTGGCCCGCCGCTGGTGGCCTGGGTGGCGGGCGTCGCCGGTGGCTGGCACTGGACCTGGGTGATCACCGGCGCCGCCTCGGTGGTCGGCCTGCTGCTGGCGAGCCGGACCCGTTACCAGAAGGCCTGAGGCCGTGGTCCCTGGGGCAGGGATCCGCCCACACCGTCGCTGGCGCGCCGCGGCAGGTTTTCGCCGCCGCGCGCGCTGCCCGCACTCAGCCGCGCCGCCAGGCGTGATAGCGCGCCAGCCAGCCGAGCACGCGCTGCGGCGCGTGCGCCCGCTTCCATTCGCCGGCGGCATACTTGCTGGCCTCGGACAGGGTCGGGTAGGTGTGGATGGTGCCGAGGATCTTGTTCAGCCCCAGGCCGTGCTTCATCGCCAGGGTGAATTCGGCCAGCAGTTCGCCGGCGTGCTCGCCGACGATGGTCGCACCCAGAATGCGGTCCTTGCCCGGCACGGTCAGCACCTTGACGAAGCCGTGGTCGGCGCCGTCGGCGATGGCGCGATCGAGGTCGTCGAGACCGTAGCGCGTCACCTCGAAGGCGATGCCGCGCTCGCGCGCCTCGCGCGCGTTGAGGCCGACACGCGCGACCTCGGGGTCGATGAAGGTGGTGTGCGGCACGACGCGGTAATCGACCTTGAAGCGCTTCAGGTTGCCGAACAGCGCATTGACCGCGGCATACCAGGCCTGGTGCGCGGCGAGGTGGGTGAACTGGTAGGGGCCGGCGACGTCGCCCGCGGCGTAGATGTTGGGGTAGAGGGTCTCGAGGTAGTCGTTGGTGAGCACGGTCTGCTGGACCGGGATGCCGATCTCGGCCAGCCCGTAGCCGTCGAGGCGGGCCACGCGGCCCACGGCGCACAACAGCGCGTCGAACGCGATCCGCAGCTGCTCGCCGGCGCGGCCGACGACGATGAATTTGCGGGGGCCGTCCGGCGCGTCCTCGCGCTCGCAGCGCAGCGCCTCGCAGCCGGTCAGCACCTGCACGCCGTCGCGCTCGAGGCTGGCGTGGGCGAAGGCGGCGACCTCCTCATCCTCGCGCGGCAGCAGCTGCGGCGCACGCCCGACCAGCGTGACCTGCGATCCGAGGCGCGCGAAGCACTGCGCCAGCTCGCAGCCGATCGGCCCGCCGCCCAGCACCACCAGCCGGCGCGGCGGTGCGTCCAGCCGCGCGAAGGCCTCCCACACCGTGTCGCTGGTCAGGTAGCCGACCGCATCCAGCCCGGGTAGCGGCGGCACGGCTGGGCGGGCGCCGGCGGCGATGACGATGCTGCGCGTGGTGATGCGCCGCGTGCCGCCGTCGTTCAGTGCCACCTCCACCGTCCACGGATCGACCACGCGCGCATGGCCCTGCATCACCTCGACGCCCAGCCCGGTATAGCGCTCGATGCTGTCGTGCGGCTCGATCCGGCGGATCACCGCGTGCACGCGCGCCATCACCGTGCGGAAGCTGAAGCTGGGCTCGGCGGTGTCCAGGCCGTAGTGGCTCGCATGACGGATCTGATGGGCGAGCTTCGCGCTGCGGATCAGCGCCTTGCTCGGCACGCAGCCGGTGTTGAGGCAGTCGCCGCCCATCTTGTGCGCCTCGACCAGCGTCACCTTCGCCTTCACCGCGGCGGCGATGTAGGCGGTGACCAGGCCGGCGGCGCCGGCGCCGATCACCACCAGGTTGCGCTCGAAGCGCGCCGGCCGCTGCCAGCGCGCATACACCCGGCGCGCCTGCAACCAGGCCAAGGCTTTGCGCGCGAGCAGCGGAAAGATGCCGAGCAGGGCAAAGGACAGCAGCAGCCCCGGCGACAGGATGCCGCTCAGGTCTTTGATGCGGGCAAGCTCGGTGCCGGCGTTCACGTACACCAGCGTGCCCGCCAGCATGCCGAGCTGGCTGACCCAGTAGAAGGTCTTCAGCCGGATCGGCGTCAGCCCCATCAACAGGTTGATGAGGAAGAACGGAAACACCGGCACCAGGCGCAGCGTGAACAGGTAGAAGGCGCCGTCGCGCGCGATGCCGTCGTTGATCGCCGCAAGGCGGTCGCCAAAACGTGCCTGCACGCTGTCGCGCAGCAGGTGGCGGGAGACCAGGAAGGCGAGGGTGGCGCCGATCGTAGACGCGAAGGACACGATCACCAGCCCCCAGCCGAGGCCGAACAGCGCGCCGCCGGCCAGCGTCATGACTGCCGCGCCGGGCAGCGACAGCGCGGTGACGATGACGTAGAGCACGAAGTAGGCGCCCGCCACCAGCAGCGGCGAGGCGTCGCGCCAGGCGGCGAACTGGCTCATGCCGGCCTTGATGCCGTCGATGGTCAGGACCTGGTGCAGGTCGAGGGCGAAGAAGGCGGCGGCCAGCGCGAGGAGCAGGAACAGCAACAGGAGTTTGCGCATGGCGGACTCGGACAGGGAGGATGGCGCATTGTCGCTGCAGCGGCCCGATTTCTTACCGACGAGCCGCGGCCGCGTCGCGGTGGCGGCGGATGAAGCCGCGGTCGATCCAGTCCTTCCATCGCCACACCCAGCCGCCTTCGGCCGACCATGGGCCCCAGGACGCGATCGCGTAGCGCGGGCCACACGCGATCAGGTACAGCGAGCGCGGCTTCGGCACATAGGCGCGCGGCGGGCGGCCGTCGAGGGTGGCGAGCAGGTTGGCGGCGAGTATCGGGCCGGCATGCACCGCATGTACGCCGGAGCGGGCCAGCGCGCGGTCGGTGCGCGCGCAGACGTCGCCGGCGGCGAACACCTCGGCGTGGGAGAGGCTGCGATGGTGGGCGTCGACCCGCACCCAGCCGGCCGCCGTGCAGGCGAGCCCGCTGCGGCGCAGCCAGGCCTGCGGGCGGGCGCCGGTGGCGGCGAGCACGCAGTCGGCCGGCAGCAGGCGGTCGTCGGGCTGCGGGCAAGATTCGGCCTGCAGGCGGCCGCCGGGCGGCAGCGTGTGCGACGCCGGGCTGCCGACGAGGCGCAGGCCGTCGGCTTCACCTACGGCGCGCTGCAGATGCACGGTGATGCCGGCGGCGACAAGCTGGCGCAGTACCCGGCGGCGCACGCCCTCGGCATGGCCATCGAGCAAGCCGGCGGGCGGGCACACGAGCGCGATCTGCGCCGTCGTGGCGTGCTTGCGCAAGGCTTGTGCGGCGGCCAGGGCCAGCTCGACGCCGGCGGCGCCGCCGCCGACGACGCACAGGCGAAAGCCTGCGGTGGCGCGCGCGGTGTCGACCACCCGGGGCCAGGCGGTGAAGAAGGCAGGCAGCGGCCTGACCGCGAGCAGGCGGCCCGCGGCGAGGCCGGCCAGCGCCGCGGTGTCGGTTTCGCTGCCGATGTCGAGTGACAGCAGGTCGTAGGGGAGGCTGTCGGCGGGCCCGCCGCCATCGGCCGGGGCCTGCTCGAAGCGCAACTGGCGGCGGTCGGCCTCGAGCGCGGTCGCTGCCCCGATCAGCAGGCGCGCGCCGGCCGCGTCGGCGAGCGGGCGCAGGTCGATGCGGCAGTCCTCCTCGCGGTAGTGTCCGGCCATCCAGCCCGGCAGCATGCCCGAGTAGTATTGCCAGGGCGAAGGCGTGACCAGCACGGTTTCAAGGCCCTGGGGCCGTGTGCGGGCGAGCGCGCGCAGCACGGCGAGCTGGGCGTGGCCGCCGCCGACGAGGACGAGTCGCTTCATCGCCATGCCGTAATTCTCATCGCCTGCCGGGGAACTGCTTCATCGTAAGATTTTCCGAATCTGGAACGACAAAGAGACGGACTCGACCGCGCGGGTTCCGTCGCGCCAGCCGATGGCGTCGATGTTTCGCCCCCATTGTTACCGAACTTCCGACCGAGACCGCACATGCACGCCACGCTCCCGCTGCTCCAGTCCTCCGACTTTCCGGCCATCCGTCGCGAGGCGACGGCCACGTTGCAGGTCAATCTGGGCTACCGCTGCAACCAGTCCTGCGTGCACTGTCACGTCAATGCCGGCCCCGGGCGCACCGAAATGATGGACAGCGACACCATGGCGCTGATCCCGCAGGTGCTTGCGGCACGCGGCATCGGCACCCTCGACCTGACCGGCGGCGCGCCGGAGCTGCACCCGGGTTTTCGCGACCTGGTGCGCGCCGCGCGTGCGCGCGGCGTAAAGGTGATCGACCGCTGCAACCTCACCATCCTGTTCGAGCCGGGCCAGGAAGGCCTCGCCGAGTTCCTCGCCGACAACGAGGTCGAGGTGGTGGCGTCGCTGCCCTGCTATTCGGCGGACAACGTCGATCGCCAGCGCGGCAAGGGCGTGTTCGACAAGAGCATCGCCGCGCTGCAGCGCCTCAATGCGCTCGGCTACGGGCGCGAAGGCTCGGGCCGGGTGCTGAACCTGGTCTACAACCCGCAGGGGGCCGTGTTGCCGCCGCCCCAGCCGGCGCTCGAGGCGGACTACAAGCGCGAACTGGGTGCCCATTTCGGCATTGTCTTCAACAGCCTGTATGCGCTCGCCAATATGCCGATCCAGCGCTTCGGCTCGATGCTGATCTCGAAGGGGCAGTTCAACGGCTACCTGCGCCTGCTCAAGGAGCAGCACCGCGCCGCCAACCTGGCGCAGGTCATGTGCCGCTCGCTGATCAGCGTGGATTGGCTGGGGCGGCTCTACGATTGTGACTTCAACCAGCAGCTCGACCTGCCGATGGGAGGCGGGGCAGAGGTCGGTCCCCACCACCTGCGCGACCTGCTGCGCACCGATGTCGACGGTGCCCCGATCCGGGTCGCCGCGCACTGCTATGGCTGCACCGCAGGCAATGGCTCGAGCTGCGGTGGCGCACTCGGGGACTGAGGGCATGGCCTTGTCCATCATCGTGCCGATGTTGAACGAGGCGGCGGTGCTGCCGGCGTTGCTGTCGCATCTGGGGCACTGGCGCGCGCGTGGCTGCGAGGTGCTGCTGGTCGATGGCGGCAGCACGGACGGCTCAGCCGACATGGCGCGCGCCGCGGGTTTCATGGTGGTGGAGAGCGAGCGCGGTCGCGCGCGGCAGATGGACGCAGGGGCCGCGAAGGCGGGCGGCGAACTGCTGCTGTTCCTGCATGCGGATACCCGCCTGCCGGCGGACGCGGACGCAGCGGTGGGCGCGGCGCTTGCCAATCCAGGTCGTGCCTGGGGGCGCTTCGACGTCCACATCAGCGGGCGCGCGCCGATGCTGCGCGTCGTCGCCACGCTGATGAACCTGCGCTCGCGGCTGACCGGCATCGCCACCGGCGACCAGGCGATGTTCGTGCGGCGGGAGGCGTTCGACGCGGTGGGTGGCTTTCCGCTGCAGCCGCTGATGGAGGACATCGAGCTGTCGCGCCGCCTGCTGCGGCGCGCGCGGCCGGTCTGCCTGCGGCTGCGGGTCGCGACCTCCGGCCGACGCTGGGAACAGCGTGGCGTGTGGCGCACGATCGTGCTGATGTGGCGCTTGCGCTGGGCTTACTGGCGCGGCGTGCCGGCCGAGGCGCTGGCCCAGGCTTACCGGTGAGGACGCTGCGCATCGTCGTGTTCGCCAAGGCGCCGCGCGCCGGGCTGGCCAAGACGCGGCTGGTGCCCGTGCTCGGCGAGGAGGGTGCGGCGGCGCTGGCGGCGCGCATGCTGTCACATGCCCTTGGCGAAGCCCTGGTGAGCGGCGTCGGGGCGGTCGAGCTGTGCGCCTCGCCCGCTCCTGCCGACACCGCCTGGCGCGGGATCGACCTGCCCGATGACGTGGTGCGGACGGCGCAGGGCGAGGGCGATCTCGGTGCGCGCATGGCAGGCGCGGCGCAGCGCGTCCTGAGCGCGGGCGAGGCCGTCCTGCTGATTGGCACCGACTGCCCCGGGCTGGATGCGGCCTGCCTGCGCCAGGCGGCGAAGGCGCTGCGCGAGACGGCGTCGGTCATCGCCCCCACCGCCGACGGCGGCTATGCCTTGCTGGGGCTGCGCCGCTTCGATGCCAGCCTGTTCGAGGACATCGCCTGGAGCACGCCTGTCGTGGCGGCCACCACGCTGGCGCGGCTCGATGCGCTGGGCTGGTCGTGCACCCGGCTGCCGATGCTCCATGACATCGACGAGCCCGCCGATCTGGTGCACCTGCCATTGGGGTGGTGAGGGCGCCCGCAGGGCGCCGGGCGCGCAGCCCTGTCCGTTTCCGGCACAATCGGGCATGACTTCATCGAACCGGAGCGACTGGCCGTGATCATCCACCCCTTCCTGCTGTTCCTGCACATCACCGGCGTCGCCGTCTGGGTGGGCGGCATGTTCTTCGCCTACGTCTGCCTGCGTCCCGAGGCCGCCAGCCAGCTTGAGCCTGCGCCGCGGCTGCGCCTGTGGCGCGGCGTGCTGGCGCGCTTCTTCAGCTGGGTGTGGGTGGCGGTGGCCGCGGTGCTGGCGAGCGGGCTGGCGCTGATCCTGCGCCTCGGCTTCGCCGCGGCGCCGCTCTACCAGCACCTCATGTTGCTGATGGGGCTGGTGATGATCGCGATCTACGTCTACGTGTTTTTCGTGCCGTATGCGGCCTTGGGCAAGGCGGTCGCCGCCGAGAACTGGAAGGCGGGTGGCGCGGCGCTGGGCCGCATCCGGCAACTGGTGGGCACCAACCTGACGCTTGGTTTCCTGACCATCGCGATGGGCACGCTCGGGCGCTGGCTGGGCTGAGCGTCACGGGCCGCACCCGGCGTCGTGGATTACCCGTATCACGTCGTCGTCGGGCTATGCCGCGCAGGCCGGCGATGCAACAATCGCCGGGCCTGTCTGCAGCCATCCACCCCTACCCGGAGATGCCACGAATGAAGACCCCCCGTGTTGCCGCTGCACTGTCGATCGCGACCGCCGCCCTCGCCGCACTGGCCGCCGGCCCGGCCGCCGCCGAAACCGTGCGCTGGGCCGCCGCCGGCGATGCCCTGACGATGGACCCGCACTCGCAGAACGAGGGCCCGACCCACGTCATGAACCACCAGGTGTATGACTCGCTGGTGTTCCGCGATCAGCAGATGAAGCTGGCGCCGCGGCTGGCGACCTCGTGGCGCATCACCGACGACCCGACGGTGTGGGAGTTCAAGCTGCGCGAGGGGGTGAAGTACCACAACGGCAACCCCTTCACCGCCGACGACGTGGTGTTCTCGATCATGCGCGCCAAGCACGAGAACTCGGACATGAAGGGCCTGCTGACCACCGTGGTCGAGGTGATCAAGGTCGATGACCATACCGTGCACCTGCGCACCGACGGCCCCAACCCGCTGCTGCCGAACAACCTCACCAATCTTTTCATCATGGACCGCGAGTGGGCCGAGGCCAACAAGGTGACCCTGCCGCAGAACTACAAGGCCGGCGACGAGACCTTCGCGGTGCGCAACGCCAACGGCACCGGCCCCTTCCGCCTGGTCAGGCGCGAGCCCGACGTGCGCACCGAGCTCGAGCGCAACGAGGACTACTGGGGCAAGGGGACCTTCCCGATGGAGGTCAGCAAGGTCGTGTTCACGCCGGTGCGCTCGGCCGCGACCCGCGTCGCCGCGCTGCTGTCGGGCGAGCTCGACTTCCTGCTCGATCCGCCGGTACAGGACCTCGAGCGCCTGTCCGCCGCCAGCGGGCTGGTGGTGCGCTCCGGGCCGGAGAACCGCACGATCTTCCTCGGCATGCAGCAGGCCTTGCCGGAGCTGCGCAGCTCTGACGTCAAGGGCAAGAATCCGTTTGCGGACAAGCGCGTGCGCGAGGCGATGAACATCGCCATCAACCGCGAGGCGGTCCAGCGCGTGGTGATGCGCGGCCAGTCGGTGCCCGCCGGCATCGTCGCGCCGCCCTTCATCGATGGTTACGACAAGGCGATGGACGTGGTGCCGGCGACCGACGTCGCGCGTGCCAAGGCCCTGCTGGCCGAGGCGGGCTACCCGAACGGCTTCGCGGTGACGCTCGCCTGCCCGAACGATCGCTACGTCAATGACGAGGCGATCTGCCAGGCGGTGACCGGCATGTTCGGCCAGATCGGCGTGCGCGCCCGGCTCAGCGCCCAGCCCAAGAGCATCCACTTCGCCGAGCTGCCCAAGGGCGAGTACGACCTCTACATGCTCGGCTGGGGCGTGCCGACGATGGACTCGCACTACGTCTTCCACTACCTGTTCGAGACCAAGAGCGACAAGGGCGGCTCGTGGAACTTCAGCGGCTATTCCAGCCCGCGCGTCGATGAGCTGGTCACCGCGATGACCCGCGAGATCGACCCGGGCAAGCGCGCCGGGATGGTCGCCGAGGTGTGGAAGACGGTGCAGGACGATGTGGTCTATCTGCCGATCCACCACCAGATGCTGAACTGGGCGATGAAGGACAACATCGACTTCCCGGTGCAGTCCGAGAACTACCCCTACTTCAAGCTGCTGAAGTTCAAGAAGTGAGCGCCCGCGCCGTGCCCGCCCTCGAGGCGGCACACGGCGCCCCGCAGGCTTCTGCTCCGATCCGTCGCGCCCGACGCGTCCTACCTCAAGGCCCTGATGCTCGCTTTCATCCTGCGCCGCCTGCTGCAGTCCGTCCTCGTCATGCTGACGGTGGCGCTGGTGTCCTTCGGCCTGTTCCGCTTCATCGGCGACCCCATCAACAACATGGTCGGTCAGGAGGCGACGATGGCCGAGCGCGAGGCCTTGCGCGAGTCGCTCGGGCTCAACGACGCGGTGCCGGTGCAGTTCTTCCGTTTCGTCGCCAACGCCGCGCGCGGCGAGTTCGGCGTCTCCTACCGCATGGCGCGGCCGGTGGCGGACGTGATCGCCGAGCGCCTGCCGGCGACGCTCGAGCTGGCGTTGATCTCGGGCGTCGGCGCGCTCGTGATCGGCATCGCGCTCGGCGTGTATACCGCGCTGCGCCGTGACGGCTGGTTGAGCCACGCGATCATGGGGCTGTCGCTGGTGGGGGTGTCGCTGCCCACCTTCCTGATCGGCATCCTGCTGATCTACGTGTTCGCGGTGGAGCTGAAGGTGCTGCCCGCCTTCGGCCGCGGCGAGGTGGTCGCGCTCGGCGGGTGGACCACCGGCCTGCTGACGACCTCGGGGCTGAAGTCGCTGATCATGCCGGCGATCACCCTCGGCCTGTACCAGCTCACGCTGATCATGCGCCTGGTGCGCGCCGAGATGCTCGAGGTGCTGCGCACCGACTACATCAAGTTCGCGCGTGCGCGCGGCTTGAGCGACCGCGCGGTGCATTTCGGCCATGCGCTCAAGAACACCCTGCTGCCGGTGATCACCATCACCGGGTTGCAGATCGGCTCGATCATCGCCTTCGCCATCATCACCGAGACGGTGTTCCAGTGGCCGGGCGTGGGCCTGCTCTTCATCACCGCGGTGCAGTTCGTCGACATTCCGGTGATGGCCGCCTACCTGGTGCTGATCGCGCTGATCTTCGTCGTCATCAACCTGATCGTCGACCTGCTGTACTTCGTCGTCGATCCGCGCCTGCGCGTGCAGCGCACCGGGCGCGGGCACTGAGCAGGCCACCGGCTCCGGATTCGAGCATGACTTCCACCCCGCATCCATCGTCCTCCGGCCCCGCGTCGCCACCTGGCGCCGGGGCGCCGGCCCCGGCCGAGCAGGCTTCGCGCACCGAAGCCCGGGGTTCGCGCTGGGCGCGCCTGATCGACAGCGACCTCTTCTACAGCTTCACCCATTCGCCGGTGACGCTGGTCTCGGCGCTGGTGACGCTGGTGATCTTCGCTGCCGCCCTGCTGGCGCCGGTGATCGCGCCGCACAACCCCTTCGACCCCGCCACGCTGAACCTGATGGATGGCTTCACGCGGCCGATGCAGGCCAACGAATTCACCGGCAACGTGTATTGGCTCGGCACCGACGCCCAGGGCCGCGATTTGTTCTCGGCCATCCTGTACGGTTCGCGCGTGTCGATCCTGGTCGGTTTTGCCGCGGTGGCCTTCGCCGCGCTGCTCGGCATCAGCCTCGGCCTCATCGCCGGCTACCGCGGCGGCTGGGTCGACAGCCTGATCATGCGCATCGCCGACGTGCAGCTGAGCTTTCCGGCGATCCTGGTGGCGCTGCTGATCTTCGGCGTGTTCAAGGGCGTGGTGCCGCCGGCGCTGCAGGACAGGATGGCGATCTACGTGCTGGTGGTGGCGATCGGCCTGTCGGACTGGGTGCAATACGCGCGCACCGCGCGCAGCTCGACGCTGGCCGAGAAGAACAAGGAGTACGTGCAGGCCGCGCGCGTGATCGGCGTGCCGGCACGGACGATCCTGCTGCGCCACATCCTGCCCAACGTGATGGGGCCGGTGCTGGTGATCGCCACCATCGGCCTGGCGCTGGCGATCATCCTCGAGTCGACGCTGTCCTTCCTCGGCGTCGGCGTGCCGCCCACGCAGCCCAGCCTGGGGACGCTGATCCGCGTCGGCCAGGACTTCCTGTTCTCGGGTGAGTGGTGGATCGTGTTCTTCCCCGGCCTCACCCTGCTGCTGCTCGCGCTGGCGGTGAACCTGCTCGGCGACTGGCTGCGCGACGCGCTCAACCCGAGGCTACGCCGATGAGAGCGAGGTCGCCCGCGGTGTACCAGGTGCCGGCGCGCGAGGGCGTGCCGCTGCTGTCGGTGCGCAAGCTGCGCGTCGAGTTTCCGTCGCGGCGCGGCACCCTGGTGGCGATCGACGACGTCTCCTTCGACATCGCGCGTGGCGAGGTGCTGGGCGTGGTCGGCGAGTCGGGCGCCGGCAAGTCGCTCACCGGCGCCGCCATCATCGGCCTGCTCGAGCCACCCGGGCGCATCGCCGGCGGCGAGATCCTGCTCGACGGCGCGCCCATCCACGCCCTGCCGGCCGAGCGCATGCGCCGCCTGCGCGGGCGCCGCATCGCGATGATCTTCCAGGACCCGCTCACCAGCCTCAACCCGCTGTACACGGTGGGCCGGCAACTGGTCGAGACCATGCAGACCCACCTCGAGCTGTCGGATCGGCAGGCGCGCGAGCGCGCGATCGAGCTGCTCGACGAGGTCGGCATCCCGGCGCCGCGCCAGCGCATCGACCACTACCCGCACCAGTTCTCCGGCGGCATGCGCCAGCGCGTGGTGATCGCGCTGGCGCTGTGCGCCGAGCCCGAGCTGATCATCGCCGACGAGCCGACAACCGCGCTCGACGTCTCGGTGCAGGCGCAGATCATCGCCCTGCTGCGCCGGCTGTGCCGGCAGCACCACACCGCGGTGATGCTGATCACCCATGACATGGGCGTGATCGCCGAGACCGCCGACCGCGTCGCCGTGATGTATGCCGGTCGCCTGGCCGAGATCGGCCCGGTGGAGGCGGTGGCGCGGCGCCCCGCGCACCCCTACACCCGCGGCCTGATGGGCTCCATCCCGGTGCTGGGCGCCGACGTGCGCCGGCTGGTGCAGATCGACGGCGCCATGCCGCGCCTGAATGCCGTCCCCGCCGGCTGCGCCTTCAACCCGCGCTGCGCGGAGGCTTTCGAGCGCTGCCGGCGCGAGCGGCCCGATCTGATGGCGGCCGGCGCGACGCGCGCGGCCTGCTGGCTGTATGACGGCGAGCAGGCCGCGCCAGCCGGGGTGGCGGCTGCGGCCAGCGCGTCGGGAGGCGAGGCATGAGCATCATCGAGCGGGCGCTGAACAAGGCCAAGCAAGAGGACAGGGAGGCGGTCGAGACCGCCGAGGGCCTGACCCATCAGCCCGCAGTGGAAACGCCCGCTCCGCCACTGGCGGTGGATGAGGTGCAGGCGCCCGGTGCAGCGCTGCTGCCAGCGGGCGAACAGCCAGCGCCCCGCGTCGAGCGGGCGGCGCGCGAGCCCGAGGCCCGGCCGCTGCTGCGCGTCGAGGACCTGCGCTGCGCCTTCGACGTCTCCAGGCCCTTCCTCAACCGCCTGTTCGAGCGCGAGCCGCGGCGCTGGCTGAAGGCGGTCGATGGTGTCTCCTTCGACATCGCGCGCGGCGAGACCTTCGCCCTGGTGGGCGAGTCGGGCTGCGGCAAGTCGACCGTGGCGCGGCTGATCGTCGGCCTCTACGAGCCGTCGGCCGGGCGCATCGTGTTCGATGGCCGCGACCTCGCCCTGGTCACCCGCGCGGCCGAGCGCCAGAAGCTGCGCCGCCGCTTCCAGATGATCTTCCAGGATCCCTACGCCAGCCTCAATCCGCGCTGGCGGGTGGCGCGCATCATCGCCGAGCCGATCCGCGTTTTCGGCCTGGAAAGCGACGACGCCGCGATCCGCGCCCGCGTCGCCGAGCTGCTGAGCCAGGTCGGGCTGTCGCCTGCCGATGGCAGCAAGTATCCGCATGAGTTCTCCGGCGGCCAGCGCCAGCGCATCTGCATCGCACGGGCGCTGGCCAACCGGCCGGAGTTCCTGGTGTGCGACGAGCCGACCTCGGCGCTGGACGTCTCGGTGCAGGCGCAGATCCTCAACCTGATGCGCGACCTGCAGGACGCGCTCGGCCTCACCTACCTCTTCATCAGCCACGACCTCGCGGTGGTGCGCCACATGGCGAACCAGGTCGGCGTGATGTATCTCGGCCGCATCGTCGAGCTCGCCCCCAGTCGCAGGCTGTTCGAGCGCCCGCGCCATCCCTACACCCGCATGCTGCTGGCGACCATCCCCAGCCTCGCCATGCGCGGCCAGCGCGAGGAGCTGGTGCGCGGCGAGGTGCCCAACCCGATCACGCCGCCGCCGGGCTGCAGCTTCCATCCCCGTTGCCCGCTCGCCGATGCGCGTTGCCGCAGCGAGGCGCCGGCGCTGCGTATGCTCGACCCGGGCCAGCGGGTGGCCTGCCATGCGGTGGAAGAGGGGCGCGACGCAGTGCTGGACGAGGCGGGCGCGGGCTCCAGCGCGAGGCGGGAGGCGACATGAGCGGCGCGGCGCAGGGGCGTGTGCAGCTCGCGTCGCAGGCGGAGCACGCTCCTGCGCTCGCCGTGGTGATAGGCGGTGGCGGCATCGGCGGCGCGCTGGCCGCGGCGCTGCAGGCCGACCCGGCCTTCGCCGAGGTGCTGGTGTTCGGCCGCGCCAGCACGCCGGGGCTCGAGCTGCGTGACGAGGCCAGCATCGCCGCCTGCGCCCGCATCGTCGCCGGCCGCGGCGTGCCGCGCCTGGTGTTCGATGCCACCGGTTTCCTGCACGGCGAAGGCATCCAGCCCGAGAAGAGCCTGCGTCAGCTCGATCCGGCCCATCTCGCCCATGCCTTCGCCATCAATGCCATCGGCCCGGCGCTGCTGATGAAGCATTTCCTGCCGCTGCTGCCGACAAGCGGGCGGGCAGTGTTCGCCACCCTGTCGGCCAAGGTCGGCAGCATCGGCGACAACCGCCTCGGCGGCTGGTATGCCTACCGCGCCTCGAAGGCGGCGCTCAACCAGCTCGTGCGCACCGCGGCCATCGAGCTGCGCCGGCGCAATCCGGTGGCGGTCTGCGTGGCCCTGCATCCGGGCACGGTCGATACCGGGCTGTCCGCCCCCTTTGCCAAGGCCGGCCTGCAGGTGCAGCACCCGGCGCAGGCCGCCGAGCGCCTGCTCGGCGTGCTGGCGGGCCTGGGGCCGCAGGATTCGGGCGAGTTCTTCAGCTACCGCGGCGAACGCCTGCCGTGGTAGTGGTGCGCGTGGCCCCGTCCATGGCCGGCGGCAGGCGCGCGAATGCGGCGACGACGACGGTGGAGGTGAACGCAATGGAGGAGAAGACCATGGAAGCAGCGCTGAGGACGAAAGCGATCGTGACCGGACACAGCCGCGGCCTGGGCGCGGCGCTCGCCGACGAACTGCTGGCGCGCGGCATCGGCGTGCTCGGACTGGCCAGGCAGCCCAACGCGGCACTGGCCGCCGCCCACCCCGGCTTGCTGCGCGAGCACCGGCTCGATCTCTCCGACAGCGCCGCGCTCGCGGCCTGGCTTGCCGGGGCCGAGCTGCGCGACTGGCTGGCGGGAGCGCAGACCGTGCTGCTGATCAACAATGCCGGCACCCTGCAGCCGATGGCGCTGCTGCCCGCGCAGGACCCGGCGGCGGTGGCGAAGGCGATCGCGCTCAGCGTGGCCGCGCCGCTGATGCTGTCCGCGGCCCTGGTGGCGGCCAGCCCGGCGGCTGGCGAGCGTCGTATCCTGCATGTTTCGAGCGGTGCGGCGCGCAAGCCCTATGCCGGCTGGAGCGTGTACTGCGCCGGCAAGGCGGCGCTCGATCACCACGCCCGCGCGGTGCAGCTCGAGGCCAGCCCCGGGTTGCGCATCTGCAGCCTGGCGCCGGGGGTGCTCGACACCGCGATGCAGGGCGAGATCCGCGCCACCACCACCGAATACTTTCCGCTGCGCGATCGCTTCGTCGAGATGCAGCGCAGTGGCGGCCTGGTCGCGCCCGCGGAGTGCGCCATGCACCTGATCGACTACCTGCTGGATGCGGACTTCGGCCGCGAGGCGGTGGCCGACCTGCGCGACCTGATGCAGTGACGGCGGGCATCCCGGGATGAGCCCATGGCGGTCCTGAAGATCCGCCTGCTGCGGCTGCTGATCTGGGTGCGCCGGCACCCGGGCCTGGTCGCGGCCTTCGGCTTCGTGTCGGGGGTGTTGAGCTTCTGGCTGATCGAGCGTCACGAAGGCGTGGGGCGGGTGATGGCGGCGGCGATGCTGGTGGCCTGGCTGCTGCTGGTGCTCGAGCGGGTGCTGAGCAATGCGCTGGCGGCGCGCTTCGGCTTCGGCCTGCCACCGGTGCTGCTGCGCTACCTGACCCAGTTCACCCACCAGGAAAGCCTGTTCTTCGCGCTACCCTTCTTCATCGCCAGCACCTCGTGGAACAGTGGCCAGGCGCTGTTCTCGGGTGCCGTGGCGCTGGCGGCGCTGGTGGCCATCGTCGATCCGGTGTATTACCGCCGGCTGGCGCCGCGGCGCTGGCTCTTCCTCGGCTACCACACCTTCACGCTGTTCGTGCTGCTGCTGGTGGCCCTGCCGCTGATCCTGCGCCTGCCGGCGATGACGAGTTACCAGCTCGCGCTCGGCGTGGCCGTGCTGCTGTCCTTTCCGACCCTGGCCGGCTCCATCACCGTGCCGCGCTGGTGGCGCGGGCTGCTGGTGCTCGCGCTGCTGGCTGCGCTCGGCGCGGCGGGCTGGTTCGCCCGCCTGTGGGTGCCACCGGCCACGCTGAGGATGACCGAGATGGCGGTGACCACCGCCGTCGATACCGACGAACGACGCCCGCAACAAGCGCTCGCGCGCATCGGCGCGGCGCAACTGCGCGAACAGGGCTTGTACGCCTACACCGCCATCCATGCGCCGCTCGGCCTGCGCGAGCGCGTCCGCCACGTCTGGCTGCACGACGGCAAGGAGGTCGACCGCATCGAACTCGAGGTCAGCGGCGGCCGCGCCGAAGGCTACCGGGCGTGGACGCGCAAGCTCAACTTCCCCGAGCGCCCCGAGGGGCGCTGGCAGATCCGCGTGCTGACCGACGACGACCGCATGATCGGCACCTTGCGCTTTCGCGTCGTGCCGTGAGCGCTGCGCGCTTCAGCAGATGCGTTCCCACAGGCTGACCTCGTCCTCGAACTGGTCGAGCTCGAGGCCCTTGAAGTCGCTGCGCGACACGATGCCGACGACCTTGCCGTCGGTGACCACCGGCAGATGGCGGTAGCCGCCATCGCACATCATGCGCAAGGCCTCGATCGCGGTGCGCTCGGGGGCGATGGTGTCGGGCTTGGCGGTCATGACCTCGGACAGATGCACGCGCGCGGCATCACCGTGGCGCGCCAGCACCTGCACGGCGTCGCGACCGGTGAAGATGCCCTTGAGGTGGGCATGGGCGTCGGTCACCAGCACCGCACCGACGCGGCGCTCGCACATGCGCTGGCAGGCGACTTCCACGGTGTCCGTGGGGCGCAGCATCAGGGGGTTCTGGTCCTTGACGATGAAGGAGATGTTGCGGTTGGTCATGATGGCTCCTCGGTTTGTAAGTGTGATTTCCATCACAGCTTAAGCATCGAGGCGCTTGACGGCGTTGACATTTGTTAAGCCGGCATACGATCGACCCCATGAGGCCTGGCAAGCGTGCGCTGTGACGCGCCGCATCGACGATGGAGCTGCGCGCGCCGGGCAGGCGGGTGTAGTCTTTTCGGCATGAACGCGACGCCTGCCCCTTCTCCCCCCGAACCGACCGCGAGTCCCGAGGACCAGCCCTTTCCGCTGAGCCTGCGGCGGGTGGCGATCGATACCTATCGCGAGAACGTCGCCTACCTGCATCGCGACTGCGAGATCTACCGCGCCGAAGGCTTCCAGGCGCTGGCCAAGGTCGAGGTGCGCGCCAATGGCCGGCGCGTGCTGGCGACGCTGAACGTGGTGGACGATCCGCGCATCGTGCGCTGCAACGAGATCGGGCTGTCGCTCGACGCCTTTGCCCAGCTCGGCGTGGACAACGGCCACCCGGCGATGGTGGAGCAGGCGGAGCCGCCGTCCTCGATTCCGGCGCTGCACCGCAAGATTGCCGGCGAGCGCCTCGGGCGCGACGATTTCCGTGCCATCGTGCGCGACATTGCCGAGCACCGCTATTCGAAGATCGAGCTCACTGCCTTCGTTGTCGCCAGCAACCAGGGCGAGCTCGATCGCGAGGAGGTGTACTTCCTCACCGAGGCGATGGCGGCGGTCGGCCAGCGTCTGGACTGGCGTGAGCGTCCGGTGGTCGACAAGCACTGCATCGGCGGCATTCCCGGCAACCGCACCTCGATGCTGGTGGTGCCCATCGTTGCCGCCCACGGCATGCTGTGCCCCAAGACCTCCTCGCGCGCGATCACCTCGCCGGCGGGCACCGCCGACACCATGGAGGTGCTGGCCAGGGTCGAGCTGCCGGTCGATGCGCTCGCCGACATCGTGCGCGAGCACCGCGGCTGCCTCGCCTGGGGCGGCACCGCCCACCTGTCGCCGGCCGACGACGTGCTGATCTCGGTCGAGCGCCCGCTGTCGATCGACTCGCCCGGGCAGATGGTGGCCTCCATCCTGTCCAAGAAAGTGGCGGCGGGCTCGACCCACCTCGTGCTCGACATCCCGGTGGGACCCACCGCCAAGGTGCGCTCGATGCCCGAGGCGCAGCGCCTGCGCAAGCTGTTCGAGTTCGTCGCCGCACGCATGAACCTCGTCATCGACGTCGTCATCACCGACGGCCGCCAGCCGATCGGGATCGGCATCGGGCCGGTGCTGGAGGCGCGCGACGTCATGCGCGTGCTCGAGAACGACCCGCGCGCGCCCAACGACCTGCGCCAGAAGGCGCTGCGCCTGGCCGGGCGCATGCTCGAGTTCGATCCCGACGTGCGCGGCGGCGACGGCTTTGCCATTGCGCGCGACATCCTCGACTCCGGCCGTGCGCTGGCCAAGATGGACGCGATCATCCGCGCCCAGGGCGCGAAGCCCTTCGACCACAATGCGCCCGCGCTGGCGCGCCTCTGCTTCGAGGTGCTGGCCGAGGCCGATGGCCTGGTCACCGGCATCGACAACCTGCAACTCGCCCGCATCGCCCGCGTCGCCGGCGCGCCCAAGGTGCAGGGGGCGGGGGTGGACCTGCTGAAGAAGCTCGGCGACCCGGTCGCGCGTGGCGAGGTGCTGTATCGGGTGTATGCGGACTACGCGGCCGACCTCGAATTCGCCCGCCAGGCCAGCGCGCGCGCCTCGGGCTATACGGTCGGCGAGGCCGCTGAGCTGTCACACCTGTTCGTGGAGTTCTGAGCCGGCCGCGCGGCGCACGCTTCAGGCAGACGGCGCCCCGGGCCCTCAGCCCAGGCGCAGCGTCAGGCTTGCGCGCTCGATGGCGAGCTCGGCGGCGATGCCGGACTCCACGCACAGGGGCTGCGCCGGCCATGCGTCGAGTGCCGGCGGCGCGATCAGCAGCGAGAAGCGCCCCGTCTCGATGCCGGTCGCCGGCAGGGCCTGAGCGCCGAGATGGAAGGACGGCCGGCGCACCGAGCCATCGGCAGTGCCGTCGGCGCTGTCGTCGAGTAGCCAGGCAAGCTGCAGCCTGAGCGCAAGCCCGCGGCCGTCGGGGTCGCCCGCATCCCGGTGCAGGCGCCAGTCCTCGCCCTCGCTGCCGCTCAGCCAGATGCCGCGCCCTTCCTGCAGCCCCACTTCGATGCGCAGCGCTTGCGCCTGCAGGTCGAGTGCCGGCCAGCGCACCGCGAACCGCAGCGCGCTGGCGCTGGCGGTGTCGAAGTCGAAGCCTTGTGTGAGCAGGGCCGGCGCACCGCGCCGGGCGTCGGCGGGCAGCACGCGCAGGCTGCCGCGCAGGCGTGCGGACAAGGGATGCCAGCCCAGGGCCAGGCCGGCCACGCGGCTCGGCGTGGGCAGCACCAGGCGACCCTCGACGCGCTGATCTTCCTCGAGCAGCAGGCCCTGGCGCGCATCGGCGCCGGACGCGGCCGGCTCGGCGCCCACGGCCGGCGTGTCGGCGCAGCGGATACGCCCGCCAAGCTGCAGCGCACGCCGGGCGCCCGCTTGCGGCGGGGGCAGGGCGATCGCCAGGCGGCTGTGGCGAGTGCCATCGAAGACCAGCCGCAGCCCGTCGGCGGTCGTGTCCTGGTCGGCATCCGGGTCGGCATCGGCGGCCGCAGGCGCGGCAAGCAGGTCGTATTCGGCGTCGAGGGCGAGCGCGGCATGCGGCACGCTGAGCAGGCACGGTGCGTCGGATTCGATGTCCAGGCGCAGGCCGGGCAGATCGGCGCCGGGCGGCAGCTTGCGGCAGGTGGCGACGATCTGCTCCAGGGCGGCGGCCCATTCCTGGGCGAGCGCGGAGCCAGGCAGGCTCACCGGCGTGGCGTGCTCGCCCGGCTCGATCGCCTGCCACAGCAGCCGCTCCTTGCCCCCTTCCAGCAGCATCAGGCGCAGGCGCGGACTTGCCGGACGGGCGGCGATGGCGACGCCAGGGACCAGCGTCGAGGTGAGCCGCCGCTGGGCGAACGCCCCGACCTCGGCGGCCAGCGCCGCGTCCTGCGCCTGCAGGATCTCGCCGCCCTTGGGCGGGGCGGCCGCGCGTGCCTGGGGCTGGGCGCGCGGCCTGGTGAGCATTGCCTCCCGGATCGTGTCGGCGCGTACGTTTGCAGGCAGCGGATGGTCGAAGCGCACCACCAGCGGCGAGCCTTGCCAGGGCGGGGCGAGCGCAACGCCGGTCTGCCCGCGCTGCGTGGCTTCGGCCGACACCGCCTCGCCGTCGGCGCGGTGCAGGCCGAACGCGTAAGGCTTGCCCGCATGCGGGCCGTCGATGCGGATCACCGTCGCCGGCCATACGAAGGCCAGCCGTGTCTGCTGGCGTCGGTCGTCGTCGACGGCTGAGAACCAGTGCGGGTCGTCGGTCGCCAGGGTCAGCTCGCCCGGCGAGAAGCGCAGCTCGAGCTGGCTGTCGGCCAGCTGCAGGGCGCGGGCGTCGCGGCAGGCCGCGGGCAGCGGCAGCCACAGCGAGCGGCGGAACACGACGCTGCCGGTGCCGCTGGCGAGCGGTCTGTCGAGCACGAACGTGGCACCCGCCTTCAGCTGCGTCGTGGCATTGAAGCTCGCGCTCGGATAGAGGCCGAAGGGGGCGGACGCCGGAGCGGACAGGGGGGCGGACAGGGGGGCGGACGGGCTCACCTCAGCCTCCGCGCTGGCGCAGGTTGTTCAGGCGTACCACCGAGTTCAGGTTGCTGTCGACCGTGTTGATGCGGTCGGTAAGCGTGACGCGATTCTGGTCGAAGCCGGCAAGGTCGGTGCGAAAGCGGGTGAGGTCGGTCGAGAACTGGCCGTAGCGGGTATCGAACTCGTTGAGCCGGCCGTCGATCTGGGTGTAGCGCGAGTCGAAGGTGGTGTAGCGCGAGTCGAAGTCCGTGTAGCGGGCGTCGAAATCGGCGTAGCGGGCATCGAACTGCGCGTAGCGCGTGTTGAAATCGGTGTGGCGCGCCTCGACGACGAGACGGTCTTGGCGCACGCTGGTGGCGATCGTCTGCAGCTCCTGCATGTGCCGGTCGACCAGGGCGGCCTTGCCGTCGATGTCGGTGGCCAGCGCGCTGAGGTACTCGAAGCGGGCGAGGTTGCCCTGGGCGACCGCGTCGATGCGGACATCGAGTTCGCTGCGCGTGCTGTCGGCCAGCGTGAAGCCGCCGAGCGAACGCGGCGTGAGACCGCTGGCGGCGACGCCGAGCTGGCGCACCACCTCGTCGCGCACCGCCGGCGCCAGCGCCTCCACGCCGGCGCCGAGAAAGCGGTCGACCGTCTGCGTGACCTGCTGGCGGCCCAGCCATTCGGCGGCGCGCCCGGCGTGGCTGGCGAGGTGGGCCTGGCCGAGATTGAGCAAGCGGCCCAGCATCTGGCTGCCGCCGGCCCCGCCCTCGGCGGTGGTGGCAGCCAGGCTTCGCGCCAGCGCGTCGCCATCGGCGAGCAGCTCGGCCATGAAGCTCAGCCAGGGGCCGACCCAGTTGATCCAGGTCAGCGTGCGCACCGCGCGCGCGAGGCTGGTGCCACTGTCCTCGTCGGCGAGCGCGTCGGCCTGCACCAGGGCGCTGTCGGCCGGCCAGGCCATGCGCCAGCGCCCCGGGTTCACGCTGTCGAGCATGGCCTCGCGGTGGTCGCGCACATGGAGGTCGATCGCGCTGCGCAGGCTGTAGCTGCGGTCGCGCAGGTATTCCTCGGCGATCGCGCGCAGGGCCGGCGCCAGTTCGAGCGGGTGGGGCGCCTGCGGGTCGAGGCGGGCGAGCGCATGCTCGAGCGCGGCCTGCTGGTTCTCGGACAGCGGTTCGGACGGCGGGGTGAGGAGCTCGAGCTCGGCGGTGCCGTCGGCGCCGCTGAGCACGGTCACCGCCTGGCCCTCGAGGCGCCGGAAGCCGTACATGTAGACCAGCCGTCCGAGGCCGCACTGCACCGTCACCGGTACGCCGGCGCGCGGCGTGCCGCCGCGGTCGCTCACGCGCAGGCGCAGCGTGCGCGGCTGCCCCAGCCAGGCCGCCTGCGGCTGGACCTCGATGCTGACGCCGAGGCCGGTCTCGGCCTGCGGGGCGAGCGGGGCGCCGCCGTAGAACAGCTCGATCCAGCGCAAGGGGTCGAGCCCGAGCGCGGCAACGCAGATCTCGGTGAAGCGTTCCGGCCCGATCAGGCGGATCGCGCGCACCTGCACGATGTCGGTGAACTGCCCGCCGAGCGCCGCGCGCGCATCGAGCAGGCGCTGGCCGAGGCGCAGGCCGATGTCCGGCTCGCCCGGGAACTCGATGTCGCGGTCGAGCTGGGCCGGGCTCGTCGCCCGGTTCAGGAAGTCGAGCACCTGCGCCGCCTGCACGGCAGAGAGGTCGCTCGGTTGCAGATAGACGATCGGCATGGCCCTGGAGATGGTTCGCCTAGGAGTGGGTTGGCCGCGGGTCGGGTTGGCCTCGGTTCGCGCGCGGTGTCGGGGACGCGGGCCCTCAGCGGATCTTGCTCGCCAGCCCGCTGAGCGAGGTGTTGATCGCGTTCAGGCGCGAGCCGAGATCGGCCACCTGGACGACGTCGATCTTGTTGATGCCGTCGCCGAGCGAGCGCAGGCCGGCGCTGATCTCCTTGCCGGTCTGCTCGGCGGCCCTGACGCGGTTCTCCAGCACGGTGACCGCCTGCTTGGCGGTGGCGGCATCGAGCGCGGTGTCCTGCGCGGCCTTTGCGGTCTGGCTGACCTGCTGGGTGATACCGGCCTGGCGGGCGTAGCCGCCGGCGACGCCGGTGTCGGCGGAGCCGGTGGCGAACTGCATCTGCAGCGCGCCCTGCATCATCGCCTTGCCGTGCTGGATCAGCGTGTCGTTGCCGGGGTTGATGACGCTGGCCGCCTTCTCCAGCGCCTTCATGTCGCGGATGCGCCCGAGCACGCCGGTGTTGAGCGCCCGCTTGTCGAGCTCGCTGACCATGCGATGGACCAGGTCGGGCACGCGGATGTTGAGCTCGAGCAGGCGCGACCAGTCGGGCAGCACCGGATCGACGGTCTCGATGTGGCCGAAGGACCAGTTCGGAATCCACTCGCGGAAGTTCACCTGGATGGTGGCGACGCCGCGCGTGGGGTCGGGCGAGGTGGCGACGGCATCGGGCTTGGCGAAGGCCATCACGGTGGCGCGATAGTTGCGCCACTCGCCGGGGCTGACGACGATGCCGCCGATGATGCGCCCGCCGGTGTACTGCTCCAGATAGGTGTCGGCGAAGCCCCGCACGCTGTGGTTGCCCTCGTACATCGCGCTGATCGAGCGGAAGGCCATCTGCGCCTCCGGATCCTGCGGCGAGGCGGCCTCCTGCAGCACCCGCATCACCGTCTTGCCGCTGCTGCCGGCCTGGGCCTGCAGCACGCCGGCGAAGGCCGCCTCGGTGCTGGCGGCGATGCCCCTGGTGAAGTGCGAGCGCAACTGCACGCGCACTTGGCCGGTGTTGTTGAACTGCACCGCGAGCGCGTTTTCTTCTGCGTTCTCGCGCACCACGAAGCCGGGCGCAGCGCGCAGCCGGCCCCAGGTGGTGACGATGTCGAGCCAGGGGCGGGGCTCGGGCAGCGGACTGCCATCGAGCGCGGTAGCGGTGAACACCAGCTCGGCGACCTGGCCGACCAAGTAGTTCTCGCTCGTGGTGCTGACCCTGAGCAGGTAGTTCTCGCGCAGCGGGGCGGTTTCGGCGTCGATGCGCGCGACCACTTCGTCCAGGCCCTCGAGCGGTGCGACGCGTGCTTCCAGCGCGGCGATCGCCGCCTGCAGGTTCGTCGCCAGCGTGGCGACCTCGGCCTGCAGGCCTTGCAGCCCGGTGTCGAGGGCGTCGATCTGCGCGCCATAGGTGTCGAGCACGCTCACCAGTGCATTCCAGTCCTCGGCCCGGATCAGGTGGCCCGGCGCCTTGCCGCCGAGTCCGGCGACGATTGCCATGGCTTGTTCCAGCGTCATGATGTGCTCTCCTTGACGATTCTGCCTTCGACCATCAGTTGCAGCGGCACCCCGGCCGGACGGGCGCGCTCGACCAGCTTCCACACCCGCTCGATCAGCGCCGGGTCGGCGGCGGCGTCGGGGTCGGGGAGGCACAGGCGGAGGCGGATGCCGACCGCCGGGCCGTCCGGCAGCAAGGCCCATAGCCGCGCCGAGGGCGGGTAGCTGAAGGCGAGGTGGTCGAACTGGCCTTCGCGCTCGGCATCGGCGAGGAAGACCGGGTCGCTGCGGAAATGTCCTGGTAGCGCGGCCTTGCGTGCCGGCGCCGGAAAGAGCTGGCCCTCGGTGGACCACCAGTGGCTGTCGCCGGGCGGCGGCGCCGCGCCGGGTGCGAGCTGCAGGTAGCGCCAACGCTCGTCGCCACGCCCGCTCGGCGGCGGTAGCAGGGGGGCGATGCCATCGACGACGCGCAGCTCGTCGGGCTTGACGCGCAGGCGCAGCTCGGCGGGCGGCAGCTCGGCGCTCGCGCTGAAGCCACCTGTGGTGGCGTCCCACTGGCCGAGCTCGGCGCGCACGCCAGGGGCGAACAGCAGGGCGGCGACGCCCTCGCCGGCTCCTTCGCCGCCGGTGCCGGCGCGGCGGTCGGCCAGGCCGGGGTCGGCGAAGCGCCGCTGCGCGGGATCCCAGCGCAGCCAGCGCGCCTGCTCGCGGTCGAAACGCCAGTGGCCGCGCGGCGTGCTGGCGAAGTCGCTCGGGTAGGCGGTGTCGGCGCGGCCCTCGGCGATCCAGGTGCCGGCCTCGATGTCGTGGCGCGCGAGGTCGCGGCCGTCGTAGCGGAACAGGCCGTTGTCGGCGGCGATCCACAGCAGGCTGCGCTCATCCACCACCAGGTTGTGCACCGCGCCGATCAGCTCGGGGAAGGCCTCGAGCCGGGTGCCCTCGCCGTCGGCCACATGCCAGCGCGCGAGGCCGGCCCCGCTGCCCAGCCACAGGCTGCCGTCGGCGGTGCTCGCCAGCGCGGTTAGCGGCGGCAGCGGGCTGTGCAGGCCGGGCGCGGCGGCCGTCTCGGCCTGCCAGTCGGGCAGGTGCTCGGACACCGCGGCGCCTTCGTAGCGCCAGCACAGGCCCTGGCGGAACTGGAACAGCGCGCCGGCGGTGGCGATCAGTTCGCGTCCGGGTTCGACGAGGAAGGCATGGATGTCGAGTCCGGCGTGGCGGCGTTCGAGCGGCAGGCTGTCGCCCGGCGCATCGAGCGCGAGCTCGCTGAGGCCGTCCGCGCCGCCCGCGTACAGCGTCGAGCCGTTCGTCGCCAGCGCGCGCACGGCACCGCCGAAGCCGGCGGCCGCGTGCCAGCGCAGGCCGCCGCTGGCGGGCCACAGCGGGCAGCGGAAGAGCCCGGCAGCGGTGCCCAGCCAGGCCGAGTCGCCGGCGCAGCACAGGGCAAGGTAGGGGCCATCGGGCGCGTCGGTCTCGACCGCGGCGAAATTCGTGCCATTGAAGCGCTGCACGCGCCAGGTCTGCAGCGTGCGCTGCAGGGCCCACAGGCTGCCGTCCGGGGCGGCGGCGAGGCTGAGGATGCGCCCCGCGGGCAGGCTGGCGGCCTCGTGCCAGGGGCCGTTGGCCGAGGGGTCGCGCGCGGCGTTGGCGGCCGATTCGGCCACCGTGGCATACAGGTGGGCGTCACGCGCCAGCCAGCCGCGCCGGGTCGGGGTCAGGCGCAGCGCCTGGTCGGGCGCCAGCGTGCCGGTCCAGGCCAGGCCGATGCCGAGCGGGCGGGCGCCGGGCGTGTAGCGTTCGATCATCGGTGCGGCGGTGGCGGCGCAAGGCGGCTCGGCGGCGATGCCGGCGAGGACGAAGCCGGGCGTCGTCGGCGTGTCGAGCGCCCAGCGCGCGAGCGGGGCGACGCGCTCGCCCTGCTGCACCGTCGGCGGCGCGCTCAGCGCGCGCACCTGGCGCAGCACCACGGCGGGCTCCTCGAGCGCGAAGCGGCTGCGCTGGCGCGCGAGCGGCGCGGCCATGTCCTCGGGCAGGGCGGCATCGACCAGGCGGCGCAAGGCGTCGGGCGTGGTCAGGCCGAGGCGCCAGGCGTCGACGATGTCGGGCAGGCGCTGGCGGTACTCCTCGACGTTCTCGCGCAGGCTGGCCGGCTCCTGCCAGGGCGGCAGGTCGAGCAGGGCGCCCAGGCGGGCGAGGTCGCGCACCCAGGGGTAGCGTTGCAGCTCGGCGCGATCGCGCGGCGCGCGCACATTGGCCGGCGGCAGGCCGCGCTCGGTGCGCTCGGCCTGATAGTGGCGCGCCCACAGCGCGGCGTCGGCGGTGTCCCACCAGTGTGCGCGCAGCACGTGCTGCAGTTCGGCGGCGGCTTCGCCCTGGGCGGCGGCCACCGCGGCCAGCCAGTCGGCGAGCAGGCCCCCTTCGTCGTGCTGCGGG
This sequence comes from Thauera sp. WH-1, assembly GCF_047806685.1. Taxonomy (NCBI): domain Bacteria; kingdom Pseudomonadati; phylum Pseudomonadota; class Betaproteobacteria; order Rhodocyclales; family Zoogloeaceae; genus Thauera; species Thauera sp. WH-1. The sequence continues at coordinate 55,871 of NZ_JBLQGP010000009.1, forward strand.
CGCCACAGGCTGGGCAGCAGCGCGAGCAGGCGCTCGAGCTGGTTGGCATAGGCCGGATCGCGTGCGCTCATGCGGGCCTCCATGGGCAGGCGCGGTGCGCGGGGTCGCTCGTGCTCATGGCGCATCCTTGGGCTTGACCTCGACCACCACGCCGGCGAGCGACAGGCGTTCGCCGGTGGCGAGCGCGAAGCCGGGCGCCGTGGGGCCGTCGAGCACCTGGCTGAGGGCGCTCGGGCGGGTCAGCACCCACTGCACGGTGTAGGGGGCGAGGTCGTCGGCGCTGGCGCCCGCCGCGCCGGCGAGCTGCTGCTCGAGCGTGGCGCTGCTCCAGCCCGCATGCGGCAGCGGCAGGATGCGGCTGAGCCGGCTCCAGTCGAGCACGCGCCTGGCATCGTCGCTGGCGTCGCCGGCCTCGGCGAGCTGGTTCAGGCTGGCGATGGCGGCCTCGGTGGCGCTGGCGAGCCTGGCCTGGTCGGGGATGGCGGCGCTGCGCGGGTAGCGCAGCAGCAGGCGCAGGCCGGTGGCGAGCGCCGGGTCGACGATGCGCACCGCGCCCAGCTCGGTCGACAACGTCGCCAGCTTCAGCAGCCCCTGCGCGGCGTCGAGCACGTCGGTGCCGTCGGCGCTGGCGGCGGTGATGCGCACGTCCTCGACACCGTCGACGCCGATCGCGAGCCCGACCAGGCGCGTCAGGCTGCCGTCGCTGGCGAGCGGCAGGCGGGCGAAGTAGTCGGCGTAGCGCTTGCGGATGCTGTCCTGGATTGCCCGCAGCTCGGCATCGAGCAGGCCGGCCGCGGTGCTCAGGCGCAGGTCGAGGCTGATCTTCGCCGGCGGGCTGCCGTCGTGGATCAGGACCTGCACGCCCGCCGGGCGCACGCTGAGGACCGCCTTGTCGAGACGCGCGCGGTGGTCGGGGTCGAGCACGCCCTGCAACTGGATGTCGACGCGGCCGGGCGCGGGCTCGAGGATCTCGGCGCGCAAGCCTTCGGCGGCAACTGCGGCCTCGAGCGCGCTGCGCGTGCCACGGGCCGAGCCGGCGAGGAAGCGGCGGGCGCGGCTGCGCAACTCGTCGTCGTTCTCGTCGCGGTCCTGGCGCGCGGTGGCGGCCGGGTTGGTGACCGACTCGATGCCGGCGATCGGGCGCACCATCAGCACCAGGCTGTCGGCAGCGAGGGCGTCGTTGGCGGCCACCAGGTCGCGCGCCGCGACCTTGGCCGCGGCCTGGCCGTCGACCAGGGTGAGGTCGGCGGTGGTCTCGTATTCGATTGCGCCGTCGGCGGTGGCGACCCGGGTGCCGGCGGGGATGGTGATCTCGCCCGCGGTGTTGCGCGCGCGGCTGAAGCGCAGCTCGCCGCTGTTGCGCCCGGCGCGCACGCGGCGGATGCCGAGCAGGCCCACCACATGGTCGAGCGCGCCGCCGCTGGCGGTGTCGAGGAAGCCGGCGCGGTACACCGTCTCCATCTGCGCGTACAGGCCGGCGGTCTCGAGCGCGACCGCCTCCATCAGCGTGCGCACCACCGAGCCGGGATAGAGGTCATTGACCCGCATCTCGCGCTGGCGCGGCAGGTAATGCACTTCGAAGGCCGTGCCCTCGTCGGGGCGCGCGCCGCCGGTGCGCCATTCGAGCTCGGCGCCGTCGGCCGACAGCGCATAGTCGGCATCGGGCGCGAAGCGGTGGGTGTCGCCATTGCGTGCGCCCCATACCGCGGTGATGCGGTCGACCGGCGGGCGCTCCAGCGCATGGCGGTAGGGTTCGCGCGTGGCCCGCGCCGGCGGGTAGGGGTGGGTCTCGCCGCTCACCCCGCCCAGCAGGCGGTTGAGCAGGCTTTCGGCGACTTCGGGGTAGGTTTTGCGGCGGAAAGACATGGCGTCCTCACACGGCAAGTTCGATGGAGAAGGGGCCGATCGTCACCAGCTCGGTGGCGGCGACCGGCTTCACCCGCAGCAGGACGTCGACCGTGGAGCGGGTGCCGGGCGAGGGTTCGACGCGCAGCTCGGCCACCTTGTCGATGCGCGGCTCGGCCTTCAACGCCTCGAGGATGAAGAGCCGCAGCAGGTTGCGCCGTGGGCCGTCGTTCTCGCGCCCGATCAGCTCATGCACCCGCGAGCCGTAGTCCGGGTGGCCGAGCGCGGCCAGTTCGCCGCGTGGCGTCAGCAGGCGCAGGATCACCGCCTGGGCGAGGTTCTCCAGCCCCTCGCGGGCGACGAAGTCCCACGCCGCGCGCGGCTGCTTCGCCGTCTCGGTGGGGCGATACACCGGACGCAGCTCGCGATGCACCGCATGGATGGCGAGGTCGCGCAGCAGGTGTTCGGTGGGCGGGGGGCGGAAGCTGGGCATGGCGTTCATCCGATCAGCACGCTGCCGCTGGCGATCACGCTGCCGGCGGGCAGGTCGGCGGGGTCGTTGCAGGTCTGCGCCATGTCGCCCATGCGCGCGGCCGCCTTGCCGTTGATGAGCACCGTGGCCGAGCCCGCGAGGATCGTGGCGCTGTTGGAAGGCGACTTCTGGAAGGGGCCGGCGCTGGGAATGTGGCTGGGCGTGTTGGTGGCGGTCGAGTCCTTGGTGGCGGCGGCCTTGCCTTCGATGAACACATCGGACGACAGGCCGCCGTCGATCGTGCCGACGAAGGGGCTGGGCAGCGGCGTCGGCACCGGGCCGCCGGGGCTGGGCACCATCTGGATGTGGATGTCGGTGGCGAGGATGCGGTCGCCTTCTTTCGCGGCTGGCAGGCTCATGGTCGCGTGTCCTCGTGGGCCCTAGTTGATCTTGACCATCGTGCCCTTGAGCACGAGGTTGCCGCCGGCCTCGACCGTGGCGTCGCCGTCGGCCTTGAGGCTCAGCGTGCCGGACGCGGAGATCGCGAGGTCGCCCGCGGTGTCGATCTTCACGCCGCCGCCGCCGTCGATGCTGATCGTGGCGTCGGCCACCTTGAGCCGCATCACCGGGTCGTCGTCCTGCACCTCGAGCTTGAAGCGCTCGCCCATCAGGCTGACGCTGAAGCCTTGCGGCGAGGACTGGCGGATCTCGATGCGCACGCCGCCGTCCCCGGCGTCGGCGCCCGAGGGCAACTGCAGCACCCAGTCGTTCTCGGCGTTGGCGGGCGGCGTGTCGGCCTGGTTGTACAGCGTGCCGCACACCACCGGGCGGTTGAGCGCGCCGCCGACGAAGCTCACCAGCACCAGGTCGCCCACTTCGGGCAGGCTGGCGAAGCCCTTGCGCGGGGTGGCGACGGGCACGTGGCGCAGCACCAGGTCGGTGTCGCGCAGCACCACGTCGGCGCTGTAGGCGGTGCCGTCCGAGGCCCCCGGAAACACCGCCTGCACGGTGCCGATCTCGGCTTGGCGACGGCTGGCGAGTTCGCGCCGGATCATCTGCTGGATGGTGTCGTAGAGCTCGCTCATGCCGGCACTCCCGTCGCCCGCGTGATGAAGCCCTGGCCCGGCGCCAGCCGGTGCGCCACCGCGACCGCCACCCAGTCGCCGTCGCCGCGCCCGCCGGGGCAGTTCTCGAGGCGGAAGGGGCTGGCGATGTCCAGCGCCGGGCAGCCCGGCACGCGGATGCGCACCCGCCCCGCGAGCTTGCCGCCACCGCCGGGCGCGCCGCCGAGCAGCGCCGCGGCCGCGCCGGCGATGCCACCCGGGCCTGCCCCAGCCGCCTCCCCGCCCACTGCGACACCGCCCCCGCCCGTGCCCGGCGCCGGTTTTTCGCCGTCGCTCCAGGCGCCGGAGTGCGCGCGCCCGGTGGCGCCCGGGGCGAAGGGCGTGATCGCGGGGTCGTGCAGGTCGGTCTCGAGCGCGAGCAGGTCGCGCCCCCAGGCCCAGCTTGCCACCGGCTGGCCGCGCGCAGCGTGGGCGTTGAGGCGGCCGTCGGCGTCGGTCCATACCGGCACGCCGGCGGCCGCGCCGAGGCGGGCCATCCACTCCCACAGCGAGCACTGGGCGTCGATGGCGAGGAAGGCAAACCGGGGCCCGGCGTCGAGGTCGCCGACGCGGAGCGGCGCCTCGCCGGCCCACAGCTTGAGCAGGTCGGCGAAGCCCTGGTTCTCGTAGCCGGCGTTGCGCCGCAGCCGCGCCAGCGGCGTGGCCGCCGAGCCCAGCACGAGCTCGAGCACGCCGCTGGCGCCGCCGAGCAGGGTGATCGGGCCGCTGAAGACGGTGGGCGGATCGTCGCCCGCCCCGAGCTGCAGCTTGAGCACATCGCCTGCGGCGAGCGACGGGAAGTCGGTGCGCGGCAGGAAGCGCAGCCGGCAGCAGGACAGCCCGGGCGCCGGCAGCAGCGTGACCTCGGCGCCGATCAGCGCGGTGCTGAGCGGGTCGGGCTGGCTGGGGCCGGTGAGCAGGGCGACGAGCTCGGCACCGAAGCCGCCTGCCGCAGGCGCACCGCCGCCGCGCGAGACCTTGGCGCGCGGCGGCGGCAGGGCGGCGCTGCCCGCGCCCAGGCCAAGCGCACCGCCGAGCGTGTCCATCAGCGCGTCGCCGATCATGGCGGCAGCTCCGTGCTGCGGGTGTTGGCCGAGCGGTACCAGCGCAGTCTGCGCAGCACGCCGTCGCCCGGGGCGTCGGCGAACACGAAGGGCAGGGTGTAACTGCCCAGATCGCCCTCCTGCAGGATGGGGCGCGGTGGGGTGTGGGTGGCTGCGCCCGGGCCGGGACCGGGCACGAGGTGCAGATGCAGGTGGTTGTGGAAGCTCACCCCGGTGCTGCCGGCGCGCATGACCGGATTGCCGCGGCGCACGCGGGTGCCGATGATGTCGAGCGCGGCCTTGCCGTAGAGGGCATTCCACAGCTCGCGCACACCGCCGGTGGCGCCGTGGCCATAGACGGCATAGGTGGTGACCGGGGTGCCGCCCTGGTCGCGATCCTGGTCGTTGATGAGGCTGTCGTGGCGCACGATGATGTAGTTCCAGCTTGGCTTGCCGTTGCGCCAGGCCGCGCCCATCACGGCGTTCGAGGCGGTCCGTGCGGTTGTCTGCTGCGCGCCATCCGGATTGATGTTGTCCGGGATCCAGTCGAAGAAATCGACCACCGTGCCATCGCGGATGGCGAGGATCTCGTCGCCGAAATCGTGCGCGAAGTCGTAGGCGTAGATCTGCGGGAAGCTGTTCCAGCGCGCATGGCTGAAGAAGCCGAGATTGGCCTGGCCGACGTACATCGCGGTGTCGGCCGCGTAGGGCAGGTGATAGGGCGAGCCGGCCTTGTCCGGATAGCCGATGAAGTCGGTGCGCGGGTTGCCCGCCGCGTCCGCATACGGCCTGTCCGCAGGGTCGATGCGCGGGTTGTAGTGGCCGTCGTCGGTGCTGCCGTCGCGCTGGGCGTAGAACTCGACGATGAAGGTGAGGAAGCCGGACAGGGCACCGGAGGCGACTTTCTCGCCGAGCTGGCCCGGGCTGTGGGTGCGTGCGATGGCCCAGGCGAACAGGGTGCCGATGGTGTTGGCGAAGGCGCCGACCAGGGGCGCGCAGGGAAACATCCAGGGGACGTAGAGCGGACCGAAGGCGGCGCCGCCGTCCTTGCCGAAGGGCAGCCCATAGTCGTCGCGCGGGATCAGGCCGCGGAAGCCGAAGCCGATCACCAGATTGACGAGGCCGATGACGGCGTCGGCACGCTGCCAGTTGGCCGGACGCAGGTCCTCGCCCGCCGACGGCGGGCCGCCCGCGCCGGTCTGGTTGATCAGTGTGAACAGCGACAGGAACAGGTCATTGACGCCCTGGGTGGCGCTGCTGATGGTGTAGGCCGACAGCGCGTCGCCGCCGATCAGCGTGAGCCATTGCAGGAAGCCCAGCCCGGCCGTGGTCTTGGTGTGCACGCCCTCGAAGGCGCCGCCGAGCACGGTGAGCATCGGCAGCAGCGAGGAGAACAGCCAGGTCGAGCCCACGCCCCAGCCGAGCGAGCGGCTGATCAGCGAGGGCAGCGGCGCGCCGCCCGCCCCGCGTGCGATGCCGTCGGTCCAGTGCCACAGCCACAGCGGGATGTTGCAGGCGTACTCGCGCTCGCCCTGGCCCATCTCAACGGCATGCCAGAAGCCGGCGGCGAGCTTCTGCAGGATGGCGCTGGCCTGGGTCCAGCCCTCCAGGAACTCGGGTGAGAATGCGCCGAAGCTGAAATGCTCGCGGCTCGGCGGGCCGGCGAACTGCGGCGCCGCATGCCAGGCGAAGGGGGTGTCGGCGCGGTGCAGCACCGCGTCATCCAGCCCCGCGCGGCGCAGCGTGAGGCACTTGCCGTCGGTGCTGAGCCAGACCTCGTCGCCGGGATAGCCGGGCGTGACAAGCTGCAGCAAGCCGATGCCGGCGCCATTGGAGAAACCCTGGCGGTGGCGCGCGTACAGCCAGGACGCGTACCAGCAGTATTCCCCGTCCTGGTCGCGCGTCGGCGCGCCGTCGGCGCGGGCGCTGGCGCGGCTGCCGCGACGGCCGGCCGAGGACGCGGCAGCGGGAGCGGCCGTACGCGGCTGGGGGCTGCGGGCGCTGCTGGCCGCCGCACGGCTGATCTCGGCGAGCAGGCGCAGCACCGCCTCGATGCGGCCGAGCAGGCATGGGGCCTGGCCGGAGAGGGCCGGCAGCGGCGTCTCGCGCAAGGCGCGGATGAGGAGGGCGGTGAGGCGGTCGACGTCCAGGTCCAGGGTCGGGAAGCGCGGATAGACCTCCTCTTCCAGGCGGGTGAGCAGGCAGGCGAAGCTCTCGCGCACGGCGCGCATGGCCGCGCTGGCGCCCTGTGGAGGCGTGCGCAGTTCGGCGCGCACCTCGCCGAGCATGACCAGGAAGTCGGCGCGAAAGCCCGCCTGGCTCAAGCCCAGCGTGTCGGTGAGGATGCGGCTGGCGCGCTGCAGCATGCTGCGGATCTGGGCGTCGGACAGCAGCCCGGCGAGCGGTGCGAGGCGCTCCAGGCCGTCGGCGATGCGCTCGAGCAGGTCGGCGGCAGAGGCCGGCGGCGGGCCGCTGGCGAAGGCGGCCAGGGGCGTGGTGAGCGGCTCGATCAGGCCGCGCAGCTCGGTCAGCGCCTGCGGCAGGCGGGGGCCGAGCCGCCTCAGCACGCTGTCGGCAAAGCGCTGTCCGGCGGCCTCGAAGGCGGGCCGGATGGCGTCGGCCGCGGCTGGGTTGAGGCTCAGCAGATGGGCGAGGGCGACGATCTCGTCGGCGATCTCGTCGCCGGCGCCGCGGCCCTGCATGCGGCTGAGCATCTGTGGCTGGATCAGCAGGGAGCCGAGCATCGTGCGGTTCTCCTAGGTGCCCACGCTGACGCTGGCGCTCACGCTCACCGACGCGCCGCTGCCGCCGGGGGCGCTGGCAAGGAGCGCGGTGTAGGCGGTGTCGACGCGGCCGATGTGCAGGCGCAGCTCGGGCGGCAGGCCGTCGATCCAGGCGATGATGAGCTGGATCGAGGCGCTGATGTCGAGCGCGGCGACCAGCGGCTCCACCGTCGCCCGCCAGGTCTCGTCCAGCGGCTGCAGCAGCAGCGGGTCGGGGTCGAGCGCGCCGACCTTGGTCTGCAGTTCGCGGTGCAGGGCGTCGAGCTGGGCGCGTTGGGCGGGTGGGATCACCGCGTCGAGCGAGATGCGCCCGAGCAGGCGGTCGCGGGTGGCTTCCAGCGGCTGGCGCAGCCCGGCGGGGTCGAGGGCGCGCAGCTCGCCGAGCAGGTCGCGGTACAAGCTGTCGACCTGTTGCGCATAGAGCCCCGGGTCGAGTGCGGCGATGCGGTCGGTGAGCGACTCGATGCCAGCGAGCAGCTCGGTCAGCGCCTGCGGGGCGGCCAGCAGCTCGTCGAGCTTTGACTGCAGCGCATCGACCAGCCGGCGCAGCGCGGCCGAGGCGCTGCGCAGCAGCGCGGCCAGCACCTGCAGGCTGTCGATGAAGAGCACCAGCGGGCGGCCGAACTGGCGCACCAGGGCTTCGCGCACCCAGGCCCGCAGCTGTGCCGGGCGGCCCGGCAGCAAGGCGGCGAAGGGGCCTTGTTCGGCCGGGAAGCGGCTGCCGAGCTGGTCGAGCAGGGTCGCCATGCGTGCGTCGGTTTCGGCCAGCCGGCGCGACAGCGCGGCGAAGGCGAGCAGGCCGTCCTCGGCGGCGCGGGTGTCGGCCTCGTCCAGCCAGCTGGCGATCGGGTTGGCGAGCGCCGGCGGCAGCGCACCGAGCCGGCCGCGGATGCGCGCGCGGGCGAGTGCGAGCTCGCGCAGCAGCGCTTCGGACTGGGTGGCGGGGCTGGTGTTGGCGAGGGCCGCGGCGAGCGCATCGCGGTGCGTCGCCCACTGTGCGCGCAGCGCATCGGCGCTGCTGCCGAGGGCGGCCTGGCGCAGCGCCTCGAGAGCCTCGAGCTGCGCCGCGGTGGCGGCTTCGGGGACCTTGGCGAGGACGCTGTCGAGCCAGGCATCGAACTCGTTGCCGGCATCGCCGAGCGCGTCGAGGCGCCCGACCACGTGGTCGGCGACGTCGAGCGCGCTCGCCAGCGTATTGCCGAAGCTGCGCACCTGGTCGAGTGCCGCGCTCAGCCCGTCGCCGAGCTCGCCCGCCGGCACGGCTGCGTCCAGCCCCTGCAGGGCCTGGCGCACGGTGTCGGTGAGGGGCTGCAACAGGGCCGATGGGCGCAGGCCCTCGAGCTCGCGCACCAGCGCGGCATGGGCCTGCGCCGGCGCGGCGAGCGCGGCGCCGACGTCGAGCTGGCGGCCCAGGCGCTGGCGGGTGTCGGCCAGCGCGCGCTCGGCCTGGTCGAGCCACAGCGCGGGCTGGAAGGCGGCGAGGCCGTCGCGCACGGCGGCGAAGGGTTCGGCCAGCAGCGGGCCGAGGGCAGCGCGCGGCGAGAACTCGAGCAGGCGCGCGCGGGCCTCCTCGGGCAGGGCCTTGAGCTTGAGCAGCAGGTCGGTGGGGCTGGCCTCGAGCTGGGTGTCGAGGCTGACGATGAGCGGGTCGGTGAGCGGCACCAGCGACGGTGGCAGCACGCTCATGGCGGAGCGGATCAGCTCGGGGCCGGGGGCGGGCAGGGTGGCCGGGTCGATCGCGCGCAGCACGGCTTCGAGCTTGCCGATGGCGGCGATGACCTCGTCCGCCACCGGGGCGAAGGAGATGCGCGACAGCGAGTCGGCCAGCGCCTTGACCTGCTCCAGCACCTGGATGAGCTTGACCACGCCGTCCTGCTGGCTGAGGCTGGCAAGCGGCTGGAGGATCTGCTGCAGCGGCGCGGTGAGCACCTCGGGGTCGATTGCGTCCATCGCCGCGTCGGCGGCCTGCAAGGCCTGGCCCAGGGCGGCGGTGGCGGGCGACAGGGCGGTGGTGAGCGCCGTCTCGATCGCCGCCACGGCGTGCCCCAGGGCCTGTTCGAGCTGTTGCTGCAGGCGCGCGAGGTCCAGCGCCTGGATCTGGCCGCGTGCCTCCTCGAAGGCGCGCGCGCTGCTGGCGCCGAGGGCGGCGAGCTGGCCCTCCACCGCGGCGATGGCGCCGCGGGCGCGGTCGAGGGCGGCGCTGACGGGCGCGCTGACGGCGCTGATGTCGAGCAGATCGAGCACGGCCTCGAGCCGGGCGCGGATGTCGTCGATCAGGGCCTCGAGCGGCGCAAAGGCGTTGGCCGGCAGGCTGGCGACGGCGAGCCCGGGCGCGGACTGGGTGAGGTCGGCGAAGCTGGCGCGCGGCAGCAGCAGCACCAGGCTGCGGCACAGGCCGGCGTCGAGCGTGCCGGGCAGCTCGAGCAGGGCGTTCATCAGGCGGTCGCGGGCCTCGGCGCTGGCCGGTGCGAGGGCGGCGTTGCGCGCCGCCAGCAGCGGCGCACGCAGGCCTTGCGCGCTCGCCAGCGCGGCTGCGATGGCCACGGCATCAGGGGGCTGGGCCGCGGTGGCGGTGGCGAGTGTGCCCAGCGCCGCAACGAAGTTCGCCCCTGCCGTGCCGAGCGCAGCGCCGGGCTGGGCCGCGAGCTCGGCCGCGGGCACGGCGCGGGTGATGCAGGCGCTGGTGTTGAAGGCGATCAGCGCGGCGAGCTGCTCGATGGTGTGGCGCAGTTCGGCCTCGACCTTGGCGGCGCTGGCGTCGTCCCAGCGGATCAGCGTGTCGAGCGGGTCGCGCAGGTCGTCGAGCAGGGGCAGCGAGCGCAACTGGAAGTAGCCGGGGCGGAAGGTGCCGACGCGCGCATGCACCCAGCGCAGCAGGCTGGGGACCGAGAGGTCGGCGGGCAGGGTGTCGATCAATGCGCGCGCGGCGGCGACCTGGTCGGCGTCGAGCGCACCGGCATCGTTCGCCGGCGCCGTGGGCGCGCCACCGCCGGATCCCGTGCCGCTGCCACTGCCGCCACCTCCACCTCCACCACTTCCACTGCCGTCAGCCGTGCCGCCGCCTGCGCCGCCGGATCCGCCCGCCCCCGCCGTCGGTCCGGCGGTCACGCCGAGGCCGCAGCGCCAGTCGGTGTCGAACAGGGCCTGCAGCCGTGCGATGCGCGCGAGCAGGGGCGCGAAGGCGGACTGCAGTTCGGCGCCGAGGCGCTCGGGCAGGGCGCCGATGTCGGCCTGCAGGCCTTGCGCGAGCCCGCCGAGCTCGCCCTGCAGGCTGGGCAGCAGGTTGCCGAAGCCGGCGCTGAAGTCGAAGCCGCCCGACAGTTGCGGCACCGGCAGGCCGGCGAGGCCGGCGAGCGCGCTGCCGAAATCGCCCGGCGGACCGCTCTGCCAGCTGGCGATGAGGCGGCCGAGGTCGCCGTAGGCGCCGCCGATGCTGCCCGCGATGGCGGACAGGTCGGCGCCGGATACTGTCAGGTCGAGTTGAACCAGCAGTCCGGCCATGGTCGCTTACTCCAGCAGGTCGCGCAGCCCGGCGCCGATGCTGCCGAGCTGGCCGATGGCGGGGCCGGTGTCGCCGAGGATGCCGGTGAGCGGGCCGGTCGGGTCGGACAGCTCGGGCATGTTGCCGAGCGCCTGCAGCGCATCGAGCGCGCCCATGGCGTCGTCGAGCAGGCCGGCCGCCTGGTCGAGCAGGCTGGTGTCGATGCCGCCGAGGATGTCGCTCGGCGGCGGCGGGGGTGGCGACTCGATGAGCCACAGCGCATAGTCGATCTGGTCGGGGGCGCTGGCCTCGGCCTGGATGTGCACCTGCTGCAGCAGCACGTGCTGGATGTCGGTGCCGGTGACGATGTCGGAGACGAAGGTCATCGGCGCGCCGGCAAGGTACTTCTCTCGCACCGAATTGAGCAGATCCAGCCCGGCCTCGCTGCCGAACACCGAGCCCTCGATGACGATGCGCGCCGGGCGGCGCTCGAGGTCCTGGAACAGGCTGCCGGCCCGTCCAGGGACGGGAAGCTCGAGGAAGTCACGCGTCTCGAGGGTTTCCAGCCGCGTCACGCGCGGCAGTTCCCAGTCGGCGAGCATGGGCGTGAGGCTCATGTCAGGTCCACTCCCCGGAGCCAGGCCTGTTCGCGCAGCAGGCGCTCGAGCCCGGCGGCGAGGTCCGCGGGCTGGCCGAGTGCGGGCTGGCCAGATGCGGGTTCAGCGGCGGCTGTCCAGGCCTTGGCAGTGGCTGGCGCTGCGGCGCTGGCCTGCGCGCCGGGCGCTGGCGTGCCGAGCAGCCGGGACGGCGCGCGCAGCAGCGGCCGGCGTTCGGATGCGCGCGGCGCGCCCGCCCCCGCAGGGCCGGCACCGGGGTCGGGGAGCGGGTGCAGGAACGGCGGCGCGACCAGGGTGCGCAGCGTGTCGGTGGCGGGTTGCAGGTCAGCGCGGGCGTCGGCAGCGCTCGCCGTGGGCTGCGCGTTCGCGGTCGGGCGGCTTGCCGGGCGCGGGGCGGCGTGGCGCTGCAGCAGGTCGCCGGTGAGTTCGCCGACCGACTGTGCGCTGGCCGCAGCCTTGCCCGCATCGGCCGCTGAGGCGGCGCCGGAGCGGGCCGCGTTGGCGGGCGTACGGCCGGCCTCGGGGCGCGTGGCAGAGGCGGTGCCCTGCAGCACGGTATTGATGAGTTCGCCGACCGACTGCACGCTGGACGAAGACTTGGCCGCGCCGGCCGCTGCGGCGGCGCCCGATCGGGCCGTGCGCGCGGGAGTGCGGCCAGCCTTTGGGCGCGCGACGGGGCCGGCGTGGCCCTGGAGCAAGGCCTCGATGAGTTCGCCGACCGAAGGTGCGCTGGCCGCACCCCTGCCTGCGCCGGCCGCTGCAGCGGCTGTGCTGGATGGGGCCGTGCGCGCCAGCGTGCAACCGGCTTCAGTGCGCGCGGCCGCGGCAGCAGGGGTCAGCGCTGCGGCGGACGGCGGGAGATCGGACGCCCGGCCCGGCGCCTGACGAAGGCTGTCCGCGGCGCTGGCGAGGCCCGCCAGGGCGGCGCTTCCGGCTGCGGCGGGACGCGCAGCGGCCGCCGCCGCCGCCCGCCTGACCGTGTCGGCGCGCTGTCCACCCTCCTTGGCGCCGGTGTCCGCGGCGTTCGCCGCGTTGACGACTTTCGGCAGCACGGCAAAGGGGTTGAAGGGCACCGCGACGGAAAAGGGGTTGAAGCGCGCCGCCGCGGGCAGGCGCTCGAGATTGCCGGTGCGCGCCGCCGCCTCGCCCGTAACGGCCGCGAGCAGCGCGGACAACCGCGCCTGCGTCGCCTGCAGGTGCTTGCTGACCTCATGGAAGGGCGCAAGAGCGGCCGCGAGGCGGCGCGGATCAGCCATGGCGCCCGCCTTCCGCGCGCAGCATCTGCAGGTGGAGCAGGATCTGGCCGAGGGTGAGCTCGCCGATCTGCTGCGGCGTCCAGCCGAATTCGCGCGCGAGCACGTGGGCGGCGCGCGCGATCGGCTGCTCGGCGGCCTCTTCCAGCGCGGCGGGGGCGGCGGCGAGGCCGCTGACGCGGTTGACCTCGGCGAGCAGGAACTCCATCAGCCCGATGGGCAGCGCCGACACCTGCGGCAGGGATAGCGCCGGCAACTGCAGCGCCGCGTGCACCATCAGCGCGCCGGCCAGGCTGTCGCTGTCGCGCGCGGCGCGGCTGATCAGTTGCAGGTCGCGCACGGTGAGCGGGCGGATCTGCACCCGTCCCGCGAAGCCGCTGCGGCCTGCCTCGATCAGCGCGGCGGGCACCTCGATGTCGTAGGTCGCGGCGCTCCCGGCGAGCAGCTCGTCGGCGCCGAGGTAGGCCTCGGGCGCCGCGCCGGCAGCCTGCAGTCGCGCCTCTGCTGCCATGCTCATGGGCTCAGCCTCGTTCGTCGCGGACGGTCACGTACAGCGCCTGGAAGTCGGCCCCTTCCATGACGAAGTCGTCCTCGGGCATGGTCAGGTTCCACTGCTCGAGCTTGACCTCGTGCAGGGTCACGATCGACTTGGTGCCGGGGTTCGCGGCGTTTTCCGCCATCAGCGTGATGTTGAAGGCGGGCTGGGACCAGGAGCTGCGCGGCCGCTGCTCGCTCGCTTCGCCGAGCAGCAGGCGCAGCAGCGCGCCGTTGAGCCAGGCGCGGTCGATGTGGCCGCGCACGCTGACGTTGCCCGAGCGCAGCTCGCTGGCGTAGCGCTGACCGATCTCGTGGAAGGGGCGGATCGCCGAGCTGACCTGGACGGTGACACCGGTGACGCGGCCGACCTGGATGAGGTCGTTGCCCTCGATCACCGCGCCCGCGGCGGCGCCCTCGGGGCCTTCGCCGGCGGGCGCGAGCAGGATGGAGCCGTCGGCTCCGGTGAAAACACGGGTGTTGGCGGCGGATGGCATGTCGGTCTCCTTTCCTGCGCGTTCAGGACAGCGCGAGGGTCACGCGGATGTAGTCGATGCTGAAGGTCGGCTGCATGGCGACATTGACGATGCAGCGGCCGGCGACCTCGTCGGCGCGCGTGGCCTTGACCTCGAGCTGGTAGCCGGTGAGGGCCTCGTCCACCACCATGGTGGTCAGGAAGCTGTCGAGCGCACCGTGCAGGGCGGTGCGCACGCGTTCGTTGTTGAGCCGGCCGACGAAGGGGTTGGCGACCTGGCGGATGCCGGCCTTGGCGTAATCGACGATGCGCCGCGTGGTGATCTGCGCGAAGGCCTCGCCCTCGGTGGTGATGCCGCGTACGACACGGATGCCCTGGCGGTCTTCCAGCGCGCACACGTTGCCCTGCAGCAGGGCCTTGAGCTGGCCGTAGCTGTAGCGGGTGGTGAGCTCGGTGACGCCGGCGAACACCTTGTTGGTGGGGCTGGCCTGTGGCGCAAGGCTGGCGATCAGGCCCGCCATCGCGGCCGCCGTGTAGTTGCCCGGCAGGCTGACCATGGCGCCGGCGGCCGGGTCGTAGGTGCGCAGGCCCGGGGTGACCAGCACCACGCGCTTGTTGGCGGCGACCTGATCGGTGACGGCGGTCACGGTGCTTGCGTCCGAGCCGATCACGGTGATCACGTCCTTGCCATCGCCCTCGGCGCTGTTGACCGCTGCCGGCAGGACCTGCAGCGCGGTCGCGGTGGCCAGTTCGGGCGCGACCAGGATGTTGACCGTGTCCTTGAGCAGTTCGGCCGTGGCATTGGCGAAGGCGGCCTGGTCGGCGCCGGCGGCGAGCGCATGGGCATACACGGTGCGCGCGCCGTTGGCGAACAGCAGGGCGAGCCCGCGCATCAGGTTGAGTGTGCCGGCGCTGAGCGCGTCGGCGGCGGCATACAGCTTGGCGGCGTCCTCCATGCTGCCGAGGATGTGGGTCTGGCCGATGGCGTCGGCCACCCCTTCGGCCGCCGCCGCCGTGCCGACGATGCCGACGTTGCCGAAGCTGACGCCCTTGGGAGCGATCAGTCCCTCTGCCTGTACCCGGATGAATGATCCCGGAACGATCTGTTCCGCAAAGTTCTCTTCCATCGCCCGCTCCTTGGTTCCCCGCTGGGGGTGTAGGCGCCCCGCGCGGGGCATTCTCGATCGCACGGCGCGCCGGGGCGCGTGGTGCGCTGTTGGCGTCCGGGTGCTCAGCCGTCGGGCGCGATGTCGAGGACGAGATCGCTGATCACGCCCTCCGCTGTCGTGGGGGTGCTGATGAACTCGTAGTCGATGTCGAAGATGATGACGCGCGCATCGCTGCTGTCCGCCCGCTCGAGGCGAAGGATGCCGGCCGCCAGCCGTTCGCCGCGCGACAGGCACAGCAACTGCTCCGCCAGGCTGCCGGCATGGGCGCGCGCATTGGCCTCGTTGCCGCCGCCGATGCTGATGCTCACGCGTGCGGCCAGGCGTCGCCCGAGGAGGGCGCCTTCGGGTTCGACATGATTGCCGACATAGCCCCCCAGCCCCAGCGGGCGCACACGCCGCGCCTCGATGAGCAGCGAGCGGTTCAGGCCCGCGGGGGAGTCGCCCGGGAGCAGCCCATGAATGGAAAGCCCTAGGGCATTGAGGGCGGCCTGGGAGAGGGCATCAGGCATGCAGGCCTCCCGTGGGCAGTCACGGCTTGGTTGGTTGAGTGCGTCTCGCTGGCTGGCGCTGAGCGGCGCCTTATTCTTCTGTGCTATTTGGTTTAGTTCCCCTGCGGGGCTTTGTCAAACCGCGTGTCTGCGTGGCTTCGCAATCTCAGCGCATCGTGCCGGCGCGTGCGCGGACGAAGGCACGCAAGGCGCTGATGCGTTCGCGCAGTGCGCGCTTGCCGGCATGTGCGCGACCGATCCTTGGTGGGGCCGTTTGTCTCGCGCTGCCTTCTCGGCGACACTTCGGGTCCCCGGCGCTCCGTTCGTCCGCGAGCGCCCCCATTTCAGACGGGAGGAAATGACCATGAACAGCCCCGAGATCGGTCGCAGCGTCGTCGCTGGCGGCATTCGGACCAACTATCACGACGTCGGTGAAGGCTTTCCGCTGCTGATGATCCATGGCTCGGGTCCGGGCGTGTCGGCGTGGGCCAACTGGCGCCTGGTGATGCCGGAGTTGGCCAGGCAGGCGCGCGTGATTGCACCGGACATGGTGGGTTTCGGCTTCACCGAGCGCCCTGCCGGCCAGCAGTACACGATGGACGCCTGGGTCGATCAGGCGGTCGGCCTGCTCGATGCGCTGGACATCGAGCAGGCCGACCTGGTGGGCAACTCCTTCGGCGGCGCGCTGGCGGTGGCGCTGACGATCCGCCATCCGCAGCGGGTGCGCCGGCTGGTGCTGATGGGCGCGGTCGGCGTGCATTTCCCGATTACCGAGGGACTGGACGCGGTGTGGGGCTACACGCCCTCGATCGCCAACATGCGCCGCATCATGGACTACTTCGCCTGGGACCGCAGCCTGGTGAACGACGAGCTTGCCCGGCTGCGCTACGAGGCCAGCATCCAGCCCGGCTTCCAGGAAGCTTTCGCGGCGATGTTCCCGGCGCCGCGCCAGCGCTGGGTCGATGCGATGACCAGCCCGGAGGCCGCCATCGCCGCGCTGCCGCATGAGACGCTGATCATCCACGGCCGCGACGACCAGGTGATTCCGCTGTCGACCTCGCTCAAGTTCTCGCAGCTGATCTCGCGCTCGCAGCTGCATGTCTTCGGCCGCTGCGGGCACTGGACCCAGATCGAGCACTCGGCCCGCTTCGCGCGGCTGGTGAGCGACTTCCTCGCCGAAGCGCAGGCGGACGAACCCGTGCCCTTGCGTTGAGGGCGGGCACACGGGCATCGTGCGCCCGCCCCCGCGCACGGTCGCCCACGAGGCGTGAAATCCTTCGCGCCCGTGCGACTGCAGGCGCTTCAAGGGGGGCAGGCAGGGGTGTAGTCTTGCGCCGATGATGAGTAAAGACACCGTGCTCCTGCATTTCGAGGACGAGGCCGCGGAAGCCATGCGCCTGGCGCAGGCGGTCGGTCTGGAACTGGCGGAGATCGAGCGCCACCGCTTTCCTGATGACGAACTGCGCCTGCGCCTGCCGGCCGAGCTGCCACCGAACGTGGTGCTGTATCGCAGCCTGCACCGCCCCAACGAGAAGCTGCTCGAACTCCTGCTGGTCGCGCGCACCGCGGGCCGGCTGGGCGCGCAGCACCTCACCCTGGTGGCGCCCTATCTCGCCTACATGCGCCAGGACAAGGCCTTTCGCAGCGGCGAGGTGGTCAGCCAGCGCATCGTCGGTGAGTTCCTGGCGGGCCTGTTCGACGGGGTGATCACCGTCGACCCGCACCTGCATCGCATCGACTCCCTGGCCGAGGCGATCCCGGTGCCGCATGCGCTTGCCCTGTCGGGCGCCGCGCTGCTGGCCAAGGTGGCGCTCGAGCGCCGCGAACGCCCGCTGCTGGTCGGGCCCGATGCCGAATCGCGCCAATGGGTCGAGGCCGCGGCCCGGCCTCATGGCCTGGACTACCTGGTGTGCGACAAGATCCGGCACGACGACCGCAATGTGGACATCGCCCTGCCGGCCGGCGCGGCCGTGCACGGACGTGCGGTGGTGCTGCTCGATGACGTCGCCAGCTCGGGCCATACGCTGGCGCGTGCGGCCAGCGTGCTGCGCGCGGCGGGCGCGGTGTCGGTCGATGTCGCCGTCACCCACGCGCTGTTCGCCGACGACGCGCTCGAGCTGATCCATGCCGCCGGCGTGGGCGCGGTGTGGAGCACGGACTGCATCGCCCACCCGAGCAATGCCATCAGCGTGGCCCCGATGCTGGCCGAGGCGTTGCGCGAGATCGGCGTGAGCTGAGCCCCCTCCTTTTGCCGTCTGCATAGGCCCTGGCCCGCTCCGGCGCCCCTGTGCCGGCGATGACGTCCTCAGGGCTTAGTGCTAGCATCTCGTTTTCCGCGATGCAGCGAATCGCCAGTCCACCCGCCCGTGGGCAGGCCTCTTGCGCGCGGACGGGACAAGAACGAGGAGACGCGTGGAGCAATCGGTCAGGACTGTGGTATTTGCCGATCTGACAGGGAGTACCGGACTGTTCGAGAAGGCGGGCAACGTGGCGGCGACGCAGATCGTCACCCGGTGCACGCACGCGCTCGGCCGTCACCTGGCCACTGCCGGCGGCCGTGTCGTCAAGTACCTGGGCGATGGCGTGCTCGTGCTGTTCGACGACACGATGGCCGCGGTGCAGGCGGCGGCGCGCATGCAGGAAGTGCTGGAGGAGCTGGCCAGCGTCGAGTTGCAGCGCGCACCGCTGGGCGTGAAGACCGGCGTCGATCGCGGTTCCATCGTCGAGCACGACGGCGATTGCTATGGTGATGCGGTCAATGTCGCTGCGCGCCTGAGTGATCGCGCCCAGGCCGGCGAGACCCTGATCGGGGAGGCGGTGTTCGCCAGCCTGCCCGAACCGATGCGCATCGCCTGTCACAGCCTCGATCGCATCACTATCAAGGGCAAGGCCGAGCCGATGCGGGTGTGGCGGGTGGATTTTGCGCGCAGCGCCGAAACCACCCTGACCACGCTGCTCGGCTATCAGGAGCTCATCGACGGCCCGGCGCTGATCCAGCGCATCGATATCGACCGCCTCGACCAGCATGTCGAACTCCACGCCGACGACGGGCCGCTGATCATCGGTCGTGGCGAGGGCGCGGGCTTTCCCATCGACGATCCGCGGGTGTCGCGCCGCCATGCGCGCGTGGAATGGGCGGGTGGCCAGTGCGTGATCACCGATTTCAGCAGCAACGGCAGCTGGGTCCGCTTCGCCGGCTCGTCGGCGCCGGTGATTCTGCGCCGCGACAGTTGCACCCTGTACGGTGAGGGCGAGATCGGGCTCGGCGCCACGCCGGACGACTTCACCGCGCCCACACTGGGTTTTCGCGTCATCGACCAGGGTTGAGCGGCGCAGGGCTTGCTGACGAAGGGCGGTCGCAGCCTCGGCAACACATTCGCCAAACCACCGCGCGATCTGCAATGAGAATCCTCACCGTCCTGCTGCTGTTGCTGCCGATCCTCGCCCCCGCCGGTGTTGGCGCCGCCCAGTGGACGCAGCGTCCGCTCGCCGACATCGCGTGGTATCCCGAATTCCGCGCCCCGGCTGCCGTGCATGCGCGCGAGGAGGCGAGGCTCGCGGCCGAGGTGTCGGCACCCATCATTGCGATGCCGGCGCGCGAGGGCGAGACGGTGGCGCGCGGCGCCGAACTCGTGCGTCTGGATGCCGCCGCCTACCGCATCGAGGTCGAGCGCGCCCGCGCCCAGCGCGACCTCGTCGACAGCCGCATCCGCCTGGCGCGTGCCCAGCTCGAGCAGGCACGGGCGCTGGCGGGGCGCGGCTTCATCAGCGCCGACGGCCTGCGCATCCGCGAGACCGAGGTGGGCGTGCTCGAGAGCGAGCGTGCCGCCGCCGCCGCCGCGCTGGCGGCGGCCGAGCTGGCGCTGGCGCGCTGCGTAATCCGCGCGCCCTTCGCCGGGGTGGTGCGCGAGCGGCTGGCGAGCGTGGGCGATCTGGCGACAGCGGGCATGGCGCTGCTGAGCTTTGCCGCCAGCGCCGACGCCGAGGTGCGGGCGCGGGTGCCGGCGGCGCAGGTGGACAGCCTGCGCGCCGCGGTCGAGCTACAACTGGTAGCGGGCGAAGCCGTGCAGGCGCTGACGCTGCGTCGCGTGTCGCCGGTGCTCGAGGCCGCCGGCCAGGCGCGCGAGGTGATCCTGGACGGGGGTGCGGCGCTGCCGCCGGGCCTGGCCGGTGAGTTGCGCTGGCGCAGCAGCGTGCCGCACCTGCCGCCGGGCTACGTGCAGCAGCACGAGGGCATGCTCGGCGCCTGGGTCGCGCGTGACGGGGTGGCGGTCTTCGTGCCCTTGCCGCAGGCCCAGGCTGGGCGCGCGGTGGCGGTCGACTGGCCGCCGACGACGGCGGTGATCGACGAGGGGCGCTTCGCGCTCGGACTCGGCAGTGCCGGCACACCCGAGGGCGCGGGTGGAGGCGCGCAGTGAAGGCGCTCTACGGGCGGCTGATCGACAACCACCCGCTTGCCAACATCGCCTTCCTGATGGTGCTGCTCGGCGGCCTGTTCAGTTACCTGACCATGCCGCGGGCGCAGGACCCGGAAATCAACTTCAACTGGGTCAGCATCATCACCACGCTGCCCGGCGCCTCGGCCGAGGACATCGAGCGCGAGCTGACCGGTCCGCTCGAGGATGCGATCAAGCAGGTCCAGAACATCCGCTTCGTGTCCTCATCGAGCCGCGAGGGCGTGTCCTCCATCCTGGTGCGCTTCGAGGAGCTCTCCGAGCGCGTGTTCGACAAGCGCGTGAATGACCTGCGGCGCGAGATCCAGAACAAGGCCGCCGCCGAGCTGCCGCCCGATGCCACCGACCCGGTGGTATTGGAGATCACGAGCTCGAACGGCTTTCCCACCGCCATCCTGGTGCTGCATGGCAGCGGCGGCGAGAACCTGCGTCGGGCGGCCTTCGTGATGAAGAAGGACATCGAGGGACTGGCCGGCGTCGACCAGGTGATCGCTGCCGGTTTCGACGATCCGCAACTGCAGGTGGACTTCGATCCTGCGCGCCTGGCGGCCGCCGGGCTGTCGCCGGTGCAACTGTCGGACGGGGTCGCGACCTGGTTCCGCAACACCCTGGCCGGGCGTATCCGCGTGCAGGACCGGGAGTGGCTGGTGCGCCTGGAGGGCAAGACGCCCGACCCCGAGGCGCTCGCCCAGGCGGCAATCGTGACGCCGCAGGGGCGAGTGGCGGTCGATGAGGTGGCGGCGGTGGTACGCGGCCATGAGCGCGCCAACCAGCTGGTGAGCTACAACGGCCGGCCGGCGGTGATGCTGTCGGTGACCAAGCAGGCCGGCACCAACACGCTGCAACTGGTCGAGCGCCTGCAGGGCTTCGCTGCCGAGCGCAACCTGCTGCTCGCCGGCCAGGGCCTGCAGCTTGCCGTGGTGGATGACCAGACGCACGCCACCCGCCATGCGATCGGGGTGATGGAGTCCAACGCGCTGTTCGGCCTTGTTGCGGTCTTGCTGATGTGCTGGATCTTCCTCGGTTCGCGGCTGGCGCTGCTGGTGGCGCTGGGCGTGCCGTTCTCGCTCGCCGGCACCTTCATCGCGGTCGACCTGATCGACTCCACCCTCAACCTCACCGTGCTGCTCGGTGTGGTGATCGCGCTCGGCATGCTGGTCGATGATGCGGTGGTGGTGGTCGAGGCCATCTACTACCGCCTGCAGCGCGGCGAGGCGCCGCGCGAGGCGGTGGTGGCCGGGGTGCGCGAGGTCGGCCTGCCGGTGCTGGCCGCGGTGCTGACCACGATCGCCGCCTTCTTGCCGCTGATGCTGCTGCCCGGCATCCTCGGCAGCTTCATGTTCATCGTGCCCTTCGTCGTCACCGTTGGCCTGCTGGTGAGTCTGGCCGAGGCCTTCTGGATCCTGCCCACGCACATCCTGGCGCTGGGGCTGCAGTCCTCGCTGCGACCGACGCGGGCGCAGCGGCTGCGCGAGCGCTTCACCCACTGGCTGAGGGTGAAGTACGCACTCGGCCTGGTCGGCGTGCTGCGCCGGCCGCGCAGCGCGCTCGCCGTGCTGCTGCTGGTGATGGCGGGCGCCGGTGGCGCGGTGGCGGGCGGCTTCGTGAAGGTGCAGTTCTTTGCCTTCGACTCGATGCGTCTGTTCTACGTCAGCGTGGACATGCCGGCCGGCGTCACGCCCGAGCGCACGCTGGCCGCCGCCGAGCGCGCGGCCGCGGTGGTCGCGGGCGCGATCGGCGAGCAAGAGCTGCGATCGGTGGTGAGCTACGCCGGACTCAAGTTCACCGACACCGAGCCGGTGTATGGCGACCAGTACGCGCAGGTGCTGGTGTCGCTGCTGCCGCGCAATGGCGACATGCGCGACACCGGTGACATCATCGCCGAGCTGCGGCCGCTGATCGTGGCGCTCGATGGCGAGGCCAGCTACTCCTTCATGGAGATGAAGGGCGGGCCGCCGACCGCGAAGCCGATCTCGGTGAAGATGAAATCGGACGACTATCCCGTGCTGCGCGCCGCCGCCGATGCCCTGATGGAGGAGGCGGCGCGGCTGCCCGGGGTGACGGACCTGACCGACGACGACGTGCCCGGGCGCAACGAGATGCGCCTGCTGCTCAACCGCGAGAAGCTGGCCCGCGCCGGGGTGAGCCCGCACGAGGTGTCGCGCCTGCTGCGCCTGTACGGCGAGGGCGAGATCGTCGCCACCACGCGTGATGCGGGCGAGAAGGTGGAGGTGGTGGTGCGCGCGCGCAGCGAGTCCTTTGCCGACGTCACCGAGCTGCTGCAGCGCGTGGTGCCGCTGGCGCAGGGCGGCAGCGTGCAGCTCGGCGAGCTGGTCGACCACGAGCTGCGGCTGTCGAAGGGCTACATCCGCCATTACCAGCTCACGCGCGCGATCACCGTCGAGGCCGAGCTCGACCGCGAGCAGATCGATACCGTGGACGCGAACAATCGCCTGAAGGCGGCGTGGACGCGGCTGCAGCCGCAATACCCCGGCGTCGAGCTGGATTTTTCCGGCGAGCTGGAGGACATCCAGGAAAGCCTGGACTCGATGGGCAAGCTCTTCCTGCTCGGCCTGGGGCTGATCTACCTGATCCTCGCCACCCAGTTCCGCAGCTACTGGCAGCCCTTCATCATCCTCGTCACCGTGCCGCTGGCCTTCACCGGCGTGGTGCTCGGCCTGCTGGCGTCGGGCAATCCGCTGTCGCTATACACCCTGTACGGGGTGATCGCGCTGACCGGCATCGCAGTGAATTCGGCGATCGTGCTGATCGACGCCGCCAACGAGCGCCGTGAGGCCGGCATGAGCGTGCAGCACGCAGCAATCTATGCCGCGCGCCGGCGCGTGGTGCCGATCCTGATCACCTCGACCACCACCATCGGCGGGCTGTTGTCGCTCGCCATCGGGCTGGGCGGCAAGTCGCTGATGTGGGGGCCGGTGGCGGCCAGCATCGTGTGGGGGCTGGGCTTCTCGACCGTGCTGACGCTGTTCGCGGTGCCGCTGGTGTATCGGATGGCGATGCAGCGCAGGCGATAGGGGAGGCGGGGGGTATTGCTGGAGAGACGAGGCCTGTCCGAGCGCAGCGAGTTCCGCAGCCCCGGAAGGAACAGCCCGTGCGTGTCCCTGCAGCGCGCCGTCAAATCGTCAAGGGGGCGTTCCCACTTGGCCTCCAGTTCCACTCAAATCGCCCAGTTCGCCAGTTGCAGCGCTTCCACGCGTTCGAACTCGCGTAGGTTGTTGGACACCAGCGTCAGACCCTCGCTGCGTGCGTGAGCGGCGATGTGAAGGTCATTGACGCCGATCGTCTGGCCGCGGGATTCAAGCTGGGCGCGGATGTTGCCATAGTGCATTGCCGCCTTGAGCCCGTAGGCCAGCACTTCAAGGCGGCTGCAGAAATCCTCGACCGCGGCCAGCGAGCGCGTCGGCGCATTGCTTTTCTCGGCGCCATGCATCAATTCCGCGAGCGTGATCGACGAGATCGCCATGTGACTCGCGTTCTCGTTGAACAAGGCCAGCGCAGAGAGCGGCCGGCGCTTGATCACGTAGATCACGATGTGGGTGTCGAGCAGGTAGCGCAACATCAAAACGCCTCGCGTTCCTGCTGTTCCTGGCTGGCGCGGGTTTCCATGAAGTCGTCGGCAACCTGCGGGCCGTCGATGAAGAAGGAGTCCCAGGTATGGCCCACCGGCGCGATGATTCGCTCCACGCCGCGCGCGCGGATATCCACCCGCTTCACGTCGGGGGGCAGGCGCATGTCGGCCGGCAGGCGCACGGCCTGACTGCGGTTGTTGGTAAAGACGGTGCTCGTGGTCATCAGCGACGCCCTGATATGTGGGATACGGCGCAAGTATATCCCGCGGCTGGGCAAGCCGGGCTGGGGCCGGTGCGATGTGGCTTGTCCGGGGAGCGAATCGGCGAATCGGCGGATTGGCGAATCGGCGCATTGGTTTGTTGGCTGCTTGGCGACTTCGCTTTGACCCTGTGAGCGGGCTCGGCTAGAATCCGCGCCGTCATTGGGGAGTAGCCGCCCTCCGGAGTGCGGGAGGGGTGCGTGTCAACATGCTCGGCCGTCAGGCCGTGGTGCGCACGGGTTCATGGACCTGGCAAGACCTTTGATCCTGCTGCTGCCGTCGATGGCCGGGGTGGCGCGGGGTCATGGGTTGTCAACCGGCCAGGAACCGAATCGAATGGACGCCTTCCTCATCTCCACCGCCATCGTCGCCCTCGCCGAGATCGGCGACAAGACGCAGCTGCTCGCCTTCATCCTCGCCGCCAAGTTCCGCCGGCCGTGGCCGATCATCGCCGGCATCCTGGTTGCCACCCTGGCCAACCATGCTTTTGCCGGGGCCGTCGGCACCTGGCTGACCACGCTGATGGGGCCGCACACACTGCGCTGGGTGCTGGGTCTGTCCTTCATCGCGATGGCGGTGTGGACGCTGATCCCCGACAAGCTCGACGAGGACGACGCCAAACTGCCGCGCTTCGGCGTGTTCGGCGCGACGGTGATCGCCTTCTTCCTCGCCGAGATGGGCGACAAGACCCAGGTCGCCACCGTGGCGCTGGCGGCGCAGTACCAGGCCCTGGTCGCGGTGGTCGCAGGCACCACGCTGGGCATGATGATCGCCAACGTGCCGGCGGTGCTGCTCGGCGACCGCGCGGCGGCGCGCATGCCGGTGAAGCTGGTGCATGGCATCGCCGCGGCGATCTTCCTCGGCCTGGGCATCGCCACCCTGTTCGGCGCCGGCGAGTCCCTCGGCTTCTGAGCCTCTCCCCGCGGGTCCGGCGGACAGACACGCGGGCGGGCTGCTATGCTCGAGCGCTTTTGCAGCCCGGCCTCATGGAATCGTCCTTCCGCTGCGGTGCCCGCGAGGGCATGCGCGATTTTCTGCCGATCTCGGTCGGTCTCGTCCCCTGGGCGATGGTGACCGGCATCGCCATGCGCTCGATCGGCCTGTCGCCGCTCGAAGCCATGGGCATGAACCTGCTGGTGTATGCCGGCACCGCCCAACTCGGCACCCTGCCGCTGATCGCCAGCGGGGCGCCCTTGTGGCTGATCTTCCTCACCGCGCTGGTGCTCAACCTGCGCTTCGTCATCTTCAGCGCGGCGCTGGCGCCGGCCTTCCACGGCCACCGCTTCATGCGCCGGCTGGCCTCGAGCTACCTGCTGGTCGACGGCATGTTCGCGATCGGCGCCGAGAAGCTGCGCCGCGCCGACGATGCGCAGTGGCGCTGGGGCTACTACATCGTGCCCTCGCTGTACGGCTGGGGCCTGTGGCAGTGCTGCGTGCTGGTGGGCGTGCTCGGGGCGGGGGTGATTCCACGCGACTGGTCGCTCGAGTTCATGACCACGATCGCGCTGATGGTGATGATGATCCCGATGCTGCGCGAGCGGCCGATGTGGGTGGCGGCGCTGGTCGGCGGCCTGGGGGCGGTGCTGCTGCGCGAGCTGCCGCTGCGCCTTGGTCTGATCGCGGGTATCGCGCTCGGCATCGGCGCCGGCTTCATGGCTGAGCGCGTCCTGGCGCGGAGGGCGGCACGATGAGCGCGGGCGTGATGAGCGAAGGCCTGTGGTTGTGGCTGACCTTGCTGGTGATCGGCTCGACGACGATCCTGACCCGCGGCAGCTTCATCCTCGCCGGCGAGAAGGGCCGCCTGCCGCCCGCCCTGCAGCGGGCGCTGCGCTATGCACCGGCGGCGGCGCTGTCGGCGCTGGTGATGCCCGACCTGCTGCTCGACGGCGGTAGCTTCGATCCGCTCAACCCCAAGCTGGCCGCAGGTGTGGTGGTGATCGTAGTGGCGCTGCGCTGGCGCAGCCCGTGGCTGCCCTTCATCCTCGGCATGTCGGTGCTGCTGATCATGAGAAAGGGGCTGGGCTGGTAGCGTCGGCTACCGGCCCAGCCCCTCGTCGTCGCGCTGCGCCGGGGCTTGGCCCCTGCGCAGCGCGCGGTTCGATGCGGCGATTTACTTCCGTGCCACGCCGTGCTCGTCGCCGGCCTCGATGTCGGCGGTGTTGTCGCCGATGATCGACAGGTCGGTCTTGGCGCGCTGGGCAGCGTTGGGGCGCTCGATCAGCCAGTACAGCACCAGGCCGACGACCACCGCGTACACGGTCGCCTTCGGGTCGGGCATCGCCAGCGTCACCGCGACGATGCCGGCCACGCCACGCTCGGTCGAGCCCTTGAGCTCCTCCATGCCCACCATGATGCAGATGTAGGCGGTCAGCACCAGGGTCAGCGACAGCGCGATCGGCAGCACCGGCTTGAAGATGGTGACCAGCGGGAGGATGAAGATGGCGATCATGCCGGTGATCCAGAAGGTGCCTCCACCGGAATAGATCGAGTCCATCGCCTTGCGGCCGAGTGCATAGCGTTCGGCGACGGTGGCGTGGGCAGCGGTCCACAGCGGGCCGGCGAGGCCGGGCCAGGGCGCGAGCAGGGCATGCAGGCCGTTGCGCAGCGCCGTCACCAGGTGTACGCGGGTGACGTCGAGCTCGATCTTCTCATCGGGACGCAGGTGGTCGACGCGCTTGCACAGCGTGAAACCGACCAGGATGTCACCGAAGGCGATCACGTAAGCGATGATCGCGGTCGGGATCGCCAGCAGGTACATGTCCAGGCTGGGCGCGCCGGCCTCGAACACCAGGTGCTTGGCGAGCAGGCCGAAGTCGGGCTGGGTGATGCCCCACTCGATGGTCGGCAAGGGGTACTCACCGACGGCCCAGCCGACGATCATCGCCAGCAGCAGGCCGGGGATCATGCCGAAGTTGGAGATGATCTTGGCGATCCTGCTGGTCTCGACGATGTGCTTGAACGACAGCGAGAACAGGATGTAGGCCGACACGATGGAGCCGATCAGCAGCGAGATCGGGGTGGCGTCGATGCGGCCGCCCGCCTTGAGCTCACCCATCATCGCTGCGATGCCGGCGCCGATGATGATGCCGCTCTTGAGCGAGTTGGGGATGATCTTGACCAGCTTGTTGCCCAGCCCGGTGACGCCCAGGAACAGGAAGATGATGAAGACCTCCAGCTGCAGGGCGAACATCGCCCGCACCGCGTCGGGGCCGGGCTCGAAGTTCTGCAGGTAGAGCAGCACGACCGGGATCGCGGGCGTGATCCAGCCCGGTACCAGCGGGACGCCGAGCAGGGCCGGCAGCATGTAGCCGATGCCGGCGATGACGCAGCCGGCCAGCGCGGCCTCGTAGGGCATGCCGAGGTACTTCTGCAGCAGGGGGATCATCGCCAGGCTGACGACGAACATGAACAGGCCCTGCATCATCTCCGGGAATTCCCAGCGATAGTGGATGAAGGGCAGGCGGACCTTGAAGGGGCCGAGCGGCCAGTACGGGTGCTCGGCGCCGTGTTCGCGCTGGATCAGCATGAATTGTCTTCCTTGATTGTCGTTATGCGGGGGAGGCCCGGACGGCGGCACGCTGGTCGCCGCCCGGGTCTCGGGGGTCTTGCAGGATGCTTATTCGATGGCCGAAGCGGACTTGGCCATCTCGCGCAGGGCGAACTTCTGGATCTTGCCGGTCGAGGTCTTGGGCAGGACGCAGAACTCGATGTGCTTGGGCACCTTGTAGCGCGCCAGGTGTTCGCGGCAGTGGGCGATGATGTCGTCGGCGGTGACGCCGGCGCCGTCCTTGACCTCGATGTAGGCGGCGGGCACCTCGCCCCACTTGGCGTCGGGGCGGGCGACCACGGCGGCGGTCATCACCGCCGGATGGCGGTACAGCACCTCTTCCACCTCGAGCGAGGAGATGTTCTCGCCGCCCGAGATGATGACGTCCTTGGAGCGGTCCTTGATCTTGACGTAGCCGTCCGGGTGCATCACCGCCAGGTCGCCGGTGTGGAACCAGCCGCCGGCGAAGGCCTCGTTGGTGGCCTTCTCGTTCTTGAGGTAGCCCTTCATCACCAGGTTGCCGCGGAACATGATCTCGCCCATGGTCTCGCCGTCGGCGGGGACGGGTTCCATGGTGACCGGGTCGAGCACGGTGATCGCTTCCTGCATGTGGTAGCGCACACCCTGGCGGCCGTTGCGCTCGGCGCGGCGGTCGATCGGCAGCGCGTCCCACTCGGGGTGCTTGGCGCACACCGAGGCCGGGCCGTAGGTCTCGGTCAGGCCATAGACGTGGGTGATGTCGAAGCCGATGCGCTCGGCGCCCTCGATGATCGCCGCCGGGGGCGCGGCACCGGCGATGAGGCCGGCGACGCTGTGCTCGATGCCGGCGCGCAGCGCGTCGGGGGCGTTGATCAGCATCCCGTACACGATCGGCGCGCCGCACATGTGGCTGACCTTGTGGCTGCGGATCAACTCGAAGATCAGCGCCGGATCGACCTTGCGCAGGCAGACGTTGACGCCGGCGTTGGCGGCCAGGGTCCACGGGAAGCACCAGCCGTTGCAGTGGAACATCGGCAGTGTCCACAGGTAGACCGCGTGCTGCGGCATGCCCCAGCTGATGATGTTGGAGGCGGCATTCAGGTAGGCGCCGCGGTGGTGGTAGACCACGCCCTTGGGGTTGCCGGTGGTGCCCGAGGTGTAGTTGAGCGCGATCGCGTCCCACTCGTCGGCGGGCAGGCGCCACTGGTAGTCGGGGTTGCCGCCGGCGAGGAAGTCCTCGTATTCGAGGGTGCCGACGCGCTCGCTGCCCGGATATTCGGAATCCAGCGCGTCGATGACGAGCGGCTTGTCGCCGTCGAGCAGCGCGAGCGCGGCGCGGATCACGCCGGCGAACTCGGGGTCGGTGATCAGCACCTTGGCTTCGCCATGCTTGAGCATGAAGGCGATGGCTTCGGCGTCGAGCCGGGTGTTGAGCGTGTTGAGCACGGCGCCGGTCATCGGCACGCCGAAGTGGGCCTCGAACATCGGCGGCACGTTGGGCAGCATCACCGCCACGGTGTCGCCCTTGCCCACGCCATGGGCGACCAGCGCGCTCGCCAGGCGGCGGCAGCGCGCGTAGGTCTGTGCCCAGGTATCGCTGCGCGCGCCATGCACGATGCTGGTGCGCGTGGGGTACACCATGGCCGTGCGCTCGATGAAGCTCAGCGGCGACAGCGGCACGTAGTTCGCCGGATTCTTGTCCAGTCCTTGTTCGTATGCAGTCTTCGACATCCTTCTCCACTCCCAGATGTGCAACAGGTTGGTGATCGGGCGGGCATGCACGGGCAGGGCCCGGCATCCATACCGTCGGGTATGGAGAATGGCAAAAGATCTTGTCTGTAATTGCGTGGGAATGTACTGAATCTTGTCCTGCGCTTGCCGGCGCAGCGGGCGGACATAGAATGGGGCGTTTTGGGCCTGCGGCGGCGGGCGGGGGGAGCGGCAGGAACATGAGTCGGGATCAGCACACGTCGGGCGAAGAGCGGCTCAGCCACAGCGAGCTGCGCCTGCGCCAGATCACCGACACCATCCCGGCGCACGTGGGCTATTTCGACCACGACTGGGTGTTCCGCTACGGCAACAAGCGCTACGCGCAGTGGTTCGGCACCACCAGCGAGGCGATGAAGGATCGCCCCATCCTCGAGGTCATCGGCCCGCATGTGTTCGCCCAGGTCGAGGACAAGGTGCGCCGCGCGCTCGCCGGCGAACAGGTGAGCTACGAGTACAGCATGCCCGGCCCAGGCGGTGAGATCCTGTTCACCCGCAGCACCCTGGTGCCCGACTTCGGCCCGGACGGCGAGGTCATCGGCTGCTATGTGCACGCGGTCGACGTCACCGAGCAGCGCCGCACCCAGACCGCGCTCGCCCAGGCGCAGAAGATGGAGGCGATCGGCCAGCTCACCGGCGGGCTCGCGCACGACTTCAACAACATGCTGACCGTGGTGATGGGCAACCTGCAGGGCCTGGTTGAGGCGCTCGGCGATCATCCCGCGGTGGCGGAGTACGTCGAGCCGGCGCTGGCGGCGGCCGAGGGCGGGGCCGGCCTGGTGCGGCGCCTGCTCGCCTTCTCGCGCCAGCAGCCGATCGCGCCGGTGGTGGTCGAGGTCAACGAGCTCGTGCTCGACATGGCGCGCATGATCCGCCGCTCCCTGCCGAGTACGATCGCGATCTCGGTTGCCTCGCGCGACCTGGACCTGCGTGCCCTGGTCGACCCCAACCAGCTCGAGAGCGCGCTGCTCAATCTCGCCCTCAACGCGCGCGACGCCATGCCGAACGGCGGCGAGCTGCGCATCGAATGCTCGCTGGAGTGCCTCGAGGGCCGGGCTGCGGACGATATCGAACTGCCGCCCGGCTGCTACGTGCAGATCGCCGTCGCCGACAACGGCACCGGCATGGACGGCGCCACGCTGGCGCGCGTCTTCGAGCCCTTCTTTACCACCAAGACCTTCGGTCGCGGCAGCGGCTTGGGGTTGCCGATGGTCTACGGCTTCATCAAGCAGTCCGGCGGCGGGGTGCGCATCCGCAGCCGGCAGGCGGTGGGCACGACGGTGTCGCTGCTGCTGCCGCAGGCGCCGCGCGCGGCCGCGCCCGCGGCCGTGCCAGCGACGAGCGCGGCGCCGCCCGCGGTGTCGCTGGAGGGGCGCCTGGTGCTGCTGGTCGAGGACGATGACAAGGTGCGCGACGTGGTGCGCAAGCAGCTCTCGATCCTGGGCTGCGCGGTGCTCGAGGCCGAAAGTGGCCACGAGGCGGCCGACATGATCGAGAATATCCCCGCGATCGGGCTCGTGCTGTCGGACATCGTGATGCCCGGTGGCATGGATGGGCGGGCGCTGGCGCGCTTCGTGCGCCGCTTCCGGCCCGAGGTGCCGGTGGTGCTGATGAGCGGCTATGCGGAGCGGGCCGAGGCCGGGCGCGAGGACGCCGAGGTGCCGGTACTCGACAAGCCCTTCACCCAGGCGCGCCTGGTCGAGGTGCTGCACGCCGTACTCGCCTGATCGCGCGGCTGGCGTCGGCTGCTGTCCGGGGGCGTCGGCTGGAAGCCGGCGCGGTGCGCCCGTCGAGGGGCAGGCCCAGCGTGGCCAGAGCGGAATGCGCGGAGGTTGGGATTTGAGCGACAAGGCACGGGCCCTGGTTCACGTGGTCGAGGACGATGCCGCGGTGGCACGGCTGATCAGCAGCACGCTGGAGCGCTTCGGCTACCGCAGCGCCGTGTTCCCGACCGGCGGCGAGTTCCTGCGCCAGCTGCGCACCCAGGCCCCTGATCTCGCCATTCTCGACCTCGGTCTGCCCGACATGGATGGCATGGAGGTGCTGCAGCAGCTGCGCAGCCGCCACCGCTTCGGCCTGCTCATCGCCACCGGCCGCGACGACACGCATGATCGCGTGATGGGCCTGGAGCTGGGCGCCGATGACTACGTGGTCAAGCCCTTCGAGCCGCGCGAGCTGATCGCCCGCGTGCGCAGCATCCTGCGCCGCTACCAGCCCGAGCCGGCCACCGGCGCCCAGCCGCCGGACACCGCGCACTTCGCCGGCTGGACCTTCGAGCGCGCCACCCATCGCCTGGTGTCGCCCGAGGGCGTGGAAGACACGCTGAGCCTGGCCGAGTCGCAACTGCTGATCGCCTTCCTCGAGCGTCCCAACCAGATCCTGTCGCGCGAGCAGCTGCTGGCCGGGCGCGACGTGTGCGCGCTCGACCGCAGCATCGACCTGCGCGTGTCGCGCCTGCGCAAGCGTTTCGAGCAGGGCGGACACAGCGGCAAGTTCATCAAGACGGTGTATGGGGCGGGTTACCTGCTGGCGGCCACCGTCAGCTGGAGCTGAGGCCGAGGTGGCCGCAACAGTCCGCGGGCGCACCCGCCTGTAGGGGCGGGCTTGCCGGCGAAGGTCGCGGCGTCGGGCGAGCCTGCTCGCACGCGGCGGCCGGCGCGCGGAGTCTCCGACTCAGGCCGGTTCCGCCCAGATGTGGCGGGCCACCGCATGCTCGATGGCGAGCTCGACGTGCTCGCACAGCAGCACCGTCATCGGGGTCTGCTGCAGCACCTTCACCGCGTGCGCGGCCGACAGGCCATAGGCGTGGAGCTGCTCGCGCTGCAGCGCGTCGATCGCGTCGCCGAAGTCGGTGATGCGCACCATTCGGCCCGCGGGGGTGGCGGTGAGGCGGATGCGTTCGCGCGCGAGGCGCGCGGGGGAGCGAATCGCGTCCGCTGGCGGCGGTGAGTTCGGCGAGCACGGCGCGCACGTGCTGGCTGTTGGCCTGCGCGGCCAGCCAGGCCTCGATCTCGGGTCGCGGCCGATGGCCAGGATCGCCAGCCCGCGGGCTGCCAGGCGCGGATGCGGGCAGTCGCTGCGGATGAGCGCTTCCAGGCGGGCGATGTCGCGCTCGAGTGCCGGGTCGTAGCGCAGCAGCGGCGCCGGCACCGCGGCGCGCGCCAGGGCATCGGTGAGCGCGCCGACGCCTTCGCCGCCGGTTGCCACCGTGGCCACCACCGGCACGCCGAGCGCCTCGGCCAGCGCCGGCGCGTCTACCGTCACCCCGTGCGCCTTGGCCTCGTCGGTCATGTTGAGCGCCATCACCATCGGCACCCCGAGCTCGGCGAGCAGCACTGGCGGGGGAAAGCGAAGATGCGCAGTCCATGGGGGCGGGGGTCCGGAAACGAGTTTGCTCAGAGAATGATAATCGGTCGCATGTTTAGATTTACTGATTTAGCTCAAAAGCCTTGGTGATCGCGCCTGTCTCGCGAAGCTTCTCGGGGCGCCGATGGGAGGCTTGACATCGTCTGTACCTTAAATAATAGTGAGAACGATTCGCAAAACGGAGATCGTCATGAGCCCGAATACGAGCGTGGAGCAAACCCGGCTGCTCGCCGGGGTGATCGCTCATCTGTCTCGCTACCTCGAGACCGGCTGTCCGCGCGCCGCCGAGCGGGCGGGGCTGCTACTGCGCCATCTCGACGCCAGCGTCATGGATCAGGAGTTGATGACATCGTGCGAAGCACTCGACCGAGCGATCTCCCGCCCGCACATCCCCGGCAGCGCTGGCGCGCCAGCGGCGTCCTCGACTTCGAGGCGGCCTCGCTTGCGCTCTTTGCGCGCCTGCGTTGCAGGCCTCCCGTCACCGAATTGATCGAAGGAGAACATTTTGTCCCGTTACACCGGTCCCCGCCTGAAAGTGATGCGTGCCCTCGGCACCGAGCTGCCGGGCCTGTCGCGCAAACCGCTCGGTGAGCGCAACTACCCGCCCGGCCAGCACGGCCAGCGTCCGAAGCGAAAATCCGGCTTCGGCGTGCAGCTGATCGAGAAGCAGAAGCTGCGTTTCAACTACGGCCTCACCGAGCGCCAGATCCAGCGCCTGTTCCGCGAGGCCAAGCGCGACCGCGGGCCGACCGGCGACAAGCTGCTCGAGCTGCTTGAGCGCCGCCTCGACAACTTCGTGTTCCGCGCCGGCTTCGCGCCCACCACCGTGGCGGCGCGCCAGCTCGTGCGTCACAAGCACGTGCTGCTCAACGGGCGGGCGGTGAACATCCCGTCGATCCGCGTGCGGCCGGGCGATCGCATCCAGCTCTCCGAGCGTGCGCGCAGCATTCCAATCGTCGTCGAGGCGCTCGCCGAGCCGGCCCTGCGCCGTCCAGAGTGGCTGGCTTTTGATGAGGCCGCGGTGGCGGCGACGGTGACGCGTACGCCTTCGCCCGACGAAGTGCCGTTCCCGGTCGACGTGCAGCAGGTCGTCGAGTACTACGCGGTGCGGCTGTGAGCGCGCACGTCTTCGCCAGCCGGCCGGCAGCGGTGCCTGCCGAGGGCGCCGAGTACGATACGCACCCGGAGCTCGCGCTGGCCGCGGTGCTGCAGATGCTGTCGCGCTTTCCGGCACGCCGATCGCCGGTGCTCGCGCAGGCCATCGCACGCCATTTCGACATGATCGGTCGCGACCCCCGCATCCCCGCGTGCGTGCGCGAGTGCGCGGAGCGGCTGGTGGGCGACTGGCAGGCGTATGCGCTGCTCGGCGAGGCCGCGTCCGAGGAGCGCGCCGGCGGCGTGCTGCATTGAGGCTGAAGTCATGACATCCCGAGCATCGACGAGGAGGCAAGGATGAGCAAGAAATGCTGCAAGAAGGACAAGCCCTGCAAGGGATGTCCGCGACGCAACAAGTAAGGGGTTGGAAAGCAGCGGCATTGACAATTCGCAAATAGGAATGATTGTCATTGCTGCTACTATTCTGCATGTTCAGCCCTCGCTCAGGTCGGTCCCGGTTCGGGGCAGGCGGGCAGGGCATCGAAAAGACAGGAATTGCGCACATGAAAAGTCTGATCCTGACCGCCACGGTCGTCCTCGCCGCCTTCGCCAGCCCGGCATGGGCTTCCGGCGGCGGGCCGAAAACCGCCCACTTCGAGGCCAAGCCGGCCGAGACGCTGACCCAGGCGGTGGCCAACTTCGCCGAGTACAACGACAAGCTGCGCGCGATCCTGGAGGGCAAGGTCACCGACTCGGACATGGCCGACGTGCACCAGCTCACCTACACGCTCGAGAACGCACTGAAGAAGATCAACGAGGAAATGTCCACGCTCGCGGTCACACTCGAGGAGGTTCATCAGGCGTCCGAGAAGCTCGATCGCGACGCGGTGATCAAGCATGGGCGCGCCTATCTGTCGGTTGCCGACGAGGTCGTGAAGTAAGCCCTTGGTCGGCGCATCGCGCCGTGGGGCGCAGCGGCCGATCGGCCTTGGCGCGCGCTGCGCAGGGCCGAGTCGTTGCCGCATTCTCCTCACGGGCTGCTCACAAGGCAGCCCGTTCATTTTTTCCCTGTTCCTGCAAAGGAATGATCATCTCGTCTCCGCAATCCGGGCTGCGCCCGCTCGTGCTTGCCACCCTGCCGGCCAGCTGCTCCGCCCCGGCCCTCGCCGAGCGGCGATGGCCGTCGATGACGCCGGTCGCTTGAGCGTGGCGGGGCCAAGCTCGAGTTCGGCTGGAGCCCCGACGAAGCGGTGCGCGGCTACGAGGGTGCGGCGGGCTTCGGCCCGATCGACACCGTCGAGGTGGAGTTGGGCTTCGGGCGTGCGTATGTCTTGCTGAGCGAACAGCGAGCGCTCGAAGCCTCGCGCGTTTCGCACTGAGACGGTTCCGGCCTGGGGCGGGACCGTTATGGAGATCCTGATGAGCGAGAAGTGCTGCAAGAAGGACAAGCCCTGCAAGGGCTGCCCGAGATTCAAGAAGTGATTTCGGCAAGCGAGCGCACGCAGATTTGATTGGAATCAAATAGGAATGATTCGCGTTTAATTAAAGTTGGCTCACCTGATCCGAATCATCCCGGGCAAGCCAGCCGTCGCCAGCCAGCTCGACTACTCGATGGAGTTGTTTATGGAACTGCGCATGCGCGCAATGGCGTTGGCACTGCTGGGTGTCTCTTTCGCACCATCCCTGCTCGCCGCAGGTGAAACCGTGCTCGGCGAGCAGGTTGTGACCGCCAAAGGCTACGCCGCCGACGTGCAGGAGACACCCCAGGCGATCGAAGTCCTGCGTCCGGCCACGGCGGGCGCGGCGGTCGTCGGCGATCTGTTGCGAGGCAAGCCGGGGCTGGCGGCCCAGTCCGACGGAGCCTGGGGACAGAACCCGGTCTTGCGCGGCCTCAAGAAGGAAAGCGTCGTCGTCATGGTCGATGGCCTGCGTGTGAACTCGGCCCAGCCTCAGGGGGCGATTGCGTCCTTCATGGATCTCGGGCTGCTCGACCGTGTCGAGGTCGTCAAGGGGCCGGGCTCGGTGCTGCACGGCAGCGGAGCCATGGGCGGGGTCGTCAACCTGCTCACGCCCGAGGCGGCCTTCACCGCGGAGGAGCGCATGGGCGGCCGTGCCGGCGTGCGTTTCAGCGGTGTCGACAAGGGTGTGGCCGGTGCGCTGCTGGTGCAGCGCTCGAACGCCGATCACGCGCTGGTGCTGGGTGTGGCCGGGCGCGACGTGGATGACTACCGCAGCCCCGACGGGCGCGAGGACCGGACCGGTTACCAGTCCGACACCCTGCTGGCCAAGTATCGCCATCGCCTGACCGACGACGTCAGCCTGCGTCTGAATCTGCAGCGCCATGAGGACGAGGACGTGTGGTATCCGGGCTCGGCCCGCACCGGCGCGGGCATTCCGCGTCCGCTCGGCGTGGCGACCATCCATTCGCCCAAACAGCGCCGCGAGCTCTACGAACTGGGCGTCGATGCGAAGCTTGGCGAAGGGCAGCTGTCGGCCGAGATCTATCGCCAGGAAGTGTTTCGCCAGATCCGTGCCCGCGCCGAAAACCTCGGCCGCGACTACGTACGCAACGACGTCTCCTTCACGACCGATGGCGCGCGCGCCAAGTATGTGTTCCCGGTCGGCGGGGACCATCTGCTGACGGTCGGGGCCGAAACCTGGCGCATGAAGGGCGATCCCGAGCGCTACATGGACAACAACGCGCCGTTCTTCAACAACAACGTGCGCAACGATCCGTTCTCGGATGGCGAGATCGAGGCGGTGGGTGTGTTCGTGCAGGACGAATTCGCGCTTGGCGCCACCCGCATCGTTGCCGGACTGCGCTACGACCGCGTCAGCGGTGACGCGGCGCAGAAGGGGGCGGGGCCGTCGGCCCAGACGACCGGTCTGGACAACACGGACAACAACCTGTCGTGGTCGCTCGGGGCGAGCCATCCCCTCACCGAAAGTCTCAACGCCTACGCCAACGTCGGCCGCGCCTACCGCGCCGCGGACATGCGTGAGCGCTTCGAGGATTCGGCGCGCGGCGACGGCTACTACCACGTCGGCAACCCGCAACTCGATCCGGAAGTCTCGACCAGCTTCGAACTCGGCCTCAAGGGCGCAGGTGCCGGGCTGAACTACCAGCTGGCGGCCTTCTACACGCGCATCGACGACTACATCGCCGGACGCATCACCGGCGCGTCCCATCCGGGCACCGGCTTGCCGCTCAAGCGCACCGAGAACCTCGACAAGGTCACGATCTACGGCGTCGAAGGCAGTCTCAGCGCGCCGGTGGGCGCCTACGTCGCCGATGCCGGCTTCACCTGGCTGCGTGGCAAGAACCATCAGGACGACGAGCCGCTGTACCAGATGCCGGCGCCCGAGCTGACGCTGGGCATCGGCCAGCCGGCCGAGCGCGGCTTCTACTGGCGCGCGCAGTTGCGCGCGGTTGCCGAGCAGGATCGCATCGCGACGAAGTTCTCCAATGGCACGGAGGACGCGACCTCCGGCTTCGTCACCGCCGACGCCGAGCTGGGCTGGCGTTTCGGCGCGGTCGGCGCCTTCGATGCGGCCACGCTGGCCGTCGGCCTGCACAACCTGGCCGACAAGCGCTACCACGAGCACCTGACCGATGGCGTATCGGGCCAGGAACTGGCGGCGCCGGGTCGCGGCATCACCTTGAGTCTTTCCGGGAGTTTCTGACATGCAGACACCACGCCCACCCTTGCCCGGCTGGAGCCGGCTCCTGTTGCACGCGTGCGTGGTGCTCGCATTCCTGGTCGTGACCGGCACCGCCGACGCGCAGAAGCTGCCCAGGTTGACGCTCGCCGGGCCCTCGGCGGCGGTGTCGAATCCGCTGATCCACATGGTCGACTCCGGTGCGCTGGCCGACGTTGCCGAGGTTGTCGAGTTCGTGCCCTGGCGCGACCCCGACCAGTTGCGCGTGATGGCGCTCGACGGCCGCGCCGACGTGCTGGCGATGCCGACCAACGTCGCGGCCAACCTCTACAACCGCGGTGCGAAGCTGCGGATGCTCAACGTGTCGACCTGGGGTGTGCTGTGGCTGGTGTCGCGCGACCCGGCGCTCAAGTCGCTTGCCGACCTGCGCGGCAAGGAGCTGGCGATGCCCTTCCGCGGCGACATGCCCGACATCGTGTTCCAGTTGCTCGCCGAGCAGCAGGGCGTGGACGTCCGCAAGGACCTGAGCCTGCGCTACGTCGCCAGCCCGATCGACGCAATGCAGTTGCTGGTGATGCGCCGCGTCGACCACGCGCTGCTGGCCGAGCCGGCGGTGTCGATGGCGCTGCGCAAGACGGGCTCCTTCCCGATCAGCGTCATTGCGCCGGAGCTGCATCGCAGCGTTGACCTGCAGCAGGAATGGGGGCGGGTGTTCGCGCGCGCCACCCGCATCCCGCAGGCCGGCATCGCGGTGATGGGGGCGTTGCGCGAGCGTCCGGACGTGGTTGCACGCATCGAGGCCGAATATGCCCGCTCGCTGGCCTGGTGCCGCGCCAACGCGGAGGCCTGTGGCCGCGGCGTCGCCGCCCGCATCGACCTGCTGACCCCCGAGGCGGTGGCCGACTCGATCGCCGTCAGCCAGATGGAGGCGGTGCCGGTGCAGGCCGCGCGCGCCGAGCTCGAATTCATGTTCGGCCAGCTGGTGAAGAAGAATCCGGCGCTGGTCGGCGGCAAGCTGCCCGACGATGGCTTCTATGGCGGAGCCGCGAAGCCATGAGCCTGTTGCGTGCCTGGTTCGCTGGTTTGCCCGCCTACCTGTGGGGCGGCTGGGGTGCGATCGCCAGCCTGTTCCTGCTGCTGGCCGCCTGGGAGGCGGTCAGTCTGGTTTACGGCCCGCTGGTGATGCCCGACCCGCGCTCGGCCTTCGCCACGCTGTGGGGCCTGATCGACAGCGGCGCCGCCTGGCCGGAGCTCGCCGCCACCGCACGCCGCGCGCTCTCGGGCTATGCCCTGTCGGTACTGGCCGGCAGCGTGCTCGGTCTTGTTGCGGGGCTGTCGATGACCGCGTCGATGATGTCGCGCCCGCTCGTGACCGTGCTGATGGGCACGCCGCCGATCGCCTGGCTGGTGCTGGCGATGCTGTGGTTCGGCGCCAGCGACGGCACGCCGGTGTTCACCGTGTTCGTCGCCGCCTTTCCGGTGATCTTCATCGGCGCGCTGCAGGGCACGCGCACGCTCGACAACCAGCTGCGCGGCATGGCCGAGGCCTTTCGCCTGCCGCGCCGCATGATGTTCCTCGATGTCTATCTGCCGCACGTGGTGTCCTACCTGTTCCCCGCCTGGATCGCTGCGCTCGGCACGGCCTGGAAGGTGGTGGTGATGGCGGAGCTGCTCGCCACCCAGGACGGCGTGGGCGCGGCGCTGGCCGTGTCGCGCTCGCATCTCGATACGGCGGCCACGATGGCCTGGATTGCCGCGGTGGTCGGCCTGCTGCTGGCGGTCGAGTACCTGGTGCTGGAGCCGGTCAAGCGCGAGGTGGAGCGTTGGCGGGAGCAGGGCGCATGAGCGGCGAACTGCGCGTTCGTGGCCTGTCGCACGCCTTCGCGCGCGACGAGGTGCTGGCAGGCATCGACTGTCGCGTGTGCGCGGGCGAGGTGGTGGCGCTGGTCGGCCCTTCGGGCTGCGGCAAGACCACCTTGCTGCATCTGGCGGCCGGCCTGCTGACGGTGCAGGAGGGCGAGGTGTCGAACCGCTTTGGGACCACCGCCTTCATGTTTCAGCAGCCACGCCTGCTGCCGTGGAAGACGGCAATCGACAACATCGCGCTCGGCCTCAAGGCGGCCGGCGTCGGGCGCGACGAGCGCCAGTTCCGCTCGCGCGAACTGGCGCTGCGCCTGGGGCTGGCGCATCGCGACCTCGACAAGTTTCCGCACCAGTTGTCGGGCGGCATGCAGAGCCGGGTGGCGCTCGCGCGCGCGCTGGTGCTGGCGCCCGATCTGTTGCTGCTCGACGAGCCGTTCTCGGCGCTCGACGTCGGCCTCAAGGAAGAGCTCTACCGCCTGCTGCTGGCCCAGCAGGCGGAGCGCAGCATGGGGGTGTTGATGATCACGCACGACCTGATGGAGGCAGTGAGGCTGTCGGACGCGATCCTGGTGATGGCGCCCGAGCCCGGGCGCATCGTGTGCCGCTTCGCGCTCGGCCAACCGGCGGCGACCCGCGACGACGCCTGGGTCTATCACCATACCGCCGAGTTGCTGCAGACGGCGGCGGTGCGCGAGAGCTTCGGATTGCCGCCTGCCGTGGCGGCCCCTGCAGCCGGCCTCGCGCCGCAGGCCGGGGCGGCAGCGCGTCCGGCGTCGGGTCTGCGCCTGGTCGTGCCGGCCGAGCCGGTGCTGAGCGCGCGCGGCGGCGCGCGTTGCGGCGGCTGAGGAGCGCGAAGCCATGTCTCATCCCATCGACCACGAACCGTTCGGCCGGCTGTTCGACCGGCTGGCGGCACGGCCGCTGTTCATGTGCGGCTTCCGCCCCTTCTTCCTCGCTACCGCCATGTATGCGGTGCTCCTGCTGCTGATCTGGCAGGGCTTTCTCGCTGCGGGGCTGGGCGTGCCGGCCGTGCCCGGCGGCCCGGTCGTGTGGCACGCGCATGAGCTGATGTTCGGCTTCGGGCTCGCGGCGGTGGCGGGTTTCCTGCTGACGGCGGTGCCCGAGTTCACCGCCACGCCCGCCTTCGGTCGTCGCATCGCACTCGGCATGGTCCTGCTGTGGACGGCGGCACGCCTGGCGTTCTGGTTGTCGGGAACCCTGGGGTTGGCGGGGGAGGTGCTGGCCGCGTTGCTCAACGTGGGTTTTCTAGGTGCGCTGATCGTGATCGTCGCGCCACGGCTGTGGCGCGACCCCGAGCGGCGCCATCTCGCCTTCCTGTGGGGGCTGGGTGCGATGTGGATCGCGCTGGCGGGTTTCCATGCCGATGCGCTCGGCGGCGCGTATCCGATGCGCTGGGTGCGGGTCGGCGTCGGCGTGATGATGGTGCTGATCGTGGTCGCGCTCAGCCGCATCTCGATGCGCATCGTCAACGATGCGCTGGATGCCGAGCGCCTGCGCCGCGATGCCGGCGCGGCTCGCCGTCACGCTGAGGATGACGATCTGCCCGACTATCGTGCGCGCCCCCCGCGGCGCAATCTCGCCATCTTCGGCGTGGCGCTGTACACCGTGGCCGAGTTCTTGCTGCCCGGCTCGGTCATAGCCGGCTGGGTCGCGCTGGCGGCCGCGGCGGCGGTGCTGAACCTGCTGAACGACTGGCATGTCGGCCGCGCCCT
Source organism: Thauera sp. WH-1 (assembly GCF_047806685.1). NCBI lineage: Bacteria > Pseudomonadati > Pseudomonadota > Betaproteobacteria > Rhodocyclales > Zoogloeaceae > Thauera > Thauera sp. WH-1. Next base: position 96,448 of record NZ_JBLQGP010000009.1, read on the forward strand.
GCTGTCGCGCTGGGCCTTCATGCTCTACGCGGTGTATTGGCTCAAGGCAGCGGGCTACGCGCTGATCGGCCTGTCCTTGCTCGGCGCGCCGGTGGCGCCCAGCGCGGGACTGCACCTGCTGACGGTCGGTGCGATGGGCGTGTCGATCTTCGGCGTGCTGTGCATCGCCGGGCGCACGCATGCGGGCTATGAACTGGATCTGCGGCCGTGGGTGCTGGTGGCCGCGGCCGGGCTGTTGGCTGCCGCGCTGGCACGCGCGGCATCCGGCCTGCCGGGGATGCCGTTGGCCGGCCTGCAGGCGGTGAGCGCGGCCGCCTGGGTGCTGGGCTACGGTCTTGCAGCGCGCTACCTCGGCACGGTGTTCGTTGGTCCGCGGCCGGATTCGGGGACGGGCTGCGAGGAAGTGCTCCGCGAGGCGTAGGACGGTGGACAGTGGGCGCTTTTGGCCCAGCTGCCCTGATTCAGGGCTTCGCCCAGCGCCGCAGCAGATTGTGATACACGCCGGTGAGGCGCAGCAGGTCGGGGTCGTCCTGGCGCCCTGAGGCGGTCAGACCCCGGATGGATTGATCGAGGTCGTACAGCAGCGTGCGTTCCCCTTCGTCCTGCACCAGGCTCTGAATCCAGAAGAAACTGGCGATGCGCGCGCCGCGCGTGACTGGCGTGACGCGATGCAGGCTGGTCGAGGGGTAGAGCACCATGTCGCCCGCCTCGAGCTTCACCGTCTGTACGCCGAACGGACCTTCGATCTCCAGTTCGCCGCCTTCGTACTCGTCCGGCTCGGCGAGGAACACCGTGGCTGACACGTCCGTACGCACCGTGATGTCGGTGCCCGGCACCGTCATCAGGGCGCTGTCGACGTGGGCGCCGTAGGTGCCACCGCCGCGGTAGCAGTTGAACTTGGGCGGGTAGATGCGCTGCGGCAGGGCGGCGGAGATGAATTCCGGGTGGCTCCCCAGCTTGCGCAGGATGTGGTTGCCGAGGCGGGTGGCCAGATCCGAGCCGTCCGCCAGTTGCAGGTTGCGCTTGACCTGGCTGGCGAGCGTGCCGGCGGTCTTCAGCCCGTCTTCCCACTGCGCCTGGTCGAGGTGCTGGCGGAACTGGCGGACTTCGTCCTTGGTGAGGACCTTCTCGATTGAAATGAGCATGATGTGAATCGCGTACAGGACAGGGTTTGGACTGAGGTTCAGGCGGGGCGGTGGGTGACGCAGTCCGCCGTGATCTCCTGCAGTGTGGCGCAGCCGGCGAGTGCCATGCACAGCTCCAGTTCTTCGCGCAGCAGCTTCAGCATGTGGGCGACACCGAGCGCGCCGGCAACGGCCAGCGCGAAGACCTGCAGACGCCCGACCAGCACCGCGTCGGCGCCACGCGCCAGTGCCTTGAATACGTCGCTGCCGGCGCGGATACCGCTGTCGAGCAGGATGGGGTAGTCAGCACCGACCGCGGCGCGCACGGCGGGCAGCGCGTCGAGGCTGGCTGGCACGCCGTCGAGGGCGCGGCCGCCATGGTTGGAGACGATGATCCCCGCAACCCCGGCCGCCTTCAGCGCCAGCGCGTCGTCGGCACGCAGCACGCCCTTGACGATGACCGGCAGGCGGGTGTGACGCATCAGCCAGTCCAGGTCATCCCAGGTCGGCGCCTCCCGCATCAGGCCCTGGAAGATGAGGCTCTGGCCGCGTTCGAGTTCGACTGGTGGCGGCGTTGCATGATGGAGGAGGTTGCCCGGACGCACGGCGTCAGGCATGCGGAAACCTGCCCTCTGTGCGCGAAGGCTGGGACTCTGCACGACCGCATCCAGTGTCACGACCAGTGCGCCATAGCCTGCGGCCTCGGCGCGGCGGACAAGGTCGAGCGTGCTGTCGCGCAGCGGCTGGAAGTAGAGCTGGAACCACTTTTCGCCCCGGCTGCAGGCGGCGATGTCCTCGAGCGGCCAGGCCGACAGCGTGCTGACGACCAGGCCGGCGTCGGTCGCTGCGGCGGCGCGCGCGGTGTCGAGTTCGCCTTGCGGGTGGGCGAGGGTCTGGAAGGCGAGCGGCGCAAGCAGGATCGGATGACGCAGTTCGTGGCCGAGGAGCGTGAGGCGCGTGTGCCCGGCGGTCAGGTCCCGCAGCAGCCGTGGCAGGATCTGCACGCGCTCGAAGGCGTCGCGGTTTGAGCGCAGCGTGGCTTCGAATCCGCTCCCGCCGGCGATGTAGGCGTGGTGCGGGGCCGGCAGGAAGTGCGCAGCGAGCGATTCGTAATCCTGTGCGCACAGGATCTCGGGCGGAATCCGCGACAGGGGTGGGCGCGGCGTTGCGGTGTCGTTCATTCGATATGCCCTGCAGTGACCGGGGCTCAGCCGACGGCAGGCTCCGGCACCCGGTGGATCAGGCTTCCTCGATCAGGATCCAGTGATTGTCGAGCGCCATCGGCTCCGGCCACGCGAGCAGGTTGGCGGGGGCGCTCGGATGCCAGCGACCCAGTCCGTAGGCGGTGGCGACCAGCACGCCGCCGCCGTCCTGCGGGCCGTGCCAGCCGGCCAGTGCATACGACGCCTTGAGCTGCACGATGGGCCGCATCTTCTCGGGCAGACCGGGGTGCCACAGGTTGGTGACGTCGGCCTGGTGGCTGGAGAGCGCGAAGCCGTCATGCAGCGCCGGGGCGATGTCGCCAGCGTAGCCGATGCCGTCGTTCTCCTGCGTCGGGACGCTCAGGTGCTCGCCATCGAACACGGCCAGGATCGGGGCGCGACGACGGTCGGCCTCGAGGTCGTGTTCGGCCTGCATCGCGATGCCGAGCAGGGCGTCGCCACCCTGCGGCGGGCGGCTCCAGGCCATGTGGCGCAGGCTCAGCCTTGGGTCGTCGATGCGCCACTGGCCGAGCAGGGCGCCGTTGGCGGTGTCGATGCGCACGAGCGAGGCGTCCATGCGGTGGAGGTCGACCTTCTTGTCGCTCAGTGTGCGCGGGATGCCGCCATTGGCGACGAACAGGTGGCCCTGGGCGTCGAGCAGCAGCTGGTGCGGGTCGAGACCGTGGGTATCCCATTCGGCGAGCTTGCGCAGGCTGCGGCGGTCGCGCACGCCAACCCTGCCCTTGCCGCTGCGGAAATCGGTTTCGGTGGTGTACAGGTGCTCGCCATCCGCCGATGCGATGACATGGCCGCCGAGTCGGCACATGCCCTCTTCCTGCACGTCGATCTGCTGCATCACCTTGCCCTGCGTATCGCAACGCAGCATCCAGGTCCCGGGGCGTGCACTGCACACCAGTAGCTCGCCGCCGGGCTCGGCCATCAGTCCGTGAGGCCGGCTCGGTAGCGGCACCATATAGCCGAAGCCGAGCTTGCGCGCTTCCCAGTCAGCGACGAGGGTGCCGGCGAAGTTCGGGTCGCTCGCGCGCGGACCCCGCCAGGCGGCGCCGACGACCGCGCGCGTCCCGCTCGGTCCGGCCTGGGCCGCGCGCGGCATGAGGATGCTTGCCGTGCCTGCGGCCAGTGTCTGAAGGGCGCGGCGACGCGAGATGCTGAAACGCGGGGGATCGAGGTAAGGCGTGGGTTGGGCGTGCATGGTTGCTCCGTCTTTCGAAGGTCGGCTTGCCGACCACGTGCGCGGAAAGTCAGTCAGGCATGATTGTTCAAAACGAAAACGGCCGGGCTGCGCGCTGAGGCGCGGCCCGGCCGGGAAAAGCACTAGGACTTAGAAGTCATAGTTCAGGGTCACGCGGGCATTGCGCGCGTCACCCATGTACAGGAACGAACCCGAACGGTAGCCGGCCAGGTAGTAGTCCTTGTCGGTCACGTTGCCCACGTTCAGACGCACGTCCATGTTCTTGTTGATGCGGTAGTTCGCGAACAGGTCGAGCACGGTGTAGGAGGGGATCGGCTGCGTATACTCGCCGTTCGCGTTATAGCCGGCGGCCGAGTCCGGTTGACCGGCGTACTTCTTGCCTTCGTACTTGACCGCGCCGCCGAACGAGAACTTGTCGGTCGCCTGGTACTTGAGTTGCACGAACGCTGTGTTGTCAGCGAAGTTGCTCAGCACCTTGCCTTCGTTGTCCGCCACATTCGAACGCAGGACCTCGGAGTCCATTAAGGCCACGCCCGCCTGGCCGGTCAGCTTGGGGGTGATCATGCCGGTCAACGCCAGTTCGAGACCGCGGACGCGGTTCTTGCCGGTGTTGAGCGCGCCGGTGGACTCATAGCCGCTACCGCTCGGCGCCGATTCCATCACGTCGGACTTGGTGATCTGGAACAGCGCAGCGGACAGCAACAGCTTTTCGTCCATCAGGTTCCACTTCGTCCCGAGTTCGATGCTCTGGGTCTTTTCAGGCTTGCTGTCGGCAATGTCGACGCCGTTGTTGTTATCCACGCAGATGCCGCCGTAGCCGCAGCTGGAACCGACGTCGGATTCGCCGCCGTTGATGTCGCTGGCGGTAGCGTAGCTGACGTATACGTTCGCGTAGGGCAGGAACTTGTAGGTCAGGCCAACATGGCCGTTCCAGAGGCTGTCGGAGTAGTCGTAGTTGGTGGTGGTGCCCCGCGAAATGGTGGTGGTGTCGAAGTCATAGCGGTCCCAGCGCAGGCCGGCAAAGGCGGTCCACTTGTCGGTGAGGTCCACTGTATCCATTGCGGATAGGGAGACCGTCTTCACGTTCCAGTCGATGTCCCAGTCACCCTTGGTGATCTGGCGGTTCATCAGGCTGTTCAGCCCGTTCACCGCGAGGCCGTTGCCCCCGATCGCGCACCAGGCGTTGTTGGCGGCGGCATTGCCCGTGATGCAGTTCTGGCCGGAGTTTGCAACGTCATAGACGCCGTTCAGCACGCTGTGGTCTGAGTATTCGAGGCCAAAGATGAACTCGTGCTTCAGGCCTCCGATCTCGCGGTCAAGGTGCAGGTTGGTTTGATTGACGAAGTAGTCGACCTCCTGCCATCCCTGATGCGTACTCAGCGTGATGGTGTCTGCACCTGCGTTCGGGTCGTTGGCACCGCGGACTGCGGCGCGGGCGCCGGTGACCACATAGCCGTTGTCGGTCTGGCCGAAGCGCGTCAGGTTGGTCACGCGGGTGTCGGGGGAGAACTGATAGCGCAGGCGGGCAGTGACGATGTCCACGTCGGATTCGAGGAAGTCCTGCGACTGCGCATACACCGGCACATTCTTGGCCGGCTTGCGATTCGGCACGGTGCCGACCAGGAAGCCGCCCATGTCGGGGTTGTCTTCGGCGTCGAGACCATAGTAGTCGAAGGTCAGGTCGAGCTTGTCGGTCGGGGTCCAGAAGGTGGACAGCGCAATGCCCTTGCGATCGCGGTCCGCCGGGTCGCGATCGGGTACTTCCTCGTAGCCGTAGAGCAGGTTCGCGCGCACGGCGAGGTCTTCATTGATGACCTGGTTCGTGTCGACCGTCAAGCGGGTGTGCTTGTCGGTGCCGAAGCCGGTGGACAGGCGGGTGTAGTCGTAGGCGGTGGTGGCCTGCTTGGTCACCGAGTTGACCGCGCCGCCCGAGGTGCCGCGGCCGGCGAAGCTGGAGTTCGGGCCCTTGGAGATCTCGACCTGCTCGGTGGCGAAGCTCTCGCGGATGGTCATGCCGGGGTCGCGCAGGCCGTCGACGAACACGTCGCTGCGGGCTTCCTGGCCGCGGATGATGTAGCGGTCGCCGAAGGCGTTGCCGTTTTCGCCGGTGCCCAGCGTGATACCGGGCTGGGCGTCGAGGATCTCGCGCAGATCGGTGTAGCCAGAGTCTTCGATCTGGGCCTTGGTCAGTACCTGGATGTTCTGGGCGGTGTCGGCGAGCGCGCGCTTGTGGCGCTCGTCACCCGAATATTTCGCCTTGTAGGGCACGCCGGGTTCGGCGTTCGGGTTGGCTTCCAGCGCGGTGTCGATGACGTTGACCGTCTGCAGGGTGGATTCGGCGGCAGGCTTCTGCTCCTGCGCGACGGCGGCCATCGGCACCAGGACGGCGGTCGACAGCCCGAGGGCCATGGCTGCTGCGGCGGGGCGCTTGCGCAGCGAGGCAGGCTGCTTGGCGTGCGGGTTCTTCGAGGACATCGGTCTTCCTGATCACGTATTGCGAGTTGTTTTGAAGTGATCAGCCCGGCTTGCTGGAGAGGTGTCGAGCGTGCGCAGGGCGGTGCGCTTGGGTGGTTCCCCGCAGGCGAGCGTGCGACGTCCATCGGAGGGATGGGCGTCGTGCGCTGCGCGCGGACCTGGGACGGATCTCCGGTTCAAGCGTGTTGGGCTGCTTGGCTGGCTGATCCGTCGCTGCGGAGTGGCTCGCTACTTCCCTGATTGCGGATGTTCCGATCGGCCGGAAACGTCCGCGCTTGTTACCTGCTGTTGCAGATGGCGCTCATTCTCGGAAAGGCAGCAGACAATGTCAACGCAAGTACGAATTATTCTCATTATTACAACTTGTCCATGCCTCACACTTGTCCGTCTGGCAGGTGTCCATGGGCCTCGCGGTGCTTGCGTCAGGAAGGCGGTGTTTCGGCCGCCCACCCACCCCCCAGCGCCTTGTACAGCGCCACCGCATCCGTAAGCCGCGCCAGCCGCAACGCGGCGAGCTGGTCTTGCGCCGAGAACAGCGTGCGTTGGGCAACGAGCACGGTGAGCAGGCTGTCGGCGCCTTCGCGGTAACGCAATTCGGCCAGGCGCAGGCTGCGCTGGGCCTCGGCGAGGATCTCGCGCTGGGCGGCCTCCTGGTTGGCGTCGCGGGCACCGTCGGCGAGGGCGTCCTCGACTTCCTTGAGCGCGACGAGGATGGCGCGGCGGTGGGTTTCGAGCAGCTCGCGCTGGCGCGAACGCTGGATGTCGACGTCGGCGCGAAGGCGGCCGCCATCGAAGATGCTCTGCAACACGTTGGCCGAGATCGACAGCGTGCGCGTGGTGTCGGCGAGCGACAGCAGCGCTACGCTGCCGACGCCTGCGCCCGCCGACAGGCTGATGCCGGGCAGCAGCGCGGCGCGCGCGGCGGCGATGTTGGCGGCCGCAGCGGCGAGGCGGGCTTCGCTGGCGGCGAGGTCGGGGCGGCGCAGCAGAAGCTCGGAGGGCAGACCGGCGTCGACCCCCGGCACCTGCAGAGCGGCGAGGCGCTCCTCGGTGGGGAAGCCGGCCTGCGGGTTGCGGCCGATCAGGATGGCGAGCGCGCTGCGCGTCTGGCGCAACTGCACTTCGAGCGGTTCGATTGCCTGGCGCTGGTTCAGCACCGTGGTGCGCTGCTGGCTCAGTTCGAGCGCCGACGCGGCGCCGTTGTCATAGCGCACCTGCACCACGCGCAGCACGCGTTCGGCGATGGCGAGGTTCTGGCGGGCGATGTCCACGCGCTCCTGCAAGGCCAGGGTCTGGAACCAGGTTGTCGCCACGCTTGCACTGATCGACAGGCGTGCCGCGTCGTGGTCGAAGCGGGTGGCGGCGAGGCCGGCGCGGCTGGCGTCCACGCCGGCGGCGAGGCGGCCCCAGAGGTCGAGCTCGTAGCTGGCGCCGATGCTGAGGCTGGTCGTGGTCGTTTCGTTGTTGTCCACATTGCGCGCGCCGCTGCCGGCGCTGAGGTCGAGCGTCGGAAACAGCGAGGCCCCCGCCTGGCGCAGCGCGAGTTCGGCCTGCACGACGCGCTCGGCCTGGATGCGCAGGTCGGGTGCTGCGACCAGCGCCTCGGCGACGAGGGCGTCGAGCGGCGCCGAGCCGAAGTCCTGCCACCAGGCGTCGTGGATGGGCGCAGCCGGCGTGGCCGCGCCGCCGGTTTCGGCCCATTGTGCCGGCAGGTCGAGGTCGGCGCGGACGACCGGTTCGGTGAACGCACAGCCGGCGGTGATGGCGAGGAGCAGGACGGCGGGCAGCAGGCGGGTGCGCCGGAAGGGGGGGGCGACCATGCTGGCTTGCCCGCGAAAGCGGCGGTTCGGGCTGCGATTCTCGTGGGCAGTGCGGGTTATCTTCACGGAAGCGGGGGCGCGTGTGGCGGATTGAATGCGCATGTACAGCCTTATTCCGATGCGAGGGCGACCACCGGGTCGAGGCGGGCGGCCTTGCGCGCGGGCAGGTAGCCGAACACCAGGCCGGTGAGGAACGCGCAGCTGAAGGCGAGCACGACGGGTGTCAGCGAGTACTGCACGGCGGTGCCGAAGGCTTCGATGATCGCCGAACTGCCGAGACCGACCGCGACCCCGATCAGGCCGCCGACCGCCGACACCACCAGGGCCTCGATCAGGAACTGCTGGAGGATGTTCTTGGTGCGTGCGCCGGTCGCCATGCGGATGCCGATCTCGCGCGTGCGCTCGGTCACCGACACCAGCATGATGTTCATGACCCCGATGCCGCCCACCAGCAGCGAGATGGCCGCCACCGTGCCGAGCAGTACGGTGAGCGTGTTCTGCGTCTCGGACACGGTGTCGATCACCGATGCCATGTTGCGGATCTGGAAGTCCTCCACGCCGTGGCGGGCGAGCAGCAGGCTGTGCACCGCCGCCTGGGTGTCGTCGATCTGGCTGACGTCCTCGACCGCCACCGTGACGTTGCGCAGGAAGCGCTGCCCGGTGAGGCGCAGGCTGCCGGTGGTGAAGGGCACGAAGACGATGTCGTCCTGGTCCTGGCCCCAGGGCGTGGCGCCCTTGGGCGACATCACGCCGACGACCTGGAAGGGGATGTTGTTCACCAGCACGAACTCGCCCACCGCGTCGCCCGCCGGGAACAGCGCATTGGCCACGGTCTGGCCCAGCACCGCGACGGTGGCGTAGCGCGCCTCGTCCTCGGCGCTGAAGAAGGTGCCGCTGGCCGGCGCCCAGGTGCGCGCCACCACGTAATCGGCCGAGGTGGCGTTGACGCTGCTGCGGTGGTCGACGTTGCCGGCGCGAAGCGTGATGGTCGCGCCCTGCTCGGGCACCGAGGCGAGGATGTTGGGCAGCTCGGCGATCGCCTGCACGTCCTCGATCACCAGGGTCGCGGGGGCGTCGCGCCCGCGCGTATTGGGGGCGCCCGGGCGCACGGTGAGCAGGTTGGTGCCCATCGCGCTGACCTGGTCGATGACCTTCTGCTTGGCACCATCGCCGATCGCCAGCATGGCGATCACCGAGGCGACGCCGATGACGATGCCGAGCAGGGTCAGGATGGCGCGGAACAGGTTGGCGCGCAGCGCGCGCAGCGCGGTGCGGGTGGCCTCGATGACGTCGGACAGCGGCGAGGTGCGATCGACGTGGGGGGCGAAGTCGGGCTCCTCGCCCTGCAGCGGGCGCGGACCGGGGTCGGCGACGATGCGGCCGTCGCGGATCTCGATGATGCGGCTAGCCTGCTCGGCGACCTCGCGCTCGTGGGTGATCAGGACGATGGTGTGGCCGGCGGCGGAGAGTTCGCGCAGCAGCTTCATGACCTCGGCGCCGCTCTTGCTGTCGAGGGCGCCGGTGGGCTCGTCAGCGAGGATGATGCGGCCGCCGTTCATCAGCGCGCGCGCGATCGACACGCGCTGCTGCTGGCCGCCGGAGAGCTGGTTCGGGCGGTGGTGGATGCGCTCGGCCAGCCCGAGGGTGGCGAGCAGTTCCTCGGCGCGGGCGTGGCGCTCTTCCGGCGGCATGCCGGAATACACCGCCGGCACCTCGACGTTGTCGCGCGCGGTGGCGCCGCCGATCAGGTTGTAGCTCTGGAACACGAAGCCGAAGGCCTCGCGACGCAGGCGCGCGAGCGCGTCGCGGTCGAAGCCGGCGACGTCCTCGCCCATGAAGCGGTAGGTGCCGCCGCTGGCGCGGTCGAGGCAGCCGAGGATGTTCATCAGTGTCGATTTGCCCGAGCCGGAGGCACCGACGATGGCGACGAACTCGCCGGGGTAGATCTCGAGGTCGATGCCGTGCAGCACCCGCGTCTCGACTTCACCCGTGATGAAGCTGCGCGTGATGCCGGCGAGCGCGATCAGGGGCGCCGCGGCGGGCGCCGGCTGTGCCTCGCGGGGTGCAGCGGCCAGCCTCGCCGCCTCCTGCGCAGGCGCGTCCATGTCGGCCGGCGGGGGGAGCTGCTCGGCCTTCATAGCCGCGGCGTCATCCGGGGACGACTGCCGGAGGCGCCGCCGGTGCTGAGGCCGGACACCACCCGCTCGCCTTCCTGCAGCCCGCTCAGCACCTGCGCCTGGACGCGATTGGTGACGCCGATCTCCACCGCGCGCTCCTCGAGTGCGCCACGCTCGCCGACGACCCGAACCGCGGCCTTGCCGCCCGCAGCGGGGACCCCGCTCGCAGCAGGGCCACGCCCCTGGCCCGGGCCGCGGCCGGCGCTGCCCGTCTGCGGCGGTCGCGGCGCGCCCTGGCTGAGCGCGCCCATCGGGATCAGCAGCGCGTCCCTGGCCTGGGCGACGATGAAAAAGACCTGCGCCGTCATCTGCGTCATCAGCCGGCCGTCGGGGTTGGGCACGTCGAACAGCGCGTTGTAGAGCACGACGTTGTTGGTCACGGTGGGCGTGGGTTCGATCTTCTCGAGCGTGCCATGCCAGCGCTTGCCGGCGCCGCCCAGGGTGGTGAAGTAGGCCTCCATGCCGAGCTTGAGGCGGCTGACGTCGGCCTCGGAGACCTGGGTCTGCACCGTCATCGTGCTGAGATCGGCGATGCGCATCACCACCGGCGCCTGCTGGTTGGTGTTGAGCGTCTGGCCCTGGCGCGCGGTGATCGACACCACGGTGCCGGTCATCGGCGACAGGATGCGGGCGTACTGCAGGTTGGCCTCGTCGGCGCGCAGCGTCGATTCGATCTGCTCGATCTGCGCGCGCAGGGCTTCGAGCTGGGCCTCGGCCGACTTCGCCGAGGCTTCGGCCGTCTGCAGGCTCTCCTTGGTGGTGGCGTCCTCGGCCATCAAGGCCTGCTGCCGGCGCAACTGGATGCGGGCGAGGGCGAGCTGGGCCTCGCGGTCCTTCAGCTGCGCGCGCAGGTTGCGCAACTGGGCGCGCGAGGCGTCCACCCGCGCCAGGTAGACGGTGGGGTCGATCTCGGCGAGCAGCTCGCCTTCCTTCACCTCGGTGCCGACCTCGACATGGATTTTCTCGAGCTGGCCCGAGACCTGGGCGCCGACGTCCACGTAGTCGCGCGGCTGCAGCGTGCCGGTGGCGGTGACGACGTCTTCCACCGTACCCCGCTGCACGTTGGCGAACTGGTACGGGGCGAGCGGATCGCGCTCGCCGAAGAGCTGCGGCCAGGCGAACCAGGCGCCGGTGGCGGCGGCCGCGGCTGCGATCAGTAACAGGCGCAGACGCCAGCGCGGGCGCGCAGGTTTCGAGTGGGGGCTGAGGGGGCTTGGCATGTTACGTGGGGGCTCGACCGTCTGCGCGGCCGCCTGGAGAGGTGTTCGACGGGGGAAGCATAGCGGCAGGCCTGCTTCGGCTTTGTATCGGATTGAAGCATGCCTCGCGCCAGGAAGACTCGGCAGTTCCAACTTCGTTCATCGGATGAAAGCTTGATTAAAGTCAAGATACGACCATCTTCAATCCCGTCTAATCGGTCCTGTGGATTAGAACAGTTCTAAGCGGGGTGTCCCCCGATGTGCCAGTGCTGTGCCTGGCGCGAGGAATTCATGGTGCAAACAAGGAGAAGCATGATGCTGAAGCTGAAAGCCGTGGGAGTGGTGGTGGCGCTGGCCGTGGCCGGTGGGGCGTGGGCGGCAACGGCCCGTGACGAGCCGATCAAGCCGATCGAACCGGCCAAGGTTACCGAGCCAGCGAAGGTCGAACTGGGCAAGAAGCTGTGGTTCGAGCCCCGCCTGTCGATGTCCGGCATCATCTCGTGCAACACCTGCCACAACCTGTCGCGGGGCGGCACTGACAACCTCAAGACCTCCATCGGTCACGGCTGGAAGGCCGGCCCGGTGAACTCGCCGACGGTACTGAACTCCAGCCTCGCCATCGCCCAGTTCTGGGACGGCCGCGCCGCCAACCTGCAGGAGCAGGCGGGGGGGCCGATCCAGGCTGACGTCGAGATGAACATGCCGCACACGCTGGCGCTCGACGTGCTGCAGTCGATCCCGGGCTATGTCAGCGAGTTCAAGACCGTGTTCGGCAAGGAACAGATCGACATGGACATGGTGACGGCCGCAATCGCCGCCTTCGAAGAGACCCTGGTCACCCCGAACGCGCGCTTCGACCAGTGGCTCAAGGGCGACGACAAGGCGCTCGACGCCAAGGAACTGGCCGGCTACACGCTGTTCAAGGAAAGCGGCTGCGTCGCCTGCCACAACGGCCCGGCTGCGGGCGGCACCTCCTTCCAGCGCATGGGCGTGGTCGAGGCCTACCAGTCCACCTCGCCGGCCGAGGGACGCTCGGCGGTGACCGGCGTGGATGCTGACCGCTTCAACTTCAAGGTGCCCACGCTGCGAAACGTGGAAATGACCTACCCTTACTTCCACGATGGTGAAGCCGCCACGCTGGAGCAGGCGGTGGATATCATGGGTCGCCTGCAACTGGGCCACACCTACAGCGAGGACGAGATCGGCAACATCGTCGCTTTCCTGAAGACGCTGACCGGTGACCAGCCGCAGATCACGATGCCGATCCTGCCGCCGTCGAGCAACGCCACGCCGCGCCCGGATCCCTTCAAGTAAGGACAAACGGCAGGTAAGGCGACAGGCGCCCGTGCAATCAGCCGCGGGCGCCTGTTGACGTTGACGGGCGAAGAGGTTCAGCATTTCCAGGCCGCCTGCGATCGCAGCAGGCACGTACAAGACCCCGGCAAGCCCGATTTTGACCAGAGAGACCGCCATGTACAGCCCCTCCGACGCGATTGCTTGCCTGCGCAAGGCGGGCGTGCCGGTCACCCACCAGCGCATCGAGATTGCCCGCGTGCTGTTCTCTGCGCCGGTGCACATGTCGGCCGACCAGATCTGGGAGCAGGTGAAGCGTTCGGCGCCCGAGGTGTCGCGGGCCACCGTCTATAACACGCTCAGGCTCTTTTCCGAAAAGCAGCTCGTGCGTGAGCTCTTCGTCGACCCGCAGCGCATCGTCTATGACTCGACGACGACGCCGCACTTTCATCTCTACAACATGGATACCGGCGAGGTGCGCGACCTCGCGGCCGACGAGATCGAGGTGATCGGTGCGCCGCGCCTGCCCGAAGGGGTGGAGCTGCAGGAGGTCGATGTGATCGTCCGGGTCCGCAACTGCGGCGCCTGAGCCCGCGCGGTGGCCCTCATCCCTCGGGTAGCGTCACGAAGCCCATTTTCTCGATGCCTGCGCTGCGCGCCTTGGCCATGACGTCGGCGATCGTCTCGTAGCGCGTGTTGCGGTCGGCGCGCAGGTGCAGTTCCGGCTGCGGCGTTTGTGCCGCGGCCGCGGCCAGGCGTGCGGGCAGGGTGAGCACGTCGATCTGGTCCTTGTTCCAGAAGATTCCGCCCTCGGCATCCAGCGACAGCGCGATCGTCTCCGGCTTCTGCTCGGTCGGCGCACTCGATGCCTGCGGCAGGTCGATCTTGACCGAGTGCGTCAGGAGCGGGGCGGTGATCATGAACACGATCAAGAGCACCAGCATGACGTCGATCAGCGGGACCATGTTGATCTCGCTCTGCAGCGGGCGGTTGTCGCCCTGGCTGAATCCGCCGAAGGCCATCATGCCGCTCCGTGGTTGGCGGCAGGCGTGGCGCCCACGCTCGCGAGCTTGGCGCCATTGTCCCTATGGTCGTGGCGTGCGGTCGCGGAGGCAATGCGCGAGCCGGTCGAGAAGGCCGCGTGCAGGTCATGAGCGAAGGCGTCCAGCTCGGACAGCTCCACCCGGTTGGCACGCGTGATCGCGTTGTAGGCGAGCACCGCGGGAATGGCGACGAACAGGCCGAAGGCGGTCATGATCAGCGCTTCGCCCACCGGTCCGGCGACCTTGTCCAGCGTGGCCATGCCCGAGGCGCTGATGTTGACCAGGGCGTGGTAGATGCCCCAGACCGTGCCGAACAGGCCCACGAAGGGCGCGGTGGAGCCGATCGAGGCGAGCACGGTGAGGCCTGACTCGAGCGCTGCGGTCGACAGCGCGATCGACTTGCGCAAGGCGCGCGTGATCACCTCGTCTGCATCGAGGGTGCCGCCGAGCGTGTCGTTGCGGGTGTGGCGGCGCACGTGCTGCGCCGCGGCTGCGCCTTGCTCGGCGAGGGCCTCGAAGGGCGAGCCGGGGGCCTGGTGATTGAGGCGCTTGAGGCCGCTGTCCAGGTCGGGGGCGGCCCAGAAGGCCTCGACCGCCTCGGCGTGGCGGCGCGCGCGCAGCTGGCGCAGCGCGCGCATCAGGATCAGGTACCAGCTGGTGATCGACATCAGCAGCAGGATCAGGCCCACGGCGCGGATGATGAAGTCGGATTGCGCCCACAGGTGGGCGAGGCCGAAGGCCTGCGAACTGTCCATGTTCAGTTTCCCTTGAGTTTGAAGACGATGGGTACCAGCACCCAGGATTCGATGGCGCGCTCGCCCTGGCGGGCGGGCACGAAGCGCCAGCGCGACACGGCCTCCTGTGCGGCGCGATCGAGGCGTTCGGAGCCGGAGCTGGTGCGCAGCTCGATGCGATTGGGGCGGCCGTCGGGCGATACCTGCACGCGCAGCATGACCTGGCCCTCCTCGCGCATGCGGCGCGACACCATCGGATAGGCCGGCGCCGGGTTGTTGAGGTAGGCGGCATCGAAGCGGGCGGCGGTGATCGGCGCGGCGGTCGGGGCGCCGGCGGTGGCCGGCGCGGGCGCGGCGGGCGCAGGGGTCGCCTCCTGGCGCGCGACCGGCGGCGCGGGGCTGGGTTCGGCGACGGCGGGCGGGCTGTCGTCGGCTGTGCGCAGGGCCGTGGGGGACTCGGTGACCGTCCTGGGGGGCGGTTGCTCTGCGACCGGCTTCGGGGGTGGCGGTTTGCGCACCACCGGCTTGGGCGGTGGTGGCTGCGGCCGGCGCACCTCGGGCGGCGGCTCCGGAGGCGGCGCCATGCGTGGCGGGGGCGCGGGCGCCGGTTCGGGGACAGGGGGCTGTGGTGCTTCGATGACCGGCGCCGGGACCGGGTCGGCGGCCAGCAAGGAGACCTGGATCGGCTCGGGTTGCGGCGGGATGACGGGGTCCTGGCTCAGGGAGGCGAGGGTGGCGAGTCCGCCCAGATGCAAGGCCGCAACCAGGGTCGCAAGGCCGATGCGACTGCCGGCGCCAAGCGTGGTCGACTGGGCTGCCGCTGCCGCTGCCGCTGCCGCTGCCGCTGCGCCGCCGCGCGTGGACGCTTCGTGCGCCTTGTGGGGCGCATCCGGAGCAGGGGCGTCGGCGGGGGCAAGATTGGGCAAGTCGATCAGTTGCGCGGCACGTGCGGCAGGAGGCATCGTCAGGGGGCGGGGCTGCGCCCCTTGACGGGGCGGGTGAATCGGGGTGGCTGTTAGGAGGAGGCGGGCTTCATCTGCGACTGCAGGTAGTTCTGCAGACCGACGCTGTCGATCAGGCCGAGTTGGGTCTCGAGATAATCGATGTGCTCTTCGGTGTCGTCGAGGATGTGCTCGAAGATCTCGCGCGAGATGTAGTCCTTACAGGACTCGCAATAAGCAATGGCCTCGATCAGGTTCTCGCGACCGGCCTGTTCGAGCTTGAGGTCGCCGTGCAGGCACTCGGGAACGTTCTCGCCTATCAGGAGCTTGTTCAGGTTCTGCAGATTGGGCAGCCCCTCGAGGAAAAGCACGCGTTCGATCAGCAGGTCGGCATGCTTCATCTCTTCGATCGACTCGTCGTACTCGTGCTTGCCGAGGTGGTCGAAGCCCCAGTTCTTGTACATGCGCGCATGCAGGAAGTACTGGTTGATTGCGGTCAGCTCGATGGTGAGTTGTTTGTTGAGGTACTGGATGACCTTCTTGTCGCCTTTCATGCTGCCTCCAGGGAGAGGTTGACAGGGAGTAGCGTTGGGGCCGGCGGCACGACCGGGTCTTGGGATGAGCAGCGACCCTGTACGGCGGCGCGCAGGCAGTGGTGGGCATGGCGTGCGCAACTGGCGCAGTCCACCGTGACTCCCAGCCCGGTGCGCAGGTCACGCAAGTTGCGCGCACCGGCCTGCACCGCCTGATCGATATGACGCTCCGTGACCGCGCGGCAAACGCATACGTACATAGTCTAGCCTTCCTTTTGACTTTTGCCCCGGTGGCGGAGCGGGATCACTTGGTGAGAATCAATTTGCCACTGCGCGTCGCGCGCAGGACGTAATGCGTGCCTTCGTGCTCGATCGTCAGGGTGCTGCGCCCTGCGAACAGCGCTTCGCTGCGGACTAGCGCGTCCGCCCCGGGTCGAGGCGGCTGTCCCGAAGGGGGCCCGTACTCGACCTGAGCCGGTGCGGGGGCGCTTGCAGTGCGACCATGGGCCATGATCTGAAATTACACGAATGATAATAATTCGTATTAGAGCATTGGCTGAGGATGCGGTCAATCTTCTTCGTCAGCGTCGGCGCGAGAACGGCGGCGACGAGTTCGCTTCTCGCAAGGCCAGTCAGGGGGCGTGAGAGATCGTGATCGACACCGCCGGCAACGGCCGCGATGATCGGCGGGGCCGAGCGCAGGGCAGCTTGCGCTGCCGCGCCCTCCGCATCAGTCGAGGCTGAACAGGATGCGCAGTGCCGGATCGTCGGCTTCGGCGCGGGGCAGGTAGGCCACGGCGCCGGGGGTCTGCAGCACGATGCGACGTGCGTCGTCCGTGCTCGCGGCCTCCCGCGGCGGCTGCGCGCGGCCGGTGAAGACCAGGCGCGACCAGTAGGCGCGGATCTGGCTAGGGTTCTTCCGCGTCAGGCGCAGGTAGAACTCATCGCGGACCGGACCCGACGGCAGGTCAACGAGGAGGACGCCCTGGCCCTGGAACAGGCTGCCGCGCCGGCCCAGATACAGCTGCTCGGTCGTGCTGCGGTCGAGCTCGGTGAGCGGGCCGTCGGCCGCGGTCACCACCACGATCGACGCCGACTGCGCGAACACCGGGACGCACAGGACGAGCAGCAGCACCAGCAACAGCGTGGCGTGCAGGGGGCGAGCGCGGGGCAGATCAGAAAACCACATCGACCGACACGCTCAGCACGTTGATCACGCGATGGTCCAGACCCGGTGCGAAGGGGTCGCCGCGTGCGATGAAGGTACCGTAGGCGCCGCGGTCGGTACGGACATGGCTCAGTTCGGCCTTGAACGCCGCCTCGCTCGTGAAGTCCCAGCGCAGGCCGGCCGTGGCGCTGCGTTGGGACTGATTGCGGGAGCGGTTGAAGAGCGCAATGCGCGGCGCATGGATGCCCGCTTCCTCGGGTCGGATGACTGGCTCGTCCTCGCGCTGACGGGCGAGCGTCACATAAGGCATGAAGTTGCCGATCCGCCGCCCGAGGGAGGCGTAAGCACCCGAGGCGCTGTTGGAGAAGGCCTTGGCCGTGTTGCGTGCCAGTTCGGCGCTGAAGCGCCAGCGCCCGTCGTCCCATTGCAGTCCGATCGAGCTGAAGCTGGCGCGGGCATCGCTGCCGCTGAGGCGATCCTGCAGCTCGATTGGCAGCGGTGCCACGAAGTCGCGAAACCCCTGCGAGCTGCGGCGCACCGAAAGGTCTGCGGTGGCGTGGCCAAGGCTCAGGCTGAACTCGCCGAACTCGACGGTCACGTTCAAGCCAAGCAGCCGCGACAGTTCCGCATCACCGCCGCCGATCACCGGGATCTTGCTGCGACCGAGGTAGGGGTGGAACTCGATGTGGGTGTCGCCGTAGGTCTTGCGATGCAGCAGGTCGATGCCATCCAGGTCTGAAAACGGGTTCAGGCCGTAGACCTCGACCGGTGGGCGTACCCAGGCGTGGCTGTAGTTGATGTCGACCGAGTCCGACAGCATGAAGAAGGGACTGCGCAGGCGACCGGCACGGACAGTGAGAGCGGGCGTGAGCGCGTGGCTCACGAAGGCGAGCGCCGGCCTTGGGCGATGGTCGCCGCGCTGGGTCTCGCGGGTGACGATCTGCAGCACGGCATTGCTGCGCTCGCCGAAACGCAGGCCGGCCTGCAGGCCGAGCACCGAGTCGGGACCGGTGTCGACCCGGTTGCCGCCCGGTGCGTCGATGCCGACACGCGCAAACTGCAGGTCGTCCGAGCGGGTGTAGACCGCCCCCAGGGTGGCGAAGCCCGAGAACTGCCAGTCCGGCGCGGGCTGGGCGGCCGCGGGAAGGGCCAGCACGGCCAGTGCTGCAAGCGGCCATTTGCTCATGAACATAGGTCTCCCGAAAGGGCTTGCAGGCTGGCAAAGGTCGCCTCGCGGTCGAGCGGACGCGAGAACAGGTAGCCCTGGCCGTAATCGCAGCCCATCTCGCGCAGGATGGTGAGCTGCTCCTCTTCCTCGATGCATTCGGCCACCACCGTCATGCCCAGATCGTGAGCAAGCTCGATGCTGTGGCGGACAATCGCGCGCAGCCGTTCGTCGCGGGTGATCGAATGCACGAAGGAGCCGTCGAGTTTGACCTGGTTGCAGGGCATGGTGTGCAGGTAGCTCAGCGTCGAGAAGCCGGTGCCGAAGTCATCGATGAGGATGTCGATGCTGGCATTGCGCAACGCATGCAGGTTGCGGATCGCCGGGCCGTCGGGGCGTGCGAGCAGGCTCTCGGTGACCTCGAAGCGGATCGCGCCGCGCGACACGCCGCCGCGATCCATGGCCGCGAGCAGTTCCTCGGCGAGCCCGTCGCGCGCGAGCTGGCGTGCAGAGAGGTTAACGCTGATGGGCAGCGGTGGCGTATCGGGCAGGCGCTGGCGCCAGTCGCGGATGTCGGCGCAGGCGGTTGCGAGCACCGCCATGCCCACCTGATGGATCAGGTCCAGCGTCTCGGCGAGGGGGATGAACTCCGCCGGGGACAACAGGCCGAGCGTCGGGTGCGGCCAACGGACCAGGGCTTCGAAGCTGGCAGGCCGGCGCGTGGACAGGCTGATGATCGGCTGGTAATACACCGTGAGGCCGCCGTGAGCGAGCGCGCTGCGCAATTCGGTCTCGATCTTGAGGGCGCGCAGGGCCTGGGCGTGCATCGACGGCTGGAAGAACTCGATCGCGGCAGTCTCGCTGCGGCGCGCCTTGTGGAGCGCGTTGTCGGCGTCACGCAGCATGGACTCGGCGTCCTCGCGGTCATTGTCGCTGAGGGCGACGCCGACCCGGCAGCGCGGGTGCAGCAGTTGCTCGGTGGCGCTCGGGGCGAAGGCGGGGAGCGCAATCAGGTCCTCGCAGATGCGCAGGGCCTCGGTCGAGTTGCTCAAGCCGTTGAGCAGCACGGCGAACTGGTCGCCGCCGACCCGCGCGCAGACGTCTCCGTCGCGCATGATCGAGGCAATGTGGCCGGCAACGGCGCGCAGCAACTCGTCGCCGGCGGCATGGCCATAGCTGTCGTTGACCAGGCTGAAGCGTTCGAGGTTGATGGCGAGCACGGCGACCTGATGTCCGTTGCCGCGGCGCCGCTGCGCCAGTGCGCGGTCGACGTGCTCGATGAACATGGCGCGGTTGGGCAGGCCGGTGAGGCCGTCATGCAGGGCATCGTGCAGGAGCTGCTGCTCGGCTCGCTTGCGCAGGTTGATGTCGCCGAGCGAACCGGCCATGCGGATCGCCCGCAGGTCGTCGTCGCGGCTGGCGACGCCCCGCATCAGCACCCAGTGGTACTCGCCGTTGGGGATGCGGACGCGGTGCTCAACCATGAACTGGGCACTTTCGCCCTTGAGATGCGCGACCAGGCGCTGGCGGTAGGCGTTGCGGTCGTCGGGGTGGACGAGTTCGAGGAAGGCCTCGGGTACGGTCGGCATCGCCTCCGGCGGCAGGCCGAGGATCTGGCAGAAACGCTCGGAGTAGTACGCCGTGCCGGCCCGGATGTCCCAGTCCCACAGGCCATCGTTGGCGCCATGCAGGGCCATGGCGTAGCGTTCTTCGCTGGCGCGCAGGCGTTGTGCGGTCTGCTGCAGTTCGAGCACGCGCTGCTGCAGGGTCGCTGCCATGATGTTGAAGTGACGGGCGATGACCGCAAGTTCGTCGTTGCCGCGGGCGGCGACGCGATATTCGAGCTGGCCGTCGGCGATCGCCTTGCTGCCGTCGAGCAGGCGGCGAAGATTGCGTGTCAGCAGGTAGCCGAGCGAGGACAGCAGGACGAAGGTGAGCGCGATCTCGATCAGCGCGATCGCCAGGCCTTGTTCCATGATCGCGCGGCGGGCATCGGTGAGCACCGCCACCGACACCCCGAACTGCAGGAAGCCGACCTCGTTGCGCGGTAGCAGCAAGGGCCGGCGCACATGGACCAGTTCGTGTCCCAGCAGCCGTTCGACTAAGCCGGGGCGGTGCTCACTCGGTGCCGGGAGCTGTTGTAGTTCGCCGAGCCCGGCGCTGACCAGGGTCTGATTGTCGGCGCCCACGATGCGCACGTACACCAGCCCTTCCTCGGCGCCCTCGAGCAGTTCGCCGAGCACATCCTGCATGGCGTCGAAGCGCTGCTGGTCGCCGTACGCCGTGCTCATCGCATGGAGCATGCTGGCGTTCTGGCCGATGGTGGTGTCCAGGCTCGCCGATACGGCGTTGTTCATCAGACGCACGCTGTTGGCCAGCAGCAGGCTCAGCAGCACGATCTGCACCACCGTGCTGGCGAGCAGCAGGCGGATGCGGATCGAGGAGTGGTGCAGTGGAAACAGCATGGGCAGGGGGCGACGCTCAGCGTTTGGCCATGCGCTTGACGGCCGAGGAGGCGTCGATGCGCCCTTCGCTTGCGAAGTCCTCGAGATTGGTCTCGAGGCGGTCAGGGTCGTAGAGGTAGTTCACCATCATTCCCCAGGACTGGCGCAGACCCTTCTCGGAGGTGTCGGCAAGCCAGTTGAGGCGTTCGATGCGGGCACCGTTACCGAGATGGAAGCGCGACACCGTGTCGATCGGCTGGTCGCCGCGGCGTGCCTCGAGCAGGTAGCGGGCGGCCAGTCGCAGCAGGGGTTCGCGCAGGGCCTGCACGAGCTTGTCGTCCTTGGTCCAGCTATTGTCGTCGCTGAGCAGGCCGCCGAGCGGCGGCTCGTTGATGTCCGTGTCGCTGACGCCGAAGGCCGCGAGGCGCTTCCAGTCCGCCGCAGTGATGGCTTCGGCGAGCTCTTCGGGATTGCGTTGGACCCAGCGCACCAGCCCGGGGATGGGCGACAGGGTGGCGAAGCTCTTGAGGCGCGGGAAGTCGCGCTTGAGATCGTCGATCACGCGCTTGAGCAGGAAGTTGCCGAAGCTGACGCCGCGCAGGCCGGCCTGGGTGGCGCTGATCGAGTAGAAGATCGCCGTCGTCGCCTTGCTCGCATCGGCCAGCGGCGCCTCGATGTCGAGCAGGCGCTGGACGTCGTCGGCGAGCTCTTCGAGCAGGGCGACCTGGACGAAGATCAGCGGCTCCAGGGGCATGCGCGGATGGAAGAAGGCGTAGCAGCGGCGGTCGGAGTCGAGGCGATTCTTTAAGTCCTTCCACGAGCGGATCTCGTGCACCGCCTCGTACTCGACCAATTTTTCCAGCAGTGCCGCCGGCGAATTCCAGGTAATGCGCTGCAGCTCGAGGAAGCCGACGTCGAACCAGGCCGACAGGCGCGCCTCGAGCTCGCGGTCGAGCGGTTTGAGCAAGGGGTCTTCGGGCAGGAAGCGCAGCAGGTCGGCGCGCAGGTCGACGAGGAACTTGACCCCCTGCGGGATGGCATTGAACTGGGTCAGGATGCGCAGGCGGCGCGAGCGCATCGCCGCCCGCAGGCGGGCCTCGGCATCCCACTGCGTCGGCGTACCGATCGCGTCCTGGTAGTCCTGATGGGCCGCGGCCACGCGCTCGGGATCGGGGCCGAACTCGTGCGCGATCAGTTTGAGGAAGGCATGCCGCCCCGCGTCGTCAAGGCGCAGGTAGGTCTCGGCCAGGCGTGCCGCGCGTTGGCGCGTCGACACCTCGCCGCCACGCCCCTCTGCACACTCGGTCAGCTGGGTGCGGATACGGTCGAGGTCATCGCCCTCTGGCGCCTTGCCGAAATGCGCGGCGTTTGCCACCAGTTCGCGAACCTTGGAGATGCCGCGTGATACGAGTCCCGAGCCAGTCATGTTCTCCTCCTGCCGGGTCTTGTCAGCGTATGTCCTGACCCGTGCTGAATAATTGCACCGATCATAACGTGCAAGCCGCGAATTGCTCGCGCCCAAGTCGGGCACATCGTGACAATTTTCCGCTTTTGTGCTTGCGCATACCAAATGGCTATGTCATCTTCGGCATAAGCTTATTCTCCGGTGACCTTCACGATGCGCCGCTCCAACCCATCTCTGCGAGTGCTGCTCGTCGTGCCCGACGAGCAGGCGCGCGGGGACGTGCGTCTGTTGCGGCAGGCGCTCGATTTGACGGGTATGGACATCGTCGGACAGACATCGAGCGAGAGCCATGCGCTGCAACTCTATTTCCAGGCCCTGCCCGACGCGGTGGTGCTCGATTGGCGCGTCGCGCCTGACGAGCCGGCGCGCTTCGTCGGTCTTCTCAAGCGCATGGCGCCTGGCAGCTTCATCGTCGTCGCCGTGCCGGCGCTCGACTCCATGCCCGCGCGCGCAGCCCGCGCGCTCGGCGCGGATGCCATCAGTGCGCCCGCGGACATTCCCGCTCTGCTCGTCGGCCGTGCGCCGTCGCTGATGTTCTGAGCCGGCCCGTTCAGTTCGATGAAGACGGGGTGTGGCGGGTCATCGCGAGCAGCGACACGCCGGCAACGACCATCGGCACGCAGAGCCACTGCGCGGTCGACAGGCCGAGGGCGAGCGTGCCGAAGATGCCCGGGTCGGGCGTTCGGAAGAACTCGGCGACAAATCGCAGACTGCCGTAGCCGATGAGAAACACCGCAGACACGGCGCGCAGCGGACGCGGGCTGGCGGCATACAGCCACAGGATCACGAACAGCAGCAGTCCCTCGCCCGCGGCCTGGTAGAGCTGCGAGGGGTGGCGCGGCGCCGCGTCCACCCAGGGGAAGACCATCGCCCACGGCAGCTCTGTGCTGGCCGGCCGGCCCCACAGTTCGCCGTTGATGAAGTTGCCGATGCGCCCGGCTGCGAGTCCGGTTGGTACCAGGGGCGCGATGAAGTCGGTGACCTGCCAGAAGCCCTTGCCGTGGCGGCGGCCGTACAGCCACATGGCCACCAGGACGCCCAGAAAGCCGCCATGAAAGCTCATGCCGCCCTTCCACACGGCGAGGATCTCGCCCGGGTGCTGCAGGTAGTAAGTGGGTTGAAAGAACAGCACTTCGCCCAGGCGTCCGCCGACGATCACCCCGATCACCCCGTACAGCAGCAGGTCGTCGATCATCTGCGCGCTCCAGCCCAGCTCGGGCCGGCGCCTGGCGTGCAGGCGGCCAAGCACGACGAAGAGCACGAAGGCGATCAGGTACATCAGGCCGTACCAGCGCACCGAGAGCGGGCCGAGCGAGAAGGCGATGGGGTCGAACTGCGGGTGGATCAGCATGGGCGGGGCGGGGGTGGATTGCCTGTAGCGTCGGGCGCCCGGGGCGCCGGCGCCGTCAGTCGAACTGCTGGCGGAAGATGTCGAATTCGCGCCGCAGCGCGTCGAAGTCCTCACGCAGACGGCGCAACTCGTCCTCGAGTTCCGCGATTCGTCCCCGGCCGCCGGTCGCCCCGCCGGCCTGGGCTTCGGCCATCTCCTGCACGGCCACCTCGCCGCCGAGCAGGTGCACGTGGCGCGTCTCCTTGGTGCCGGGAGCACGTGGCAGCGCGGCAACCAGGGGCGGGTATTTCTCGGCCAGGTGCTCCAGCACCGCGTCGACCGCCGCGACGTCGTCGAAGCGGTACAGGCGCTCGCAGCGCTGACGCAGTTCGCCTGCGGTCTGTGCTCCGCGCAGCAGCAGGATGGCCAGTACCGCCTGCTCGGGCGGGGGCAGCGAATGGCGCAGACGCACCAGGTGTTCATACTTCGGGACGCGTGCGCTGGCCTGGTCGCGCTTCGACACCAGGCGGCGTCCGATGAGGCTGTCGACGGCGGCCTGCACCTCGGCCTCGGACAGGCTCATCACCGGCTCGCGCGCGGTGAGCTGGTTGCAGCCGGTGGTGATGGCGTTGATCGATAGCGGGTAGGCATCGGGCGTGATGAAGGCCTTCTCGATCAGCACACCCAGCACGCGAATCTCGGCCGCATCCAGGTCGAAGCCGGGTTCGCCGGCGTTGTCGGCAGCGGGGTTCGAGTCTTGCATGAGCGCTCCTGGCGGGTGACGAGACCCAAGATGATACGCATGCTTCGTTGCGCGCGTTAGAATCGCAGCCCTCTCTGCAGATTTTCCGGAGCGCCTTCATGCCCCAGTACCGTTCCCGCACCTCCACCGCCGGCCGCAACATGGCGGGCGCCCGCGCCCTGTGGCGCGCTACCGGCATGAAGGACGAGGACTTCAGCAAGCCGATCATCGCCATCGCCAACAGCTTCACGCAGTTCGTGCCCGGCCATGTGCACCTGAAGGACCTCGGCCAGCTCGTGGCGCGCGAGATCGAGGCCGCGGGCGGCGTCGCCAAGGAGTTCAACACCATCGCGGTCGATGACGGCATCGCCATGGGTCACGGCGGCATGCTGTACTCGCTGCCCTCGCGAGAGCTCATCGCCGACAGCGTCGAGTACATGGTGAACGCCCATACCGCCGACGCGCTGGTGTGCATCTCGAACTGCGACAAGATCACTCCGGGCATGCTGATGGCCGCGCTGCGCCTGAACATCCCGGCGATCTTCGTCTCCGGCGGGCCGATGGAGGCCGGCAAGGTCAAGTGGGAGGCCAAGGTCATCTCGCTCGACCTGGTCGACGCCATGGTCAAGGCCGCCGACAAGAGCTGCTCGGACGAGGAAGTCGAGGCCATCGAGCGCTCGGCCTGTCCGACCTGCGGTTCGTGCTCGGGCATGTTCACCGCCAACTCCATGAACTGCCTCACCGAGGCGCTCGGCCTGTCGCTGCCTGGCAACGGCACGACGCTTGCCACCCATGCCGACCGCGAGCGGCTGTTCCGCGAGGCGGGTCGCCGCATCGTCGATCTCGCCCGCCGCTACTACGAAAAGGACGACGCCTCGGCGCTGCCGCGCTCGATTGCCAGCTTCCGGGCCTTCGAGAACGCGATGAGCCTGGACGTTGCGATGGGCGGCTCGACCAACACCGTGCTCCATCTGCTCGCCGCGGCGCGCGAGGCCGGCGTCGATTTCACCATGAAGGACATCGACCGCATCAGCCGCCGCGTGCCCTGCCTGTGTAAGGTCGCGCCGGCCATTGCCGACGTGCATATCGAGGACGTGCATCGTGCCGGCGGCATCATGTCCATCCTCGGCGAGCTCGACCGCGCCGGCCTGCTGCACACCGACGTGCCCACCGTGCACAGCGCCTCGATGGCCGAGGCGCTCGACAAGTGGGACATCAAGCGCACCGATGACGAGGCGGTTCACACCTTCTATCGCGCCGCGCCCGGCGGTGTGCCGACGCAGGTCGCCTTCAGTCAGGACCGACGCTGGAAGGAGCTCGATGCCGATCGTGAGAAGGGCATCATCCGCAGCAAGGCCCACGCCTTCACCGCCGACGGCGGCCTCGCCGTGCTTTACGGCAACATCGCCGAGAAGGGCTGCATCGTGAAGACCGCCGGCGTCGACGAGTCGATCTGGAAGTTCTCCGGCTCGGCGCGGGTCTACGAGAGTCAGGAAGACGCGGTCGACGGCATCCTCGGCGAGCAGGTGCAGGCGGGCGACGTGGTGGTGATCCGCTACGAGGGCCCGAAGGGTGGTCCGGGAATGCAGGAGATGCTGTATCCCACCTCCTACCTCAAGAGTCGCGGCCTCGGTGCGCAGTGCGCGCTGCTCACCGACGGTCGCTTCTCTGGCGGCACCTCCGGCCTGTCGATCGGCCACGCCTCGCCCGAGGCGGCGCTGGGCGGCGCGATCGCACTGGTCGAGGACGGCGATACGATCGAGATTGACATCCCCAATCGCCGCATCCACCTGGCCATCTCCGACGATGAGCTCGCGCGCCGCCGTGCCGCGATGGAGGCGAAGGGCTCCGCCGCATGGAAGCCGGTCACCCGCGAGCGTGTGGTGTCGGCTGCGCTGCAGGCCTACGCAGCGCTCACGACCTCGGCCGACACCGGCGCGGTGCGTGACGTGACCCAGGTCCAGCGCTGATTGACCGGTCTTCGGTCGCTCACTACCATCGACGCCATGGATACCGAACTCGCGCAACTCGAAGCCCAGCTCGAGCAACTGATCGGCCACTACGAACGCCTCAAGGCCGACAATGCCGGGCTGCGTGGACGCATCGTGCGGCTCGAAGCCGACAACCGCCAGCTCTCCGACAAGGTTCGGCTCGCCGCCGAACGTGTCGAGCGCTTGCTAGAAAGCCTGCCGGAGGCCTGAAACCGTGTCGATGGACCATCTGGACGTGATGCTGCTGGGCAAGGAGTACAGGGTCTCCTGCGCGCCGGAAAACCGCGATGAACTGCTTGCAACCGTCGCCTATCTTGACGACAAGTTCCGTGAACTGGGACAGAAGACCAATTCGAACGGCGAGAAGCTGGCGGTCATGACCGCGCTCAACATCGCCCACGAATTCCTGCAGTTCCAGCGTGGTAATGGGTTTGACATGCCGGGGATGAAGCGTAGAATCGGGCTCATGAAAGCGCGCCTCGACGGGGTGCTCGGCCAGCAAGAAAAGCTCTTTTGAATCCTGATCGAGCTTTTTCGGAGACGTTCTCCGGCGATCCGGGCAGTCTGTCGGGCACGCAAGATCAATCCCCTGCAGTGTTCGTTGAAGTCGTAGATTCCTTGAACCAATAGTCGAGAGACTCGGTCGCTGACCATTGATGCCGCTGGTGTGAATGCCCCTAGTCGGGTGATCCTGAAGCGGAAGGGATGCGACCTCCCTGAACCCTAGGTTCAGGATGCCCGATGGAAACGGCACAGGCGGGGGGCCAACAGAGAAGGCGCGGTGAGTGATCACCGCGCCTTCTTCACATTCCGCCTCCCTGACCCTTCTCCCGTTTGCGCCGGGCGCGGGTCAGTGCGCGGGCATGGCGGTGTCGATCGCCCGCAGGGTGTCGAGCAGCGTGGCGCGCAGGGGGCCGGCGACGGCCAGGCCTCGTTCCGCCGCCTGCCGTGCTTGGGCGGGGCGGCCGAGTTCGAGGAGCACGCGTGCGCGATTGTTGTGCGCGGCCGCCTGATCATGGGTGTCGGCGGCGCGGCCAAAGGCCGCTTCGGCACCGGGCAGGTCGCCCGCCGCATGGAGGGCATTGCCCAGTCCCATTTCCAGCGCATAGCTGTGCGGCCAGCGCTGCAGGCCGCTGCGATAGGCCAGGGCTGCCGACCTGGGGGGCGCCGAGCGCTCGAAGGCGATCAAGGCATCGCTCGCGTCGGCCTCGGTGACGCTCAGTGGCAAGCGGCCGGGGGGCAGGGTGACGAAGGCCCAGTGCGCGCTGCGCTTCCAGGTGTGTTCGAAGGTGCGCAGGCCGAGGACCTGACGCTTCATCGGTCCGGAGCGCAGCAGGATCTCGCCGGCATCGAGGTCGTAGCCGACGGCCACTGCATAGTGCCAGGACGGCGCCCACGACAGGCCGAGGTTCTGCAGCACGATCACCGGATGACCGGCGGCGACCTCGCGCAATAGCGCCTCGAGCGTGCCCGGGATGAGGGTGGCGACCGCACCGCTGCGGCGCGCGCCGGCCAGCATTTCGATCTGCAACGAGCCCTCGCGGCCGGGCAGGAAGACATGGTCGACGAGATCCGCCGGCCGGGTTGGCAGGCCGGCGGCCGACAGGCTGGTGGCAAGCGCCGCGGGTCCGCAGAAATGACTGTCGTCAGGAAAAAAGGGGGTGTCGGCGAGTTCGACGCGGCTCGGCAGCCCGGCGCTCGGCTGCGCCAGCAGCCTGGCCGAGGGCGTGGCGCAGCCGCCTGCGAGCAGGGCGGCCAACAGCAGGACGAAGGCGAAGAGGGGCGCGCAGGGCCGCCTTCGCGTGCGCACCAGGGCGTGGCCGCCCGGCATGAGGGCAACTGCAAGAGCGCCGACCGGCATGGGGCGCTCAGCGAATCGAGCGGGTGAAGGGGAAGACCTTGGTCAGGCCCAGGATGTCGGTAAACAGCAGCACGAAGAACACCAGCAGGATGGCGCCGATGATGCCGCCGGCCGGCGCGCTGTCGATCTGATCGGCCAGACGGGTCGCCTCGGCGTCGGTGAGGGCGGCGATGCGCGCCTGCGCGAGGGCCGGGTCGACACCCTGGCGCAGCAGTTCGGCACGGACATCCTCGCGCGCGAACGCGGCGCTGAGGCGGGCATGTCCGGATTCTGCCTGGGTCACGCTTGCCAGCCGGGCAGCTTCCTCGGTGGGGACCAACGCGGCATGCGCGGTGTGGAGGGCAGTGGCGTTGAGGACGCTGGCGCTGAGCACGATGGCGAGCAGACGCTGGATTCGTTTCATTGTTTTCTCCTCGATTGGTTGCGGGACGCCCGCCGTCAGCCGCGGCGGCGGCCGTAGACTATAGGCGAGGCGCATGCGGCAGGTGTGGTGATGCGCTCGGGAAGATTGCATCGAGATGCTTCGGTCGCGGCGGAGTGGCGGATTCGCGGGCCGCGCACGCGTGGCGGCTTGCGGGCAGGCGGCGGCGTGGTTGATAGTTCAGGGTTTCGCCGCCCGGCCTGGATCGGTCAGCGGGGGCAGTTTCAAAACAAGAGAGAAGCGCATGGATGTGAATGTCTGGTGGCTCGCCTACCCCTTGCTCGGGGCCGCGGTGGGTTTTTTTGCGGGTCTGCTCGGTGTGGGTGGCGGTGGCATCATGGTGCCGATGCTGACCTCCCTGTTCCTCGCCCAGGGGTTTCCGCAGGCCCAGGTGATGCATCTGGCGCTCGGCACGTCGATGGCCGCGATCGTGTTGACCTCGGTGTCGAGTCTGCGGGCCCACCATCGGCACGGTGCGGTGCGCTGGGACGTGGTGCGCCTGATCACCCCCGGCATCCTGCTCGGCACCTTCGGCGGCACCTTCATCGCCTCGCGCGTCGATACGGTGCCGCTGGCGATCTTCTTCTCGCTCTTCATGGCTTACGTGTCGGCCCAGATGTTGCTCAACATCAAGCCCAAGCCCTCGCGCGAGCTACCCGGGCCGGTCGGGATGAGCGCAGCCGGCCTTGGCATCGGCGGGTTCTCGGCGCTGGTGGCGATCGGCGGCGGGTCGCTGTCGGTGCCGTTCATGAGCTGGTGCAACGTGAAGATGCAGAACGCGATCGGGACCTCGGCCGCGATCGGGCTGCCGATCGCGATTGCGGGTACGGTCGGCTATCTGGTCAATGGCTGGGGGGCGCCCGACATGCCGCCGCTCACGCTGGGCTTCATCTACCTGCCTGCCCTGGTGGTGGTGGCCGCGACCAGCATGTTCTTCGCACCGCTTGGCGCGAAGCTCGCCCATCGCTTGCCGGTGGCGACGCTGAAGAAGGTCTTCGCCGGCGTGCTGGTGCTGCTCTCGGCGAAAATGCTGCACAGTCTTTTCGGCTGAGACTCACGGCTTGAGGGCGTTTGACGGCGCCCACTGGCTGCGCCGCCCGGCCGGCGCCGGGACTTACCTGTCTGCCGGCGCGGTCAGTGCAGTGAGCAGCACATCCAGGTTGCTACGCATCATCCGGATGTAGCTGGACGCTGGACCGTCTGCCTTCGACAGTGCATCCGAATACAGCGTGCCCCCAACCTGGGCGCCGCTCTCGCTGCGGATGCGTTCGATGAGGCGCGGGTCGGCGACGTTCTCGATGAACACCGCTGGCACCTTGTCGGCCTTGATCTGACGGATCAGGCGGGCGACGCCCTGGGCGGTGGGCTCGGCGTTGTTTGCCACCCCGACCGGGGACAGGAAGCGGATGCCGTAGGCACGGCCAAAGTAGCCGAATGCATCGTGCGAGCTCACCACCTTGCGCCGCTCGGCGGGCAGCGCGTCGAAGGCGGCGCGGATCTCGGCATCGAGTGCCTTCAGTTCGCCGTCGTAGCGCTCGGCGTTGAGCCGATAGAGGGCGGCGCCTTGCGGATCGGCCTGCGCCAGCGCATCGGCGATGTTGGCGACGTAGCGGCGCACGTTGGTGACGTCCTGCCAGGCATGTGGATCGACTGCCTTGCCGCCATGGCCATGGTTGTGACCATGACCGTGGCCGTCGTCCTTCGCCATCGTCAGGGTGGCGATGCCGTCGCTCGCGACCACGACCGGGCCCTTGTAGCCGCCGGCACGCGCCAGGCGCACCATCCAGTCGTCGAAGCCCAGTCCGTTGACCACGACCAGCGCCGCGCCGCCGATCTCCCGTGCGTCTGACGGTCGGGGCTGGAAGGCGTGTGCGTCCTCGTCCGCGCCCACCAAGGTGCGCACCGCGACGCGTTCGCCGCCGACCTGCGCCACGAGATCGCCGAGGATGCTGAAGCTCGTCGTCACCTCGAGCGCCTGGGCGTGGGCGGTGGTGCCGAGCAGCAAGGCAGTGCAGGCGGTGGCCAGCGCGCGCAGGCTGCGGCCGACGGCGGAGAAGCGGGTCTTGGTCATCATCGTCATTGCAGGATTCAACTTTCAGGATTCGAGGTGGTGGCGTACCGGTAGCCGTCCGGCGAGCAGGCCGCCCGGCGCGGCCAGCAGTGATACGAAATACACCACGCCACACACCAGCACGATTGCAGGCCCGGCCGGGACGTCGGCATGGAAGGACAGCAGCAGGCCGGCGACGCCGCTGCCGAAGGCGAACAGCACCGCAAGCAGCAACAGTAGCGGCAGCCCCTTCGCCCACAGGCGGGCGGCGGCCGAGGGCAGGATCATGATGCCCACTGCCATCAGCGTGCCGAGGGCGTGGAAGCCGCTCACCAGGTTGATCACCACCAGCATCAGAAAGCCGTAATGCGCCACCGGCGACCAGCGACTGACCCCGCGCAGAAAGGCGGGATCGAAGCACTCCATCACCAGCGGGCGAAACAGGATGGCGAGGCAGACCACGGTGACGCTGGCGATGCTGGCGATGAGCAGCAGCGAGGCATCGTCGAGCGCCAGTACCGAGCCGAACAGCACATGCAGCAGGTCGAGGTTGCGCCCGCGCAGCGACACGATCATCACCCCGGCCGCCAGCGACAGCAGGTAAAAGGCCGCCAGGCTGGCGTCCTCCTTGAGGATGGAGGCGCGTGTCACGAGACCGGCTGCCAGCACCACCACCAGGCCGGCGATGATGCCGCCCACGGTCATCGCGCCCAGCGACAGGCCGAAGGCCAGATAGCCGAGTGCGGCGCCGGGCAGGATGGCGTGGCTCATGGCGTCGCCCATCAGGCTCATGCGGCGCAGCAGCAGGAACACGCCGACCGGCGTGGCCCCAAGCGCGAGCGCCAGGCAGCCGGCAAGCGCGCGGCGCATGAAGGCGAACTCGGTGAAGGGGGTCAGGAGGAATTCGGTCACGGGGAAGGGGCGCGATGGCGGAGTGAGGCCCTTTACGAGCGTTGGCGATGATCGTGCGCGGCGTGAGCATGCGCGTGCCCGTGGTCGTGTCCGGGCCCGGTCGGTGGCGGCAGCACGGCCAGGTCCTCGATGTGGCATTCGGGCGCGTGCTCGTCGAAGGCTTCGGACAGGCGGCGGGCCCGCGCCAGCAGTTCGGGCGTCAGCACCTGGGCCGTGGGGCCGAAGGCGACCGGCTCGCGCGACAGCAGCAGCGCAGTGGGGAAGTGGCGGCGGACCTGCTCGAGGTCATGCACCACGGTGAGGATCGTGCGGCCTTCGGCGTGCCAGCCCAGGATCAGGGCGACGAGGTCGTCCACGGTGCGGCTGTCGATGGCGGCGAAGGGTTCGTCGAGCAGGATCAGCGGCGCATCCTGCAGGATCAGCCGTGCGAAGCGCGCCCGCTGCAACTGGCCGCCCGACAAGGAGCCGATCGGTCGCGACTCAAAGCCCGACAGGCCGACGGCGGACAAGGCCTCGCGCACACGCTGGCGCTGCGCGCGCGCGAGGCCGCCGAAGGCGCCAATTTCGTGCCACAGGCCCATGGCGACGACTTCGAACACCGACACCGGGAAGCTATGGTCGATCTCGCCGCGCTGCGGCATGTAGGCCACGCCGCCGGCAGGCAGCGCAGGCATGACGATGCGGCCGCCGATCGGGCGCAACTCGCCCGCGATACCCTTCAGCAAGGTGGACTTGCCAGCGCCATTGGGGCCGACCACCGCCACCAGCGCGCCGGCGGGAATCTCGCCCGACAGGTGGTGCACCGCCGGGTGGCGGTCATAGCCCAGGGTCAGATTGTCGAGGCGGATCATGGGGGGCAACGCGAGATCCATGTCAGCCCAAGGCCCACAGAATGGTCACCCACAGCAGCGCGAGCGCAGCCGCCGCGACTCCGAGACGTGTCCCCAGGCCGGCGCCGAGCAGGCTGCGCGCGGGCAAGGGGCGATCGCCGCCGCGCTCGGCGTGACGATGGCGGGTGGTCGACGCAGCGGCGGCCTGGCCGTGCGGCGGCGAGGGCGAGTGAGCCTGCGGTTGCGCCTGCTGGGGCGCCGTGACTACCCCGTGATCGTGGCGACTCATCGCGAGCCCTCCGCCACGCCACGGCGGCCGCAGTCGGCGCAGGCGCCGTGCAGAACGAGCTCGGCGCGGTCGAGTTCGAAGCCGGCCGGCAGCGCGGGGCTGGCCGTGGCGGGCACGTCTTCCAGGCACAGGATCTGGCCGCAGCGGTCGCAATGGAAGTGGGCGTGGCGATGGGCATCCTCGCGCCGGATCTCGAAACGCCAGGCACGCTCGCCGCCGGCGATACGCTGCGCAATGCCCTGCTCGACCAGCCACTCGAGCGCACGATAGAGGGTCACGCGGTCGTGCGGAATGGCGGCTGCGGCGAGCTCGGCGCCGATCTCGTCATGCGACAGCGGATGGCCGGAGGCGCGCAGGGCCTCGATGACCGCGACGCGGGTGCGTGTGACCCGGCCGCCATGGGCAGCGATCAGTTCGCGGGCGGAGCTGGGGACGTGGGCGGACATGAGCGTGGGACGAGTGGAGGCAGGCAACTGACTGGCGCTTCTTTGATGCAACATTGTAGCATTAGAAGAACCTCGGGCGCAGCCGGGCGTCGAAACCTCGCCGCCGCCCTCCGGCCTACAGTCAATCAATGAGCCCTGAACGCGCATGATCACTCGAATCACGATGGACCCCCCGCTTGCCGCCGTTTCTCGCCTGGCGGTGCTTGCCGCTTGTGCCGGTGCCTTGATGTCGACGGCCCACGCCCAGCACGCCCACGGCGCCCATGAACATGGCGTCGCCCATTTGAGTGTCGCCATCGAGGGGCCTGAGCTTGTCATCGAACTGAGCACGCCGCTCGACAATCTGGTCGGCTTCGAGCATGCGCCGGCCACCGCCGCACAGCGCGCCGCACTGGCGGATGCGGAGGCCCGCCTCGGCCAGGGCGCCGAGCTCTTCGTGTTGCCTGCGGCGGCGGGCTGCGTGCTCGCCGGGACGGTGCTCGAATCGCCCTGGCCGCGGCAGGCCGGAAAGGAACAGCCTGCCGACCACGACCACGACCACGACCACGACCACGACCACGACCACGACCACGACCACGACCACGACCACGGTGCTGGCGCGCGTGAGGGCCATGCGGACCTGATCGCCACCTACCGCTTCGAGTGTGCCCGTCCCGCGGCACTCGACGCCCTCCGCGTCGAGCTGTTCGATGCCTTCCCACGCCTGCGCGAACTGCGAGCAGTACGCGCGGCGGAAGGCGGGCAGGGGGCGGCGGTGCTCAAGCCCGGCGCAGCGGTGCTGTCGCTGTGAGCGACGCCTCGGGCCTTGCAGGCGCGACGACGGTGAGCGCCCCTGCGGCGGCGGCCGTACGCCTCGAGGGTGTGCGCTATCGCTGGCCGGGCGCGCCCGCCGACTGCCTTGCGCTCGACGCGCTCGAGATCGCGGCTGGCGAGCGGGTGTTCCTGCGCGGTCCCAGCGGCAGTGGCAAGACCACCCTGCTGTCGCTGGTCGGTGGCGTGGTCCTGCCGCAGGCGGGCTCGGTCAGCGTTGCCGGTCAGGCGCTCGGTGCGTTGTCGGCAGGGGCGCGGGACCGCTTTCGCGCCGATCATGTCGGCTTCGTGTTCCAGCTCTTCAACCTGCTGCCCTGGCTTTCGGCGCGCGACAACATCCAGCTTGCGTGCCGCTTCTCGCGGCAGCGGCGCGCCCGGGTGGCCGCCGCCGGCAGCACGCCCGCAGCCGAGGTGGCGCGCCTGGCCGCGCGGCTCGACCTCGATGCGGCGCTGCTCGAACGCCCGGCGGCGGCGCTGTCGGTCGGCCAGCAGCAGCGCGTGGCGGCGGCGCGCGCGCTGATCGGACGCCCCGGCCTGGTCGTGGCCGACGAGCCGACCTCGGCGCTCGATGCCGACCGCCAGCAGGCTTTCATCGAGCTGCTGCTCGAAGAGTGCGCGGCAGCCGGCGCTGCGCTGCTCTTCGTCAGTCACGACCAGCGCCTGGCAGCCCATTTCGACCGCGTGCTCGAGCTCGACCGTCTCAACCGCGCGGCTGCGCAGCCACTGCAGACGCGGCCAGCGCGCACGCGGCTGCCGGCGGGGCAGCTGTCATGACGCCGGTGCTGGCGCTGAGCTTGCGCAGCATCGCCAATCGCCGCCTGTCGGTGGTGCTGACGGTGGTCGCGGTGGCGCTCGCCGTGGCCTTGTTGCTGGGCGTGGAGCGTCTGCGCAACGACGCCCGCGCCGGCTTTGCACAGACGATCTCCGGGACCGACCTGGTGGTGGGCGCGCGCAGCGGACCGGTGCAGCTGCTGCTGTATTCGGTCTTTCACCTCGGTAGCGCCACCAACAACGTGTCGTGGGCCAGCATCGAGCACATTGCCGCGCTGCCGCAGGTGCAGTGGCTGGTGCCGATCTCGCTCGGCGACGCGCACCGCGGCCATCGTGTCATCGGCACCACGGCGGGCTTCTTCGAGCACTACCGGCATGGCGAGCGGCGTGCGCTGCGTTTTGAGCAGGGCCGCTCGTTCGCGGATGCCCCCGCGGAGACCAGCGGCATCTTCGAGGTCGTGCTGGGCGCCGAGGTGGCGGCTCGCTTCGGCTACCGCATCGGACAGCAGATCGTCCTCAGCCATGGCAGTCTCGGCGGGCAGGGTGGGCCGCGCTTCGCCGACCACGACGACAAGCCCTTCACCGTCGTCGGCATCCTCGCGCGCAGCGGCACGCCGGTTGATCGCGCGCTGCTGGTCGGTCTCGAGGGCATCGAGGCCATCCACCTGGACTGGCACGCTGGCGCGCCCGTCCCGGGCCTGAGCATCGCGCCCGAGCACGTGCGCAAGTTCGATCTGCAGCCCAAGTCGGTCACCGCGGCCCTGGTCGGGCTACAGAGCCGGACCGCGGTGTTCCGCGTGCAGCGCCAGATCAACACGTATGGTGACGAGGCGCTGACCGCCATCCTGCCCGGCGCCACGCTGCAAGAGCTTTGGAGCCTGGTCGGCATTGCCGAGCAGGCGCTGCTCGCGGTGTCGGCGCTGGTGGTCGTGGTGGGGCTGGCCGGCATGGTCGCGGTGGTGGTGGCGAGCCTGGGCGAGCGCCGCCGCGAGCTGGCCATCCTGCGTGCCCTCGGGGCGAGTCCGCGCCAGGTGTTCGCGCTGCTCGCGCTCGAGAGCGTGTTGCTGGCGCTGGGCGGGATCGCGCTCGGCCTCGCGCTGCTGTATGGTGCGAGCGCTGCGCTGGCGCCCTGGCTGAGTGCCAATCACGGCCTGCAACTGAGCCTGGGCTGGCCGGCGTCGGGAGAGTGGCGCCTGCTGGCAGCGGTGTTCGCCGCCAGCGTGCTGGCGAGCCTGGTGCCGGCGCTGCGCGCCTACCGCTATTCGCTCGCCGACGGCATGACCATCCGGGTGTGACCGGGCGAGCGGATGTCGAACCTATCGAGACGGATTCTTCAATGATCAATGCAAGCGTGTTGCGCGCCGCGATCGGCGCATCCTTCGTGCTGCTGGCGGCGGCGCTGACACCGGCCTTCGCCCAGGCCCCGGCGGCCCGTGGCGGCGAGTATCAGGTCGGCGATCGCCTCGCCGCACCAGCCGGTGGCGCGGTCGGCGCGTTCCGCGAGATCAGTTGGGACGACCTGATCCCGGCAGACTGGAACCCGGAGGCCTTCTTCGCCGACCTCAAGCTCGACGAGCTCGGCGACAACGATCCGCGTGCCATGGATGCGCTGCAGCGCATGCGCGAGGAATGGGACCGCGCGCCCGTGGTCGAGCGCCTGGCGGGCGAGCGCGTGCGTATCCCGGGTTTTCTGGTGCCGCTCGAGACCAGCGGCGAGCAGATCAGCGAGTTCCTGCTCGTGCCCTATTTCGGCGCCTGCGTGCATGTGCCGCCGCCACCCGCCAACCAGCTCATTCATGTGATCCCGGACAAGCCGGTGCCCGCGGGCTGGAACATGCTGCCGGTGTGGGTGGAGGGCGTAATGGCGGTGGGCCGGGTGGATTCGGAGATGGGCGTGGCGGGCTATCAGTTGCGCGGAATGGGGGTGGAGGAGTACGTGGATACCGAGCCGCTGCCCGACTGAGGCGCAACACCCGGGCGGAAGCACTTGGTCCGCGTCACCTGTGGCGCTAGCGACCCTTGAACACCGGCGTGCGCTTCTCCAGAAAGGCGCTGAGCCCCTCGCGGTAGTCCTCGGTCGCGAGGAAGTCGAAGGCCTGGCGCTTTTCCTCCTCGCTCAGCGCGCCGCCCGCCATCAGGCGCCTCACCCACTGCTTGTGCCAGCGTGCCACCAGCGGTGCGCCGGCGCAGATGCGGGCCGCGGTGGCAGCGGCCTCCTCGAACACCCGCTCGTCGTCCACCACCCGGCTCAGCAGACCCTTCTGCAGCGCCTCCCGTGCGCCCAGGATGCGGCCTTCGAGCAGGATCTCGAGCACCACCGCCGGCCCCACCAAGGCGAGCAGGCCGGCCATCTCGCCCGGATACATCGAGAACCCCAGACGGTTGATCGGCGCCCCGAAGCGCGCGGACTCGCCGCCGATGCGGATGTCGCAGCAGCCGGCGATCTCCAGCCCGCCGCCGACGCAGGCGCCGCGGATCGCCGCCACGGTCGGCACGGCACAGTTGCGGATGGCGTCGAGCGCGCTGGCGACGAGGTCGTCGTGATAGTGCAGGGCGCCGTCTACCGTCGCTCGCACGGTGCGGAATTCCTCGATGTCGCCGCCGGCGGCAAAGGCCTCGTCGCCGGCGCCGCGCAGGATCACGCAGCGCACGCCGTCGGCGGCGGCGATGCCTTGCATCGCAGCGGACAGGCCGCGCCACATGGCGGCGTTGACCGCATTGAGCTTGGCGGGGTTGTGCAGGGTCACGGTGGCGACACCGGCATTGATTTCACAATCGATTCTCGAGTTCATCGGCAAGCAGGGCTATCGGCGATTAAATTTTTCCATACGGGGTGGTATGGACTCTTATGGATGATATATCATCCGCGCTGCCGATACCCCGCGTCAGACGGAGCGCTCGGCCAGAGGAGGGTGGAGGGCAATGCGGTTTTACGTTGCTTATCCATGAGGAGGGAGAAGTGTCTGTCTCAATGTATGCGCACATCCGGCGCAACCCACGCTTCCAGGAGCTGGTGGCCAAGCGGACCCGCTTTGCGGGCATCCTCGCGGCGATCGTCCTGATCATGTTCTACGGCTTCGTGCTGCTCGTCGCCTTCGCGCCCGGGCTCATCGGCAGCCGCCTGATTGAGGGCAGCAACCTCACCTTCGGCATTGCGGCCGGCTTGTTCCAGTTCATCTTCTTCTGGGTCTTGACCTTCGTTTATGTGCGGCGCGCCAACGGCGAGTTCGACGACATCAACAAGGAAATCGTCCAGGCCGCCTGGAAGGAGGAGAAATGATGGACGCCAAGCTCCTTTCGCGCCTCGGCGCCGGCCTGCTGGTCATGTCTCTGCCCGCGCTCGCGCTGGCCAAGGGCGACATGGGCCAGATGGAGAAGCAGCCGCTCAACCTCCACGCCATCGGCATGTTCTTCGTGTTCGTGCTGCTGACCCTGGGCATCACCTACTGGGCAGCGAGCCGCACCAAGTCGACCGCCGATTTCTACACCGCCGGCGGCGGCATCACCGGCTTCCAGAACGGTCTGGCGATTGCCGGTGACTACATGTCGGCAGCCACGCTGCTCGGCCTCACCGCGATGATGTACATGCAGGGCGTCGATGCCTACATCTACATGATCGCCTTCTTCGTCGGCTGGCCGATCATCCTGTTCCTGATGGCCGAGCGCCTGCGCAACCTGGGTAAGTTCACCTTCGCCGACATCACCGCCTACCGCCTCAACCAGGGCAAGGTGCGCACGATGGCGGCAGTCAGCTCGCTGACCGTGGTGTGCTTCTACCTGGTCGCGCAGATGGTCGGTGCCGGTCAGCTCATCAAGCTGCTGTTCGGCCTCGACTACACCGTCGCGCTGTTCGTTGTCGGCGCGCTGATGATGATCTATGTCACCTTCGGCGGCATGGTCGCCACCACCTGGGTGCAGATCATCAAGGCCTGCATGCTGCTGATCGGCGGCACCACCGTGGGTCTGCTGGCCTTCAGCCAGTTCGGCTTCAGCTTCGACGAGCTGACCAACCGCGCGATGGAAGTGCATCGTCTGGGTGTGAACCTGCTTGCGCCGGGCAGCCTGCTGGCCGATCCGGTGACCGCCATCTCGCTCGGCCTCGGCCTGATGTTCGGTACCGCCGGCCTGCCGCACATCCTGATGCGCTTCTTCACCGTGACCGACGCCAAGGAAGCGCGCAAGTCGGTGCTGTACGCGTCGGGCATCGTTGCCTACTTCTTCAACGTCATCGCCATCATGGGTCTGTGCGCGATCTTGATCGTCGGCACCAACCCGGCGTTCTTCGAGGGCGGCCAGATCGGCGGCAAGGTGGTCGGCGGCGGCAACATGATCGCCATGCACCTGGCGCAGGCGGTCGGCGGCAACCTGCTGCTCGGCTTCCTGTCGGCGGTGGCCTTCGCGACCATCCTCGCGGTGGTGGCCGGCCTGGCGCTGGCCGGTGCGTCGGCGATCTCGCACGACATCTATTCGCGCGTGATCATGAAGGGCAAGGCCAACGAGGCCACCGAGCTGCGGGTGTCGAAGTTCGCCACCATCGGGCTGGGCATCGTCGCCATCCTGCTCGGCATCGCCTTCGAGAACATGAACATCGCGTTCATGGTGGCGCTGGCCTTCGGCGTCGCCGCCTCGGCCAACTTCCCGGTGCTGATCCTGTCGATGTACTGGCAGGGCCTCACTACCCGGGGCGCGCTGTGGGGCGGCTACTCCGGTCTGATCAGCGCGGTGCTGTTCGTCGTGCTGTCGAAGTCGGTGTGGGTCGATGTGCTGCATTTCGAGTCGGCCATCTTCCCCTACACCCAGCCGGCGCTGTTCTCGATGCCGATCGCCTTCTTCATGACCTGGCTGTTCTCCACGCTGGACCGCAGCCAGGCTGCGAAGGACGAGAAGGAAGCGTTCGAGGACCAGTACGTGCGTGCGCAGACCGGTGTCGGCGCGGCCACCGCGTCTGCCCACTGATCGTCGTCTGACGCGCGAGGGCCGCGGACGCAGGTCCTGACGGCGCTGCCCCGAAACCCCGCTGCGGCCCGGTGCCGCGCGGGGTTTCGCCTTTATGGCGCCGGCCCTGTGAGGCGCCGCGGCGCAGGGCGTGTCATGGCGAAGTGATAGACTCGGCGCCGTATCCCCTGTGGTTTTGCCTTCCGGCGGGGCCTTTCCCAAAGGAGTGATCGTGCTGGTCAACGAGTTGTTCATCATTTTCGTGCTGATCGCGGCGAGTGCGTTCTTCTCGATGTCCGAGATCTCGCTCGCCGCGTCGCGCAAGATCAAGCTGCGCTTGATGGCCGAAGGCGGTCACGCCAATGCCCAGCGCGTGCTCGCGCTGCAGGACAGTCCGGGCAACTTCTTCACCGTGGTGCAGATTGGCCTCAATGCGGTCGCCATCCTCGGTGGCATCGTCGGCGAACAGGCCTTGTCGCCCTATGTCGCGGCCTTCCTGAGACCGCTATACGACGGGCCGAGCCTGGGCACGGTGAGCTTCGTGCTGTCCTTCAGCTTCGTCACCGCGCTGTTCGTGCTGTTCGCCGACCTGATGCCCAAGCGCCTCGCGCTGGTGCAGCCCGAGCGCGTGGCGGTGGCGCTGGTGCAGCCGATGCAGGTGTGCACCTGGATCCTGGCGCCGGTGGTGTGGGTATTCAACGGCCTGGCCGACCGCATCTTCCGCGTGCTGAAGATTCCCAGCGTGCGCACCGAGGACATCACGCCCGCCGACATCGTCGCCATGGCTGATGCCGGCGCCCAGGCGGGTGCGTTGCTGCGCCAGGAGCAGCACCTGATCAGCAATGTGTTCGAGCTCGACTCGCGCATCGTGCCCTCGGCCATGACCTCGCGCGAGAGCATCGTCTTCCTCACGCTCAGCGAGTCGGAAGAGAGCATCCGGCGCAAGATCGCGGAGCATCCGCATGGCAAGTTCCCGGTGTGCGAGGACGGTATCGACAGCGTGATCGGCTATGTGGACGCGAAGGACATCCTGCCGCGCATCCTGCATGGCAAGGATTTGTCGCTGCGCACCCAGCCGATCGTGCGCAAGGTGCTGATGCTGCCGGACACGCTGACCCTGTTCGAGGCGCTCGAACGCTTTCGCGACGCGAAGGAAGACTTCGCCCTGGTGCTCAACGAGTACGCGCTGGTCGTCGGCCTGCTGTCGCTGCAGGACGTCATGAGCACGGTGATGGGCGACCTGGTGAGCCCCTTCCAGGAGGAACTCATCGTGCGTCGCGACGACAACTCCTGGCTGATCGACGGCGTCACGCCGATCGAGGACGTCATGCAGGCGCTCGACATCGATGTGTTCGAGGGTTTCCAGAACTACGAGACGGTCGCCGGCTTCCTGATGTACCGGTTGCGCAAGGTGCCCAAGCGCACCGATTTCGTGGTGTATGCCGGCTACAAGTTCGAGGTGGTCGACATCGACAACCACCGCATCGATCAGGTGCTGGTCACGCGCGAGGGCGGCATGGTCGTCGTCGCTGCTCAGGAGTGAGGGCGGGCAGCCTCAGGCGCTTGTTTCCAGCTTTGCGTCGGCGATGCGGGCGAGGGCGGCGCGGCCGCTGAGGATGTGGTGGCGCATCAGGCGTTCTGCGCCTTCGCCGTCGCGCGCGAGCAAGGCTTGCAGGATGTCCCGGTGCTCGGCCAGCGATTGCTCCAGTCGGCCTTCGGAGAACAGCGAGTGGTGACGCGAAAGCTTGATCACCTTGCGCAGATCCTCGATCACGTGCAGCAGCCAGCGGTTGTCAGCGATTTCCTGCAGGCTGCGGTGGAAGGCCTGGTTGGCCTCGAAGAAGCCGTCGATGTCGTTGGCCGCCGCCGCCTTCTCCAGGTCGGCGTGAATGGCGCGCAGCCGGGTGAGGTCGGCATCGGTGGCGCGTGTGGTCGAGGCGCGTGCGCATTCGCCCTCGAGCATCGACATGACGCTGAAGACCTCGTCCAGGTCGCGCTCGGAAATCTCGGTCACGTAGCAGCCGCGGCGAGGCTTGAGCGTCACCAAGCCCTCGGAGGCGAGCACTTTCAGCGCCTCGCGTAGCGGCGTGCGCGAAATCCCGTACTGCTCGGCCAGCGCCTGCTCGTCCACCCAGGTGCCAGGGGGCAGTTCATGCGAGAAGATGCGCTGGCGCAGGCGCTCGGCCACTTCCTGGTAGAGCGCCATCGGCGCGATTCGGGACGCGTTCATGTGGTGTCGTGTGATGGTTCCGGCGCGAGAGGCGGGCAGGGCAGGCGCAGAAGGAAACGATGCGCGCGCCCATTGCGTTCATAATTATGGATAAAGTATTATTACCTCTGTTGAACAAGTCAACTTCCAGTGTGCGACGTGGCATGGGAGGCGCCGGGCATGCACCCGGTGCAGCAGAGGGGGCACGTCGCCCGTTGGAGCGTCGACGGCCGCTCGTGGCATGCCATGAGCGGCCTCGTTGGCGCATGGGGTCCAGTGCCCGCACGCGCTGGCTTGTTCCTGTCCTGGTCCCATCAGGTTGGCCCGGATTCACTCATCGACCCGCGGCTCCGTGAGCTGCCGAAGCAAAGAGGTTTTTCATGTCGCAGACCAACGACGCCAACGAGCCCATCTATCCGCAGCCCGAC
Organism: Thauera sp. WH-1; assembly: GCF_047806685.1. NCBI lineage: Bacteria > Pseudomonadati > Pseudomonadota > Betaproteobacteria > Rhodocyclales > Zoogloeaceae > Thauera > Thauera sp. WH-1. Next base: position 138,469 of record NZ_JBLQGP010000009.1, read on the forward strand.
CTCGAGGCCTGGAACAAGGCCGCCGCCAAGCATTCCCCGGGCGGCGACATCAGCAAGCTCAACTGGATTACGCCCGAGGGGCTGGTCGTCAAGCCGCTGTACACCAAGGCCGACACCGCCGACCTCAGGCATGCCGACACGCTGCCGGGCTTCGAGCCCTTCCTGCGCGGCCCGCAGCCCACGATGTACGCGGTCAAGCCGTGGACCATCCGTCAGTACGCGGGGTTCTCCACCGCCGAGGCCTCCAACGCCTTCTACCGCAAGGCGCTCGCCGCCGGCGGCCAGGGTGTGTCGGTCGCCTTCGACCTTGCGACCCACCGTGGCTATGACTCCGACCACCCGCGGGTGACGGGTGACGTCGGCAAGGCCGGCGTGGCGATCGACTCGGTCGAGGACATGAAGATTCTCTTCGACGGCATCCCGCTCGACAAGGTGTCGGTGTCAATGACCATGAACGGCGCCGTGCTGCCGATCCTCGCCGGCTACATCGTCGCCGCCGAAGAGCAGGGTGTCAGCCAGGACAAGCTCTCGGGCACGATCCAGAACGACATCCTCAAAGAATTCATGGTGCGGAACACCTACATCTATCCGCCCACGCCGTCGATGAAGATCATTGCCGACATCTTCGGCTACACCGCGCAGCACATGCCGAAGTTCAACAGCATCTCGATCTCCGGCTATCACATCCAGGAAGCGGGCGCCAACCAGGCCATCGAGCTCGCCTTCACGCTTGCCGATGGCCTCGAGTACGTCCGCACCGGCATCAATTCCGGCATGGACGTCGACACCTTCGCCGGCCGCCTGTCCTTCTTCTGGGCGGTGGGCATGAACTTCTACCTCGAGATCGCCAAGATGCGCGCCGCGCGTCTGCTGTGGTGGCGGCTGATGAAGCAGTTCAACCCCAAGAGCCAGAAGTCGATGATGCTGCGCACGCACTCGCAGACCTCGGGCTGGTCGCTCACCGAGCAGGACCCCTACAACAACGTCGTCCGCACCACCATCGAGGCCATGGCCGCGGTGTTCGGCGGCACCCAGTCGTTGCACACCAACGCGCTCGACGAGGCGATCGCGCTGCCCACCGAGTTCTCCGCCCGCATCGCGCGCAACACCCAGATCATCATCCAGGAAGAGACCCACATCTGTAACGTCGTCGACCCCTGGGCCGGCTCCTACATGATGGAAAAGCTGACCCAGGACATGGCCGACAAGGCCTGGGCGCTGATCGAAGAGATCGAGTCCATGGGCGGCATGACCAAGGCGGTCGAGTCGGGCTGGGCCAAGATGAAGGTGGAGGAGTGCGCCGCCGACAAGCAGGCGCGCATCGATTCGGGCAAGGACGTCATCGTCGGCGTGAACAAGTACAAGCTCGCCAAGGAAGACCCGATCGACATCCTCGATATCGACAACCACGCCGTGCGCGAAGCCCAGATCGCCCGTCTCAAGCAGGTCCGTGCCACCCGTGACGCGGCAGCAGTGCAGGCTGCGCTGGATGCGCTGACGAAGTGCGCCGAGACTGGCGAAGGCAACCTGCTCGATCTGTCGGTCAAGGCCATCCGCCTGCGTGCCACGGTCGGCGAGGTGTCGGATGCGCTGGAGAAGGTCTTCGGCCGTTACCGCGCCAACCCGCAAGCCGTATCCGGCGTCTATGGAGCCGTTGTGGAAGAACAGGAAGACTGGAAGGCCCTCAAGGCCGACATCGAAGCCTTCGTCGCCGAAGAAGGCCGCCGTCCGCGCATCATGATCGCCAAGCTCGGCCAGGACGGCCACGACCGTGGCGCCAAGGTCGTCGCCTCGGCCTTCGCCGACCTCGGCTTCGACATCGACATCGGCCCGCTCTTCCAGACGCCGGAAGAGGCCGCGCGCCACGCGGTGGAGAACGACGTGCACGCGGTGGGCTGCTCCAGCCTCGCCGCCGGCCACAAGACGCTGGTGCCGCAGATCGTGAATGAGCTCAAGCGCCTCGGCGCCGACGACATCATCACCTTCGTCGGCGGCGTGATCCCGGCGCAGGACTACGACGCGCTCTACGCCGCGGGGGCCAAGGGCATCTTCGGGCCCGGCACGCCGATTCCGGCCGCGGCGCGCGAAGTGCTCAAGCAGATCCGCGCGGCTCGCGCCAAGGCCTGATGACGGCGCTCGACATCGCCGACCGCGCGCTGGTCGAGGGCGTGCTCGGCCGTCAGCTGCGTCCGCTGGCGAAGACGATCACGCTCATCGAGTCCCTGCGCGAGGATCACAAGGAGCGTGCCCGCCACGTGCTGGAAGCCCTGCTGCCGCACACCGGCGGGGCCATGCGGGTGGGCATCTCCGGCGTGCCGGGGGTGGGCAAGTCCACCTTCATCGAAGCGCTCGGCCTCTACCTCATCGAGCAGGGGCTGAGGGTGGCGGTGCTGGCGGTCGACCCGTCGTCTTCGGTCACCGGCGGTTCCATCCTCGGCGACAAGACGCGCATGGAGCTGCTGAGCCAGAACACCGCCGCCTTCATCCGCCCCAGCCCCTCGGCCTGCAGCCTGGGCGGGGTGGCGGAGAAGACGCGCGAGACCCTGCTGGTGTGCGAGGCCGCCGGCTTCGACGTGGTCATCGTCGAGACGGTGGGGGTGGGGCAGAGCGAGACCGCGGTCGCCGGCATGACCGACATCTTCTGCCTGCTGCAACTGCCCAATGCCGGCGATGACCTGCAGGCGATCAAGAAGGGGATCATGGAGATCGCCGACCTGATCGTCATCAACAAGGCCGACATCGACCCGGCAGCGGCGATGCGGGCGAAGTCGCAGATCAAGACCGCGCTGCACATGCTGCGCCCGGCCAGCCCCAACTGGACGGTGCCGGTACTGACGCTGTCGGCACTGAAGAAGGACGGCATCGCCGAATTCTGGAGGGCGGTGACCGACTACCGCCAGGCGCTCACCGCGTCCGGCGAGCTCGACGCCAAGCGGCGCCACCAGGCCCTGGCCTGGATGTGGGAAATGATCGACTCGGGGCTGCGCAGCCGCTTTCGCAGCCATCCCCGGGTCAAGGACGAACTGCCGGCGCTGTCGCGGGCGGTGGAGGAGGGCAGCACCACCCCCTCCGTCGCCGCGCTGCGGCTGCTCGGCCATCTGCAAGCCTGACAAACAAGGGGCCGTCGTAGCGGCCGGCCCGACGCAATACAGAGATCCGACAGGAGGTCATCAATGCACGACATCATCCGCCAGCTAGAGGAAAAGCGCGAAAAGGCCCGCCTCGGCGGTGGCCAGAAGCGCATCGACGCTCAGCACGCCAAGGGCAAGCTGAGCGCCCGCGAACGCATCCTGCTGCTGCTCGACGACGACAGCTTCGAAGAGTGGGACATGTTCAAGGAGCACCGCTGCAACGACTTCGGCATGGACGCCGATCATATCCCGGGCGACGGCGTCGTCACCGGCTACGGCACCGTGAACGGTCGTCTGGTGTTCGTGTTCTCGCAGGACTTCACCGTGTTCGGCGGCTCGCTGTCCGAGACCCACGCCGAGAAGATCTGCAAGGTCATGGACCATGCGATGAAGGTCGGCGCGCCGGTCATCGGCCTCAACGATTCGGGCGGCGCCCGCATCCAGGAAGGCGTCGATTCGCTCGGCGGTTACGCCGACGTGTTCCAGCGCAACGTGCTGGCCTCGGGCGTGGTGCCGCAGATCTCGCTGATCATGGGGCCGTGCGCCGGCGGTGCGGTGTATTCGCCGTCGATGACCGACTTCATCTTCATGGTCAAGGACTCGTCCTACATGTTCGTGACCGGTCCCGAAGTCGTGAAGACGGTGACGCACGAGGAAGTCACCGCCGAGGAGCTCGGCGGAGCGGTGACCCACACGACGAAGTCGGGCGTGGCCGACCTCGCCTTCGAGAACGACGTCGAAGCGCTGATGATGACCCGCCGCCTGGTGGGCTACATTCCCGGCAGCAACCGCGACAAGCCGCCGGTCGTGCCCTGCGTCGACCCGGCGGACCGCCTCGACCACTCGCTCGATACCCTGGTGCCGAGCAACCCCAACCAGCCGTATGACATGAAGGAGCTGATCGTCAAGATGGTCGACGACGGCGACTTCTTCGAGCTGCAGCCCGACTACGCCAAGAACATCATCATCGGCTTCGCGCGCATGGAAGGCTCGCCGGTGGGCATCGTCGCCAACCAGCCGCTGGTGCTGGCCGGCTGCCTCGACATCAAGAGCTCGATCAAGGCCGCGCGCTTCGTGCGCTTCTGCGACGCCTTCAACATCCCGGTGGTCACCCTGGTCGACGTCCCCGGCTTCATGCCCGGCACCGCGCAGGAGTATGGTGGCATCATCAAGCACGGCGCCAAGCTGCTCTACGCCTACGCCGAGTGCACCGTGCCCAAGGTCACCCTCATCACCCGCAAGGCCTACGGCGGCGCCTACGACGTGATGTCGTCCAAGCACCTACGCGGCGACGTGAACTTCGCCTGGCCGAGCGCCGAGATCGCGGTCATGGGCCCCAAGGGTGCGGTCGAGATCATCTTCCGCGAAGAAAAGAACGACCCCGAGAAGATCGCCGAGCGCGAAGCCATGTACAAGCAGCGCTTCGCCAACCCCTTCGTGGCCGGCGCGCGCGGCTTCATCGACGACGTGATCATGCCGCACGAGACCCGCAAGCGGATCTGCCGCTCGCTGTCGATGCTCAAGGACAAGCAGCTCGAGAACCCGTGGCGCAAGCACGGCAACATCCCGCTCTGATCCGCGCACGAGGAATACATACATGTTCAAAAAGATCCTGATCGCAAACCGCGGGGAAATTGCCTGCCGCGTCATCAAGACCGCCCGCAAGATGGGCATCGCCACCGTCGCCGTGCACTCCGAGGCGGACAAGGACGCGCTCTTCGTCGATATGGCCGACGAAGCCGTGTGCATCGGCCCGGCGCCGTCCAAAGAGTCCTACCTGGTGATGGACAAGATCATTGCCGCCTGCAAGCAGACCGGCGCCGAGGCGGTCCACCCGGGCTACGGCTTCCTGTCGGAGAACGCCGAGTTCTCGCGCCGTCTGGAAGAAGAGGGCATCAAGTTCATCGGCCCGAAGCACTACTCGGTCGCCAAGATGGGCGACAAGATCGAGTCCAAGAAGCTCGCGATCGAAGCCGGCGTCAACACCATTCCCGGCTACAACGACGCCATCTCCGGCCCCGACGAGGCGGTCGAGATCGCCAGGAAGATCGGCTATCCGGTCATGATCAAGGCCTCCGCCGGCGGTGGCGGCAAGGGCTTACGCGTCGCCTTCAACGACAAGGAGGCGCATGAAGGCTTTGCCTCCTGCGTCAACGAGGCGCGCAACGCCTTCGGCGACGACCGCGTGTTCATCGAGAAGTACGTCCTGGAGCCGCGCCACATCGAGATCCAGGTGCTCGGCGACTCGCACGGCAACTACGTCTACCTGAACGAGCGCGACTGCTCCATCCAGCGCCGCCACCAGAAGGTCATCGAGGAGGCGCCCAGCCCCTTCGTCGACCCCGCGATGCGCAAGGCCATGGGCGAGCAGGCGGTGGCCCTGGCGCGTGCGGTGAACTACGAATCGGCCGGCACGGTCGAGTTCGTGGTCTCCGGCGCGACCAAGGAGTTCTACTTCCTCGAGATGAACACCCGCCTGCAGGTCGAGCACCCGGTGACCGAGCTCATCACCGGGCTGGACCTCGTCGAGCAGATGATTCGCGTGGCCTACGGCGAAAAGCTGCCGCTCAGCCAGGCCGACGTGAAGATCGACGGCTGGTCGATGGAATGCCGTATCAACGCCGAAGACCCGTTCCGTGGCTTCCTGCCCTCCACCGGCCGCCTGGTGAAGTTCCAGGCGCCGGCCGAAGGCAATGGCGTGCGCGTCGACACCGGCGTGTATGAAGGCGGCGAGATCTCGATGTTCTACGACTCGATGATCGCCAAGCTCATCGTGCACGGCAAGGACCGCCAGGACGCCATCGAGCGCATGCGCGACGCCCTCAACGCCTTCGTGATCCGCGGCATCAGCTCGAACATCCCCTTCCAGGCCGCGCTGTTGCAGCACCCGCGCTTCTGCTCGGGCCACTTTAACACCGGCTTCATCGCCGAGGAGTACCCGCAGGGCTTCGACGCCTCGATGGTGCCGCACGACGACCCGGCGCTGCTCGCCGCGGTGGCCACCTTCGCCCGTAGCCGCTACATCGAGCGCGCGGTGCAGATCGAGGGCCAGCTTGCCGGGCACGGCCGCAAGGTGGCCTCCGACTGGGTGGTGGTGATGGGCGGCAAACAGTACGCGGTGCACACCCAGCCCATCCCGGGCGGTCTCGCCGTCACCCATGAGGGCCGCAGCTACAACATCGTGTCCGACTGGAAGTTCGGCGACCTGCTGTTTACCGGCACCGTCAATGGCGCGCCGATCTGCCTGCAGATCGAGCGTCGGGGCCTGCGCTACCGCATCTCGCACTTCGGCCTGCAGGTCGAGCCGATGGTGATGACGGTGCGCGCCGCCCACCTGCTGTCGCTGATGCCCGAGAAGCTGCCGCCCGACCTGTCGAAGTTCCTGCTGTCGCCGATGCCGGGCCTGCTGCGCGAGGTGGCTGTGGCCGAGGGCCAGGAGGTCAAGGCCGGCGAGAAGCTGGCGATCATCGAGGCGATGAAGATGGAGAACGTGCTCAAGGCCGAGCAGGACGGCAAGGTCAAGAAGATCGTCGCCAGGCCGGGCGTCAGCCTGTCGGTGGACGAAGTCATCATCGAGTTCGAGTGATCATCAACCGCTATCCGTTTTGATCGATGGGGAGGGAGACCCGGGCCATGTGCCCGGGTGCCTGTCGGCGGGGGCCTGCGCAAGCAGGCCCTTTTTTTGTGCACTGCGCGCCGGAACTTTCCCGCGCTTCGTTCAGTCGTATTTGCGCAAAACAACTTGGTGACATATGATGCGCCTCGCCGAGCTGCAAAGCGGGCCGCGAACGCGGCCCCGCACCCATCGCCCCGCAGCCGGCGGGCGCGCCTCAAAGGCCGCATGAACCCGGCCTTCGCGCGCCGGGCGATGAAACTGCCAGTCGTCGCGTCCCGCGGCCTGGCCTACGAGCTTACCCCTGCTGATTGCCACACCTGATGCACGCACATCCGGGGCAGGGCTGTGGGCGGCGCACACGTCGTCGCCCGCCATACATAAAGCAGTCGCACACAAGGAGGACGTTCCATGAGCGCACAAGTGCATGCCCTCAAGCCCCTGAGCCCGCGCCCAGCGGAGGCCCATTCCGGCGCCGAGCTATTCGATCCGGTGCCCTTCAAGGTCTACACGCAGCGCGACCTCGAACGCATCCCGCAGCTCGCGAAGCTCTCGGTCGAGCAGCGCTTCGAGATGAAGGTGGTGTCGTCGGTGCTGCCCTTCCGCGTCAACCAGTACGTGATCGATGAGCTCATCGACTGGGACAAGGTGCCCGAAGACCCGCTGTTCCAGCTCACTTTTCCGCAGCGCGGCATGCTTGCCCCCGAGCACTACGAGCGCATCGCCGAGCTGCTGCGCCGCGACGCACCGAAGGACGAGCTCGAGCGCGCCATCGACGCGGTGCGTCACGCCCTCAATCCGCATCCGGCCGACCAGATGCAGATGAACATGCCGCTCGATGACGAAGGTCATCGCCTCGACGGCATGCAGCACAAGTACCGCGAAACTGTACTGTTCTTCCCCAGTCAGGGCCAGACCTGCCATAGCTACTGCACCTTCTGCTTCCGTTGGGCGCAGTTCGTCGGCGACAAGGAATTGCGCATCGCCTCGTCCGAGGCCTCGGCGCTGCACAGCTACCTGCGCCAGCACACCGAAGTCACCGATCTGCTGGTGACCGGCGGCGACCCGATGGTGATGAAGACCCGCCATCTGCGCGACTACCTCGAGCCCTTGCTGCAGCCCGAGTTCGATCACATCCAGACCATCCGCATCGGCTCCAAGGCGCTCACCTTCTGGCCGCACCGCTTCCTCGGTGCCGAGGACGCCGACGACCTGATGCGCCTGCTCAGCCAACTCGTCGAGTCGGGCAAGCACGTTGCCCTGATGGCGCATTACAACCACTGGAAGGAGCTCGACACCGAGGCCGCCCAGGCGGCGATCCGCCGCGTGCGCGCGACCGGCGCCGTCATCCGCGCCCAGGGTCCGCTCATCGCTCACATCAACGACGACCCGGCGGTGTGGGCCAAGCTGTGGAAGATGGAGGTCAAGCTCGGCCTGGTGCCCTACTACATGTTCGTCGAGCGCGATACTGGCGCGCGCAACTACTTCGAGGTGCCTTTGGTGCGCGCGTGGGAGATCTACCAGCAGGCGATCCAGCAGGTTTCCGGCCTCGCCCGCACCGCGCGCGGCCCGAGCATGAGCGCCAGCCCCGGCAAGGTGGAGATCCAGGGCATCACCGAGATCGCGGGCGAGAAGGTCTTCGTGCTGCGCTTCATCCAGGGGCGGAACCCCGATTGGGTGCAGCGCCCCTTCTTCGCCAAGTACGACGACAAGGCCACCTGGCTCGATCAGCTCGTCCCGGCGTTCGGTGAGCAGAAGTGGTTCTGGCAGGATGACTACGAAGCCATCCGCCGGGAGCGTCTCGCGGCAGCCTGAACAGCCCGCCGCACTCAAGAAAAAGAGCCCGCGCAAGCGGGCTCTTTTTCTTGAGTGCGGCTGCTAAGATTGGATCATCGATCGGCGCAGGGAGGCGGTCCCATGGATTTTCGCAACGGCAGGCAAAGCCGGAACGTCGAGGACCGGCGCGGGCAGAGCGGGCCGCGGCTGGGCGGACGTGGCGGACGGATCGGGATCGGTACGGTCGTGCTGGTGCTGGTGGCGATGTATTTCGGCATCGACCCGAGCGTGGTGCTCAACAGCGGCGTGATGGCGCCGCCGGCGATCGAATCCCGCGCGCCGGGCGGGCCACGTCCTGCGGCCGAGGATGAGGCGGCGCGCTTCGTGTCCATGGTCCTGGCCGATACCGAGGACACCTGGGGGCCGATCTTCCGTGCCGGGGGCGCGCGCTACCAGGAGCCGCAACTGGTGCTCTTCACCGGTGCCACGCGCAGCGCCTGCGGTGTGGGCCAGGCGCAGATGGGACCCTTCTACTGTCCCGCCGACGGCAAGGTCTTCCTCGATCTGTCCTTCTTCGACGAGCTTCACCACCGCTTTGGCGCGCCGGGTGACTTTGCCCAGGCCTATGTGATTGCGCACGAGGTCGGCCACCATGTGCAGAATTTGCTCGGCATTTCGGACAAGGTGCAGCAAGCACGCCAGCGCGTGTCCGAGCGCGAGGCCAACCAGCTCTCGGTGCGCCTCGAACTGCAGGCCGATTGCCTTGCCGGCGTGTGGGCCCATCACGCCCAGCGCAGCCGCCAGGTGCTCGAAGCGGGCGATGTCGAGGAAGGGCTTGCGGCCGCGAGTGCGATCGGTGACGACCGCATCCAGAAGCAGGCGCAGGGCTACGCGGTGCCCGACGGCTTCACGCATGGCAGCGCCGCGCAGCGCGTGCGCTGGTTCCGCATCGGCTTGCAGCAGGGCGAACTCGGCGCCTGCGACACCTTCTCGGCGTCCGCCCTGTAGGCACAGGGCGATCGCGCCTCAGCCGACCAGGCGGGCGAAGGCATCGACCACTTCGGCCGGCGCCTGAACCAGTTCGATCAGCACGCCTTCGCCCCCAATGGGGAAGTCCTCGTTGCCCTTCGGGTGCAGGAAGGTGATGTCGAAGCCCGCCGCACCGCGGCGAATGCCGCCCGGGGCGAAGCGCACGCCATTGGCGCTGAGCCACTCGACCGCCTTTGGCAGGTCGTCCACCCACAGGCCGACGTGGTTTAGCGGTGTGGTGTGCACCGCCGGCTTCTTTTCCGGGTCGAGCGGCTGCATGAGGTCCACCTCGACCTTGAACGGGCCGGCGCCCATGGCGCAGATGTCCTCGTCGACGTTCTCGCGCTCGGACACGAAGTTGCCGGTGACCTCCAGGCCGAGCATGTCGACCCACAGGGTCTTGAGCTTGTCCTTGCTCGGACCGCCGATGGCGATCTGCTGGATGCCGAGGATCTTGAAGGGGCGCTGCGACATGGCGGTTCTCCGCGTTAGTGGATTAATAATCCATAATTATAGCGACAGATGCAGTGCGCGGGGTGAGCCCGCGGTGGCGCGTGCTCATTCCCAGCTCACCTGGGCGGCGAACAGGTAGCCGGCGCCGTACACGGTCTTGATCAGTCGTGGGCTCTGCGGGTCGTCGTCGAGCTTGCGCCGCAGCCGCGAGATGCGCACGTCGATGCTGCGGTCGAAGGGGTCGACGTCGCGTTCGCCCAGCAATTGCTCGCGCGACAGGATCTTGTTCGGGCGCCGCAGCAAGGTGCCGAGCAGGCTGGCTTCGGCCGCGGAAAGGCCGATCTCGCGCCCGTCCGCGGCGGTCAGCGCGTGCCGGCTGGCGTCGAAGGTCCAGCCGGCAAAGCGTGCCAGGTTCCGCTCGGCGCTCGCCTCGGGGGCGGCGGAGCGCTGGTAGCGGCGCAGGATGGAGCGCACGCGGGCGACGAGTTCGCGCGGCTCGAAGGGCTTCACGATGTAGTCGTCGGCGCCGAGTTCCAGCCCGAGCACGCGGTCGGTGACGTCGTTGCGTCCGGTGAGGATGAGCACCGCGCAGGGGCTGCCGTCCTGCAGCTCGCGCACGACCTGCATGCCGTCCATGTCGGGCAGGCCGAGGTCGATGATGCACAGGTCGGGGGCGGCCTGGCGGGCGCGCGTCAGGAACTGGCGCCCGGTGCTCAGGTGTTCGCAGCGGAAGCCGTACTCGGCCAGGCTCATGCAGATCAGACGGGCGATCTCGGGGTCGTCCTCAAGGACGAAGATCGCGGGCGGGGTGGCCTCGGCGGGCGTCGTTGTCATCGTGGGCCGGTCTCCGGTTTAGGTGGGGCGAGCAGGTTTGCCAGACAGGCCTGCAGCGTCGCCTGGTCGAAGGGTTTGCGCAGCGTGGGCACGTCGGCCGCGGCGGTGCCGGTGGCGGCGCTTTCGCTGGCGTAGCCGGTGACGAGCAGGATCGGCAGCGTGGGGCGCCGCAGGCGGGCGGCATCGGCGAGCTCGCGCCCGCCGATGCCGCCGGGCATCACCGTGTCGCTGACGAGGAGGGCGATGTCGTCCACGTTCTCCAGCAATTGCAGGGCCTCCACGCCGTTGCTGGCCTCGATCACCGGGTAGCCGCAGGCGGTGAGCTGCATGCGGACCACCTTGCGCACCTCCGGCTCGTCCTCGACCAGCAGCACCGGGCCGTCCAGCACCGGCTGCGGCTGTGCGGCCGCGGCAGCGGCTTGCGCCATGGCTTGCGGGGCGTTCGTCGTCGGCAGCACGAAGCGCACGTGGGTGCCTTCGCCCGGCGTGCTGCGGATGCGGATGTTGCCACCGGACTGGCGCACGAAGCCATACACCATCGACAGGCCCAGACCGCTGCCGCTGCCGAAAGGCTTCGTGGTGAAGAAGGGCTCGAAGACGCGCTGCAGCAGGGCGGCATCGATGCCTTTGCCGGTGTCGCTGACGTCGATCTGCACATAGTTGCCGGGGGCGAGTTCGCCGACGGCGGCGACCTTGGCTTCCAGACTGCGCGCCTTGACGGTGATGGTCAGCTCGCCGCCCTCGGGCATGGCGTCGCGGGCATTGATGGCGAGATTGAGGATGGCGTTCTCGAGCTGGTGCGGGTCGACCAGCGCGTACAGCGGATTGCTGGGCAGGCGCAGGCGCACGCGAATGGTTTCGCCCAGCGTGCGCACCAGCAGGTGGGTCATGTTGTGTACCAGGGCGCTGACCTCGACGGCCGTCGGCTCGAGCGACTGGCGACGGGAGAAGGTGAGCAGGCGGCGGATGAGTTCGGCGCCGCGACGGGCGGCCTGCAGCGAAGGGGTGACGAACTCGGCGCTCGAGCCGCCGCCGATGCGGCTCTGCAGCGTCGACAGGTTGCCGATGATGATGGTGAGCAGGTTGTTGAAGTCGTGGGCGAGACCACCGGTGAGCTGGCCGACCGCCTCCATCTTCTGCGCCTGGATCAGGGCGGCCTGGCTGGCCTTCTGCTCGGTGATGTCGATCGACATGACGAAGAAACCCACCGTGCGACCGGCGCTGTCCGTCTCGGGTACGACGACGCTGCGTGCATGCACGGTGCGCCCATCGGCGAGGTGGCGGGCGTACTCGTAGCTGACGCGCTCGCCGGCGCGCGCGCGCTCGAGATGCGGCAGGATCTGGGCGTAGCTGTCCGGGCCGAACACGTCGAGGATGCTGCGTCCGACGATCTCGTCCTTGGCGAAGCCGAACCAGTCGGCGTAACCCTTGTTGGCGAAGCGGTAGATGTCGTCGCTGCCGACGTAGGCGACCAGCGCGGGGATGGAGTCGATGATGAGCTGCAGGCGGTTCTCACTGCGGCGCAGGGCGGCGGCGATATCGTCGATCTCGATGTTGGCCTGCCCGAGCCGGGCGTTGGCCGCCTCGAGCTCGGCGGTGCGCTCGCGCACGCGCTCCTCGAGCTGGGCGTTCTGCTGCTCGATGACCGCCTCATAGCGCCGCTGCTCGGTGACGTCGGTCCATAGCGAGACGAAACCGAGGTTGGGGATGGGGACGCCGCGGATGGCGAGCAGGCGGCCGTTGGGGCGCGCACGTTCGGCGTAGTGGGGCTGGAAGCTGCGCGCCGCGGCGACGCGCTCGCGCACCAGGGTGTCGATGTCGCCGGGTCCGTATTCGCCGCGCTCGGCGTTGAAGCGGGCGAAATCCTCGAACGGGGTGCCGACCCGCATCATCGACTCCGGGAAGTCGAGCAGGCGCACCATGGCCTTGTTCCAGGTGACCAGCTTGGGCGTGGTGTCGAACACCGCGATGGCCTGATCGAGCAGGTCCAGCCCGGCCAGCAGCAGGTCGTGCCGACGCCGCAGTTCGGGCGTGAGCGTGGGGAGTTCCGGCGTTGGGCTCGCGGGTGTCGTCATCGTCTTGGGGCGGCCAGTCGGCATGTGCGTGGCGGGATATGGTGATGTTTGCACAAAGTGCGTGCAGGCGCCGTGTGCATTGTCCTGCGCGCACTCAAGTCATGCCGGTCGCGGCCGGCGTATCCCCGCCGGTGAGGCGGCGGCGGAAGTGTTCGGGTGAGACGCCGGTCCACGCCACGAAGGCACGATAGAAGGTCGAGGTGTCGGCATAGCCCAGCTCGGCGGCGATGCGGGTGATCGGCTGGCGCGTCTTGGCGAGGCGGGACAGGGCGATGTCGCGCCGCATGGCGTCCTTGATGATGCGAAAGCCGGAGCCTTCTTCCTCGAGCCGGCGATGCAGCGAGCGCGAGGACAGGTGCAGGCTGCGTGCGACCTCGTCGACCGTGAGGTTGCGTGGCAGGGCGTCGCGCAGCAGGTCGCGCACCCGAAACACCATCTCGCGGTCGCGGCGGTAGAGCATCGAGATCTTGCCCGGGGCGCCGTCGAGGAAGGCCGCGAGCGCGGCTTCGTCACGCCGGATCGGCAGATCGAGCAGGTTGGCCTGGAAGCGGGCAACGAGGGGGCTGCGCGTATCGCCTTCGGCCTGCGCGTCGGTCTCCGCTGCGAAGCGCGAATGCTCGGTGTAGACGAGGGCATAGTCGTCCGCGTGCGGCGGGCGGCGGTAGGGGAAGTCCACCGCGTCGAGCGCGAGGCCGCGGCCGACGAACCAGCTGGCGACGCCGTGCAGCAGGCGCAGCAGCCACTCGAAGGCAAACACGCGCGCGGGATCGTCGCGCCCGTGGCCGAGCGGCAGGCGCTCGGTGATGCGCAGTTCGGCGCGGTCGGCGGCGCTGCTGACGGCGACCTCCAGGTCGGGCAGCACGATGCGCATGAAGCGCCCGGCACGGCCGAGCGCCTCGGCCAGGGTGGGGGCGCCGAGCATGCCGCGGCACAGGAATTCGAAGCAACCCGGCGGCATGCTGCGGCTGAACAGTCCGAAACCCTCGTCGTCCAGTTCGGCGATGACCCGGTTGTAGAGCGCCGCGTAGCGGTGCAAGGGAATGCGGCTGGCGGTGTCTGCAAGGTCGATGCCGGTGGCGGCGAGCAGTGGCGCCGGGTTGCGCCCCTGGCGGTGCATGCCCGACAGCATGCCGGTGACGAAACCCATGGCGACCGATGCGCGATTGCGCGTGTCGCGGCGGTTTTCGGTGCTGTTGGCAGGCTCGCGGGTTGGCATGGCGTGGGGACGGGTGGGCAGGCAAAGAGGAAGTGGGTGATTGGCGGATTTTGCATGATTGAAGTCCGTCGGAGCAATGGCAATGCAGTCGCGTGGCTTCTACCATTCAGATATTGAAATTCATCATCCCAGGGGGAGACCGACATGACCGATCTGAGCGTTGCGCACAAGCTTTCGCCCTACAAGCCGAAGAACAAGGTGCGCTTCGTCACCGCCGCCGCGCTGTTCGACGGCCACGATGCCTCGATCAACATCATGCGCCGCATCCTGCAGTCGACCGGCTCCGAGGTCATCCACCTCGGCCACAACCGTTCGGTGGGCGAGATCGTCAATGCCGCACTACAGGAAGACGTGCAGGGCATCGCCATCACCAGCTACCAGGGCGGGCACGTCGAGTTCTTCAAGTACATGATCGATCTGCTCAAGGCCAACGGCGGCGAGCACATCAAGGTCTTCGGCGGTGGTGGCGGCGTGATCGTGCCGGCCGAGATCAAGGAACTGCACGAGTACGGCGTCACCCACATCTTCTCGCCCGAGGACGGCGCCAAGATGGGCCTGCAGGGCATGATCAACAGCGTGGTCGAGCGCTGCGACGTCGATGTCACAAAGTCCGCGCCGCAGAAGGCCGACGCGGTGCTGAAGGCGCTCGCCGCCGGTGATCGCCGTGCGCTGGCGAAGATCATCACCGCGCTCGAGAACGGCGGCTACGGCGACGAGGTCAAGAAGGCGCTGCTCGAGGCCGCGGCCAAGACCAAGGTGCCGACCTTGGGCATCACCGGCACCGGCGGCGCGGGCAAGTCCTCGCTGACCGACGAGCTGGTGCGCCGCTTCCGCCTCGATCAGGACGACAAGCTCAAGCTCGCCATCGTGTCGATCGACCCCTCGCGCAAGCGCACCGGCGGCGCGCTGCTCGGCGACCGCATCCGCATGAACGCGATCGAGCACGACAACATCTACATGCGCTCGCTCGCCACCCGCGACACCGGTTCGGAAGTGTCGGCCGCGCTGCCCGAAGTCATCGCCGCGTGCAAGCTGGCGGGCTTCGATCTCGTCATCGTCGAGACCTCGGGCATTGGCCAGGGCAACGCCGCGATCGTGCCCTACGTCGACCTGTCGCTGTACGTGATGACCCCCGAGTTCGGCGCCGCCAGCCAGCTCGAGAAGATCGACATGCTCGACTTCGCCGACTTCGTCGCCATCAACAAGTTCGACCGCAAGGGCGCACAGGACGCGCTGCGCGACGTCGCCAAGCAGTACCAGCGCAACCGCGAGTTGTTCAGCCAGCGTCCCGAAGAGATGCCGGTGTTCGGCACCATGGCCGCGCGCTTCAACGACGACGGTGTCACTGCGCTGTACCAGGCCGTGCTGCCGGCGCTGGTGGGCAAGGGCCTCAAGGTCGCCAAGAGCAAGCTGCCGGTGGTGAGCGTGAAGGCCTCGTCCGAAGGCCGCGCCATCGTCCCCGCCGACCGCACCCGCTACCTGGCCGAGATTGCCGACACCGTCCGCGGCTACCACAAGCACGTCGAGCAGCAGGCGCGTGTGGCGCGCGAGCGCCAGTCGCTGAAGATTGCCAAGGGTCTGTTCGAGCAGTGCGGCAAGGACGCCGGCTCGTTCGACGAGCTGATCAACTGGAAGGACGGCGAGCTCACCCCGCAGGCCAGGAAGCTGCTCGAGCAGTGGCCGACCGAGAAGGCGCTCTACGCCGCCGACGAGTACGTGGTGAAGATCCGCGACAAGGAGATCCGCACCCAGCTCACGCACACCTCGCTGGCCGGCAGCAAGATCCGCAAGGTGGCGCTGCCCAACTTCGAGGACGAGGGCGAGACCCTCAAGTTCCTGATGAAGGAGAACGTTCCCGGCTCCTTCCCCTACACCGCCGGCGTGTTCGCGTTCAAGCGCGAGGGCGAGGACCCCACTCGCATGTTCGCCGGCGAGGGCGATGCGTTCCGCACCAACCGCCGCTTCAAGAAGGTGTCCGAGGGCATGCCGGCGCACCGCCTGTCGACCGCCTTCGACTCGGTGACCCTGTACGGCTGCGACCCCGACCTGCGCCCCGACATCTACGGCAAGATCGGCAACTCCGGCGTGTCGATCGCCACGCTCGACGACATGAAGGTGCTGTACGACGGCTTCGACCTGTGCGCGCCGACCACCTCGGTGTCGATGACGATCAACGGCCCGGCGCCGATCATCCTCGCCTTCTTCTTCAACACCGCGCTCGACCAGCAGATCGCCAAGTTCAAGGCCGACAACGGCCGCGACCCGACCGAGGACGAGTACGCCAAGATCAAGGCGTGGACGCTGTCGACCGTGCGCGGCACGGTGCAGGCCGACATCCTGAAGGAAGACCAGGGCCAGAACACCTGCATCTTCAGCACCGAGTTCGCGCTCAAGATGATGGGCGACATCCAGGAGTACTTCGTCCATAACAAGGTGCAGAACTTCTACTCGGTGTCGATCTCCGGCTACCACATCGCCGAGGCCGGCGCGAACCCGATCAGCCAGCTCGCCTTCACGCTGTCCAACGGCTTCACCTACGTCGAGTCGTACCTCGCGCGCGGCATGCACATCGACGACTTCGCGCCCAACCTCTCCTTCTTCTTCAGCAACGGCATGGACCCCGAGTACTCGGTGATCGGCCGCGTCGCCCGCCGCATCTGGGCGGTGGCGATGAAGAACAAGTACGGCGCCAACGAGCGCAGCCAGAAGCTGAAGTACCACGTGCAGACCTCGGGCCGCTCGCTGCACGCGCAGGAAATGGACTTCAACGATATTCGTACGACCCTGCAGGCGCTGATCGCGATCTACGACAACTGCAACAGCCTGCACACCAACGCTTTTGATGAGGCGATCACCACGCCGACCGAAGAATCCGTGCGCCGTGCGATGGCGATCCAGCTCATCATCAACCGCGAGTGGGGCCTGGCCAAGAACGAGAACCCGAACCAGGGCGCCTTCATCATCGAGGAGCTCACCGACCTCGTCGAAGAGGCCGTGCTCAAGGAGTTCGAGGCCATCGCCAGCCGCGGCGGCGTGCTCGGCGCGATGGAGACGGGCTACCAGCGCGGCAAGATCCAGGAGGAGTCGCTCTACTACGAGCACAAGAAGCACGACGGCTCCTACCCGATCATCGGCGTAAACACCTTCCTTAACCCGAAGGGTCAGGCCCAGCAGGAGATCGAGCTGGCGCGTTCGACCGAGGAAGAAAAGCAGGGCCAGTTGAAGCGGCTGGCCGACTTCCACGCCCGCAACAAGGCCGAGGCGCCGAAGTGGCAGGCGAAGCTGCAGCAGGCCGTGATCGACAACACCAACGTGTTCGAGGTGCTGGTCGATGCGGTTCGCTACTGCTCGCTCGGCCAGATCACCGACGCGCTGTACAAGGTCGGTGGCCAGTACCGTCGCAGCATGTAAGCACGATCCGCTTTCCCCCCACTCTCCCACTTGGGATGCGGCGCTTCGGCGCCGTTTTTTTTGTGCGCCCAGCATGGGCGCACTCCTGCGGGTGCAAGTCCCGCCGTAAGTTGATCACAGCGAACGAAGTGAAGCGC